>JAABSP010000002.1 GCA_011390345.1 Desulfobacteraceae bacterium
CCCATAAGAATAATCGGCCAGTAGGTTCTCAAAAGCCCGCTCATGGCCAAAAGAATCTTTGTGGAGAGCGGAATGGCCCCGCCCATATCCTCGAAGATCATGGAGAACTTCGGGATGACAAAGGTCATCAGGATGATGATGGAGATCCCCCCCACAAAGAGCAGAAAGATGGGGTAGACCAGGGCAGAGCGGATATAATCCTTCAGCTCCTGTGAATTCTCCAGAAAGATCCCCAGCCGCTCCAGCACCGCCTCCAGCACACCGCCGGCCTCCCCGGCCCGGACCATGTTGACGTAGAACTCCGAAAATGCCTTCGGGTGTTTGGCCATCGCATCCGACAGGTAGCTTCCTCCCTGTACAGAGCGAAGCATCTCCCGGATCACGTTTTTGAATCCGGGCTTTTCCGCGGTATCGATCAGCACCGAAAGTGCCCGATCCACCGGCAATCCTGCGGAAAGAAGCGCGGCCAGATCCTGGGTGAAGCGCATCACATCGGCTTCGGAGATCCGCGAGAAAATCGCGGATAAACTCTTGCTGAGATCATACCGGAACAGATCGGATGTCAGGGAGGGGCCGCTCTTTCCGGCCGGCCGGATCTGGATGGGAATATAGCCCATATCCTGAAGACGCCCTGCAGCCCCTCGTTCATCTGCCGCCTCCAGAGAGCCCCGCACTACCTTCCCGGTCGGCTCCGCGGCCTTGTATGCGTAAAGCGGCATAGTCTATATCTCCAGGCTATATCTCCAAGCTATATTTCCAGGGTTACCCGGAGTACTTCCGATAAGGTGGTGACGCCCGCTTTGACCTTCTCCCATCCGTGTGCCCGCAGGGAGATCATCCCGCTTTCTCCCGCAACGCGCTTAATCCGCTCCGCGCTCGATTGCGCCAGGATCTCTTTTCGAATCTCTTCATCGATGGGCAGGTATTCAAAGAGCCCGGTTCTTCCTCGAAAACCGGTGTTTCTACAGGCTTCGCACCCCTTTCCTTCATAGAAGCGGACCCCTTCCAGATCGGATCTGCTCAATCGCATGGACCGGATAAGCTTTTCATCCGGATCGACCTCCCTTTTGCAGTCGGAGCAGATCACCCGGACCAGCCGCTGGGCCAGAATTCCCAAAAGCGTAGAGCTGAGCAGAAAGTTCTCCACCCCCATCTCCAGAAGCCGGGTGACCGCGCCGGCCGAATCGTTGGTGTGCAGGGTGGAAAAGAGGAGATGGCCCGTGAGCGCTGACTGGATCGCGATCTCGGCCGTCTCCCGGTCCCGGATCTCCCCTACCAGAATGATGTCCGGGTCCTGGCGGACGATCGCGCGGAGGCCCGATGCAAAGGTGAGGCCGATCTTCGGGTTGACCTGGATCTGATTGACTCCGCCGAGCTGGTACTCCACCGGATCTTCCAAGGTGATGATCTTCTTTTCCGGGGAGTTGATCCGTGCAAGGGTCGTATATAATGTTGAGGTCTTTCCGCTGCCGGTGGGGCCGGTCACCAGAACCATCCCGTAGGGCTGGCCGATCAGCTCCGCATATCGGGAGAGCAGCGATTCCGGAAAGCCGATCCGGGCAAGGTCTAAAATCAGGTTTTCCCGGTCCAGAATCCGCATCACCAGACTTTCGCCGTAGAGGGTCGGGATGGTGGAGACCCGAAAGTCGATCTCCCGGTCCGCGATCCTCAGCTTGATCCGGCCATCCTGGGGAAGCCTGCGCTCCGCGATGTCGAGCTTGGCCATGATCTTGACCCGGGAGATGATCGCGGCCTGGAGCCGTTTGGGCGGGGCATCGACCTCATTGAGCACTCCGTCGATCCGGTAGCGGACCTTGAATTCGTCCTCGAAGGGCTCGAAGTGGATGTCACTGGCTCTCTGCTCTACCGCGTTCAGGATCAGCCGGTTGACCAGCCGGATGATGGGGGCCTCGGATGCAAGATCCCGCAGTTGATCAACATCGGCATCCTCGCCCCCCGCGATCTCATAGATATCCTTCCCGGCCTCCTCAATGATCGTCTCGATCGACTGGCTGCTCGCGCCATAGAGCCGTTCGATGGCATCGAAGATATCCTCAGCCCGGCCATTCTGCACCGCTACGTCGAGCCCATACGCGAACTTGAGGGCCTCCAAGGCTTCTGAGTCCTCGGGAGGCGCCATCGCGATGGTAAGTGTCCCGCCATCCATGGCCAGGGGGACGAACCGGGACTGCTTCATGAACTTGACCGGCAGATTCTCCAGCGGTACGGGCTCTTTGGGATATTGGAGGGAACCGTTCATATTCATTTGATTCTCATGTGCTGTGGGACAGGGGATGATGGACGGGCCATCGGGATCCGCGGCATCATTTATATATAGTTCCGCTGTTATATATAGTTCGGCCGCGCATAGCTCCGCCCCTTGAGTTACAGCCCAATATTCTCATAACTATCTGTTTTAGAAGCATTCTGTTTTGTCCGGGATCGATTTGACCGTTTTTCTAAAAGGGAAAGTATTGCATGGAATGGGGGGGATCTGTCAAGGAAAATAAAACCCCCGGGCCGTAACCGGCCAGGGGGCAGAGGAGGTGAAAGTTACCTGTGGGTATTATTCTTTTTTCTTGCCTGAAGCGTCTGATGGAGAGGTTTCAGTTCCGGTTGCAGCAGGGCTGCCGCCAACGGTCAGGCGATCCTTGTTCTGCTCAAAAGTCTTGGGGCCGATCCCACTGACATCCCGGATATCCTCAGCACTCTTGAAGAGGCCGTTGGCCTCTCTGTATTCAACAATCCTTTCCGCATAAACCGGGCCGATGCCATCCAAAGTCATCAGCACCTCAGCAGAGGCTGTATTGATATCGACTTTTCCGGCTTCCTGTGCCCAGAGGCCCGAGGCCATTGCCATAACCATCATCACTGCTGACAGCAGGATGATTCCCCTTTTTGTTCTCATCATGGTAGATTCCTTTTCTATTCGAGTTTGGGAAGGTTCGATTTCCGAACCGTATAATTGTAATTATATCATAATTACCCTTTTTTCCCCAAACCCAAAGCCGGAAAGCCTAGAGCCTGCCTGCATAGAGTCGTTTGAGATAGAACTTCCGGATCGGATCGAGCCCTTCAAAACCTGCATCTCCGGTCTCATTGGCCTGCGCCATCTTCTTCCGGATATCTCCGGCCAGAATTTTGCCCAGCTCAACACCATACTGGTCAAAGGGATTGATCCCCCAGACAAAGGCCTCGTACACAGTTTTGGCCTCGTAAAAGGAGAGGAGCCTTCCCACATTCTCCGGAGAGAGATCCTCCAGCACGATGGTAGATGAAGGCCGGTTGCCCCCGAAGACTTTGGCCGGATTCTCATCGGCCTTGCCCTGGGCCAGTGCCAGGGGCTGGGAGATGAGATTTGCCCAGAGTTCCTGATGATTGGTGACCCCTTTTGACATGGCTGCCTTACCTTTATATTGGGGCCGGAGAACCCCGATGAAATCGATGGGGAAGGGTCGTCCCTGGTGTGCGAGCTGGAAAAAGGAGTGCTGGGCATTGGTTCCGGGCTCTCCGAAGATGATCACTCCGGAATCGGCTTCAAGCCGTTCCCCTTCCGCGGTTACGGATTTGCCGTTGCTCTCCATGTAGAGCTGCTGGATATGGGGCGCCAGTTGGTTCAAAGGGGTGCTGTAGGGGATGATGGACTGTGCGGGATAGCCGAGAAAATCATTGTTCCAGATCCCGATGAGCGCCGCGATCAGTGGCAGATTCTTTTCTTCTGCCGCATCCCTTGTGTGGAGATCCATCTCCTCTGCGCCTTTTAAAAAACGCTCGAAACGGTCATATCCGAGATAGAGACTTAAAGGAACCCCGCCCACCGCAGAGGAGACACTGTACCGCCCCCCGATAAAGTCGAACATGTGAAAGGCTTTCAATACCGGATTGGAAGGATCGTCTCCGGGGCTCCCCTTGGCCGCAACCGTGACCACATGGCGGGCCGGGTCGACCCCTTTTTCCCGCATGAAAGAATATGCCTGTTCCGTATTGGCCAGGGTCTCGGGGGTGGTATAGCTTTTGGAGATGATAATCCACAAAGTGGCTTCGGGGTCGATGCGGCCCTCGATCCTGCCGAAATCGTTGATGTCCACATTGGCCAGATAATGGAGTTCGATCCCCTTGTCAGCATCGGCTGCCAGAGCTTCGGAGACGAATTGGCTTCCCAGATAGGAGCCGCCGATACCCACCACCACGGCATGAGAGAATCTTTTCCCCGTGGCCCCTCTGATCTCCCCGCTATGCACCTTACCGGAGAATTCCCGGATCTCTTCCCGGACCCGGCGGATCTCCGGCATGACATCGGCCCCATCCACGGATATCGACGCCCCGGAAAAGTCCCGGCAAGCGGTATGGAGAGCGGCTCTGTTTTCGGTGGCATTGACCTTCTCCCCCCGCATCATCGCGGAAAACCGATCCTTTATCCCCCGCCCCCGGGCAAGGGCAAAGAGGTTCTCCATCACGGATGGATCGACCCGCTGCCGGGAGAAATCATAAAAAATACCGCCGCCTTCCAAAGAAAATTTTTGGAATCGGCCTTCGGTTCTGATAAGATGGAAAAGATGATGATCAGGCCGGTCCATGAGATCTACAAATTTTTTTAATTTATCCCATGCCGGCACTTCCTTGCGTTTTTGGCTGGCCATACCTTTCTCCTTTTCTGGGGTGGGAAGCCTAAGAATTTTGATCTTATCAAAATGAAACAATTGCGTCAATAAACGAAACATGATATCTGGTAGAATGGAAATCGCTGTAAAAGTCCGACAAGGACAGTATGGGTAGTTGTTGACAGGAATTGAACCGACTGTTATTATCGGAGCCGATGCAGTGCCGTTGAAATATTTATAATTTAATATTCCAGGAAGTTAGAACTTCTTATACCGCTGGCACGATTCGATGAGAATGGCGGCTGATCTACAAAGGCATGGGAGAAAAGAGATTTGGGGTCAAATTATGATGATATAAGTTTTTCCGAATACACGCTGGGACAGGAACAACTGGACCAGATTGAGGCCATTCTCCATGAAGACCTCGTGGAAAGCGGCGTCAACAGCGTGCTTCTCATCGATATGGCCGGAAACATCATCGCGAACCGGGACAATGGCCTGTGTGATCATGATGTCTATTCCCTTGCGGCCCTTGCTTCGGCCAATTTTGCCGCTGTGGATACGATGGCCAAACTCGTCGGGGAACAGGAGTTCTCACTGCTGTTCCATAAAGGGGAGAACGAGAACATCCATTTCAGCAAGATCAACCCCGAATTCCTCCTGATCTCCATTTTTGGAAAAAATGTGACGTTGGGGCTGTTGCGGCTGAAGGTGACGGAGGCGATTGAGAAGATCAACGGACTGCTGGAAAAGTAGACCGCAAGGGAGCCATTATTGCAGAAGGTATCGAGTTAACCATCGTTTAGGAGGGATCTGATTTGGCGTTCGTCAACATGAAGACCAAAGAGGTCCAGGCAAAGATCGTCTTTTATGGACCCGGCAGAGGGGGAAAGACCTCCAATCTGGAGTATATCTACAGCAAGTTCAGAGAACGGATCAAATCCGAAATGGTCAGCATCAAGACCCATGGGGATCGGACCCTTTTTTTCGACTTCCTCCCCTTTGACATCGGCAAGATTATGGGCTACGATGTCAAGGTACAACTTTATACCGTACCTGGTCAGGTGAAATATGACGCGACCCGGAAACTCGTTTTAAAAGGGGTGGATGGCATTGTTTTTGTTGCGGATTCACAAGTGGAGCAGAGAAAGAAGAATGTCCTTTCCCTGAAAAACCTTCAGGAGAATCTCTCCACCTATAAGAAGAGCATCTTCAAGGTCCCCCTCGTTCTCCAGTACAACAAACGGGATCTTAAGGATGTTCCTCTGCTGCCGATCGAGGTGATGGATAAGGATCTCAACAGCCAGTTGAAGGTCCCCTCCTTCCCCGCGAGTGCGGTCACAGGGCACAATGTGGTTCCGACGCTGAAGAAAATCATTTCCGCAACTATGGCTTCCCTGCAAAACGTACTCAAATAGGAGGAGAGACAATTGGGTTCCGAATATGATGACAATGCCTCTTTTACCGATTACTCTCTGGGCCCAGAGCAGTTAGAGGTGATCGAGCAGGTGCTGGAGGAGGACCTCATCGAGAGCGGCGTCCACAGCGTCATGCTTATCGACATGGCCGGAAATATCATTGCCCAGCATGACAATGGCGAGGCGCAGCACGATCTGTACTCCCTTGCTGCCTTGGCATCGGCCAATTTTGCCGCAGTGGATACCATGGCCAAGATCGTTGGAGAGGAGGAGTTCTCATTGCTCTTTCACAAGGGAGAGAGCGAGAATATCCACTTCAGCAAAGTCAATCCCGAATATCTGCTGATCACCATCTTCGGTAAAGATGTTGCCCTTGGTCTTCTCCGCCTGAAGGTAGCCGAGGCCATACAGAAGATCAACGACGTCTGGTAGGCCGAATAGGGTTCAGGTAAAATCGATGGCAAGATTATGGAGGATGCAGCGTGGGCTCCGATGATAACGGCAAAATGGGACCGGAGGTAGACAGCCGACTCGATGACTTTTTCGGAGATGAAAAGGAGGATTCCGGCTCGGAGGATATTGATTATGAAGGATCCGGCCAGAACATCGATGATTTCTATTCCGATGATGATGAGGGCGGACCGGTCCTGAAGGAAGATTCCGAGATGAATGTGGATGATTCCGGCGTGGACATTCAACAGGGTCCGATCTCGCCTCCGGCTGCTGCCGGCGGAAAAAAAAATAAAGGCAAACCGCCCCAAAAACCGGCAAAAAAGGATACCCTGGACGTGGATAATTCAGATCTGAAGGAACTCAAATCGGTCATCCTGTCCCTGGAGTGGGAGATCACCGATCAGCTCATGTATCGGCTCAATGATGAGGTGACAAAGCTCGAGAAGTCGCATAAGAATGACAAGATCCTCGTGGCCTTTCTTCAGCTTATGGGATCTTTAGGGAAATATGTCCAGAAGAAGAAGGCCGGCGCGCACCCGGACTCGATTGCGCTCTTGAACTCTGTCTATGAAAATCTCGAGCAGGTGATACTCTCATCGGATATGTCCGATGGGGCCAAAAAGAAGATCCTTGTCTCGGAAGTGAACAAGTACAAGAAGCTCAAGGAGCAGATCAAGGATTTCGGAAAGGGCAAAAAGGCCAAAGCCGAACCGGAGCCGGCCCCAGCCGAGCCATCACCGGAACCGGAATATAGAGAAGAGATGGAAGCTGCTTCCGGAGCCGAAGGCGGCAATGCGGGTGACGTTGTCCATACTTTGAATAAAATCGGGAATAACCTTCTGCAGGAATTGCAGGCCATTCGGGAGGAATTGCGACTGTTGAGGGAGAATCGGTAAATGATCATCTTCTGCGAGGAATGCGGCGCCCGAAATGTTGTGGAAACGCCGGGAGATGAGGAAGTACCTGCCAGATGTATCAACTGTAAGACAATTCTCCGGCCGCCTGTACCGGCTGCCGGTACCGTATCCATTTCACAGAAGCGCAGAAGCCGCATGGAGCTTCGGTTCCGGGAACAGTTGGTGGAGATCAGCCAGAGCCGCCCCAGCGTCACCATGGGAAGGCAGAGCCATAACAACCTCGTGGTGGAGGACAGCCGGGTCTCCCGCTCCCATGCCCGGATCGTCTACCGCCAGGACCAATTCATCCTGATCGACCACAGCACCAACGGGACATACGTCTTTATCAAAGGGGAGAAGGGGATGAACCTGAAACAGCAGGAGACTCCCCTCATCGGCAGCGGAATCTTCGGCCTCGGCAGAAAGGTCGCCCCCGATTCCCCGGAGGCGATCCATTTCAATATTATCCCCGATTCCTGATCCCTTTTTTCGGCCCCGGATCTGGGAGAACGATTATCCCGGATCAGATGCTCTCTTTTCGTCCCCCCCTGAATTTTCGGAGATTCTGAGGAAGGAAGCCTAAAAAGCCCTTCAGGGCCAGAATCTCTTCTTCTTTCTGCTCTATTCAGTTTCCCAGGCGGATCAGAAGGGTTGTCGGCTCCAGAAAGAGGGATTTCTCTCTTGCCTCGGGGGTCCCCCCCTTCAGCAGCCGCACAAAGATCTCCTTGCCTTCGGGCTGAATCCTGAAGATCGAATGGAAGAGATCGGCCACCGGCGCGAAGTTCTCCGGCACACCTGCTTCATCGGCCGGCGCGTCCCTATGGGTGCGGGCCGTGAACCAGGCATGGACGCCGTAGCTGGCGGCCATGGTTTTGAAATCGGTCAGGGACTGCCGGGCTTCCGGATCATCAAAGGACATCCCGTCCACCAGGATCATCTGGGGCAGAAAAATATCCTGCTCCGCGAGATCGGAGATCCGGGCCTCCAGACGGGGCACGCTGAAGTCCTCGGCCTTGAAGGTCATGATGAGCCGGTGGGGGAGAATCGTCTCCCAGAGCGCGTCCATCCGGTCCGTGATCTCGTATTGGGCAGCGATGTTCCGAAAGACCTCCTCATACCAGAGGCAGACCTTCCGAACCGGGTCCCCGAGGCTGATGTGGAGGACGTTCTTCTCCCGCAACAGGCTGTCGAGGGCCAGTTGCACCAGCAGTGCGGTCTTTCCCACACCGGCCCGTGCCAGCACCGCACCCAGCCCCCCTGGGGGGAGAATCTCCTCCTGATCGGTACTTCCGGCCACCCGCATGGGGTTCCGGAAGATCAGGTCATTTTTGAGCATATAAAAGCTCCTTTCCTTAAGATATATGAGCATCGAGTTCAATGGGGCACAGGGCCCCATTCCGAGATAAATCGGCCCGAGATAAATCGGCCCGGAATGATTCGGGCCGATTCGGGCCGCAAAGAATCAGGCCACCTGCTTCTTGTCCTGGGCCACTTTCTTTGCCAGCTCTTCCGCAATGCTTTTGGGAACTTCCCGATAAACGGAGAACTCCATGGTAAACTGCGCCTTTCCCTGGGTGGAGGATCGCAGCACCGTGGAATAGCCGAACATCTCGGCCAGGGGAACCTGGGCCTCGATGACACACATGGGCCCCTCGTCCTGAGAGCCGAGAATGATTCCTCTGCGCTGGTTCAACAAGCCCATCACCGCGCCCTGGAACTCGGTCGGAGTCTCGACCACCACCTTCATGATCGGCTCCAGGATCACGGGCGCGGCCTTGGCATACGCCTCTTTGAATGCGCCTCTGGCCGCGGCCTGGAAGGCCATGTCCGAGGAGTCCACCGAATGGGAGGCGCCGTCGTTGACCACCACTTTGATGCCGTTGACCGGAAACTCGAGTTTGGGCCCCTTTTTCATGCACTCTTTAAAACCCTTTTCGCAGGCCGGAATGAACTGGGTCGGAATGGAGCCGCCCACCACCTTGCTCTCGAAAATGAAATCGGCCTCGTCCGTCGGCTCCAAATATCCTCCGATCCGTCCGAACTGGCCCGAGCCGCCGGTCTGCTTCTTGTGAACATAGTCGAAGGGGGAGTGGCGGGTGATGGTTTCCCGGTAGGCCACCTGGGGCATGCCGGTCTCGACCTCGGCCTTGTACTCCCGCCGCATCCGCTCGATGTAGACCTCCAGGTGCAGCTCACCCATGCCGGAGATGATGGTCTCGTTGGTCTCTTCGTTGACATGGGCTTTGAAGGTCGGGTCCTCCTTGGAGAAACGGTTCAGGGCCTTGGACATGTTGATCTCGGCCTTGTTGTCCTTTGGGGTGATGGCAAGTGAGATCACCGGCTCGGGAACATACATGGAGGTCATGGTGAGGCTCAGGCCCGGCGCGACAAATGTATCACCCGATGCGCAGTCTATGCCGAAGAGCGCGCCCATGTATCCCGCGCCGATCCGGTCGATCTCCTCCATCTGATTGGCGTGCATCCGAACCAGCCGGCCCACCTTGACCTTCTTTCCGGTGCGCACATTGATCACCGTATCCCCCTTGTTCAGGGTTCCCTGATAGACCCGGATGTAGGTGAGCTGGCCGTACTGCCCGTCTTCGAGTTTAAAGGCCAGTGCCACCACCGGCTTTTTGGCATCCGCGGTGAGAATCACCTCGGCCTCCTCCTGCTCGGTGTCCAGCGCGATGTTTTTGACATCCAGGGGACAGGGCAGCAGCGATGTGACGCCGTTCAGCAGAGGCTGAACCCCTCTGTTTTTATAGGCGGAGCCCATGAAGACCGGCGTGATCTCCCGGGTAAGAGTCCCCTTGCGAAGGGCTTCGATCATCATGTCCGGAGAAATCTCGGCCTCTTCCAGAACCGCGTCGGTCAATTCTTCGGAAAAGAGCGAGGCTGCGTCCACAAGCGCCTCCCGGTATTGAAGGGCCTCTTCCATCAGGGCCTCGGGAATCGCCTCCTCCCGAAGGATCTCCCCATTGTCCCCGTCAAAATAGATGGCCTTCATTGTCACCAGATCGACAATGCCCTCGAATTTGGCCTCCAGCCCGATGGGGATCTGCATGGCCACGGCATTGTGCCCCAGCTTTTCATTGAGCTGACGGATCACCCGAAACGGGTTGGCTCCGCTCCGGTCACATTTGTTTACAAAAGCGATGCGGGGGACATTGTACCGCTTCATTTGATGATCCACCGTGATGGACTGAGACTGGACCCCCCCCACGGAACAGAGCACCAGAACCGCGCCGTCCATCACCCGCAGGGAGCGCTCCACCTCGATGGTGAAATCCACATGGCCCGGGGTGTCGATGATATTGATCTCATGGCCGTCCCATTCACAGAAGGTCGCGGCAGATGCAATGGTGATGCCCCGCTCCTTCTCCAACTCCATCGAGTCCATGGTCGCGCCCACGCCGTCCTTGCCCTTGACGTCGTGAATGGCGTGAATGCGCTTTGTATAATAAAGGATTCTTTCGGTAAGGGTGGTTTTTCCCGAATCGATGTGCGCACTGATACCGATGTTCCTGACGCTTTTGATGTCCTCCTTCATGATCCCTTCATCCTCACAAAAAATAGAATTGATATTCCGCCGATGGCGGAAGCTGTACTGGTTTTTGGCAATAAAAAAAATCCCTCACGGAGATGGGGGATTTTTTTCGATTCCACAGCAGTGGATAAACTTAGCAAATGTAATATACGATCACTGGATTGTCAACCTCTTTTTTTCTTCATACCGCGATATTTTTCAATGGCCGCAGCAGCCATCCCCGCAGCAGCCGTCTCCGCACTCGGCCATTTTTGCCATCTCCCGCACCACCTCCCGGCTGTCGGCATTCTCCACCTTTCGGATCACCGCGTTCAGATGAAGGGTTTCCGAAGAGGAGATTCGGGGAAAAAAGTCGTGCAGCATCGGCATAAGATGGCAGAAAAAGGGGCTTATTTCCTCCTGTCCAAGAGATATCCCGACCGCCTCCCCCTCCCCTCTTTCCGCGATCTCATACTCAAAAGGGCAAAGCCCTTCTGAACCGACACCATAAATAAAGGAGAAGAGAAAGGGCTCCGGGGTCAGGTCCTCTTTCCCGGGCTCGGAACCGGCCGTGAGTGTCAGAAAAACCCGCTTCAACGGTTCGATCTTTTCGGCATTGCTCATCTGGTATGACTCCTTTGAAAATAATTTTTTGTTGCGAAATCCGCTTCTTCTCATGATATATTGTAAGAAAGAAGCAACTGATTTCAAGAAGCGGCGCATAAAAAAACCGAATCTATAAAAACCCAAAAGGAGATATATCTCATGCCCAAGACCAAGATCGTCTGCACCATCGGTCCTGCCAGTGATTCCGAAGCGGTGCTCAAAGAGCTGATAGAGAACGGAATGAATGTGGCCAGGCTCAACTTCTCCCACGGAACCCATGCCGAGCACGGGGAGAAGATGAAGATCATCCGGGCTCTTTCCGAAGAGATGGGAAAGCCGATTGCCATTCTCCAGGATCTCTGCGGCCCCAAGATCCGGGTTGGAAAGCTGCCCGAAGATGGGGTCCGTCTGGAGCCGGGGCAGCGCTTCACCCTCACCAGCCGCCCTCTGGAAATGGGGGATGAGAATCAGGTCTCGGTCTCCTATCCCCACCTTCCTGAAGATGTCTCTTTCGAAGATCGGATCCTTCTGGCCGACGGAATGCTGGAGCTGGTGGTGAAACGAATCGATGACACCGAAATCCAGTGCGAGGTGGTTCAGGGAGGGGTTCTCACATCGAGCAAGGGGATCAATCTGCCCAGCGGCTCCATTCAAATCGACGCGATCACGGAAAAGGACAAGGAAGATCTGGCCTTTGGACTGAAGGAGAATGTCGATTATGTGGCGCTCTCCTTTGTCCGGCGGGCCGACGACATCTTCCGGATCAAAAAGCTGATAGAGGATCAGGGTCGCCAGACACCGGTAATCGCCAAAATCGAAAAGCATGAGGCCGTGGCCAATATAGATGCGATAATGACAGCCTCGGACGGCATCATGGTGGCCAGAGGCGACCTCGGGGTGGAGATCCCCCTGGAGAGCGTCCCCTCGATCCAGAAAATGCTGGTGAAGAAGGCCAACGACGCGGGCAAGCCCGTGATCATCGCCACCCAGATGCTCCGATCTATGGTCACCTCTCCGAGGCCCACCAGAGCCGAGGCCACGGATGTGGCCAATGCGGTGCTGGACGGCGCGGACGCGGTGATGCTTTCGGAGGAGACCGCTTCGGGGGAGTATCCTGTGGAGGCGGTCAATTTCATGGTCCGGATCACCGAGGATGCGGAGCGCTTCTTTCCCCATGACCGGTACCTCAACCTCACCCCCAGAAAGGATGTGCCGGAGTCGGTCTCCCACGTCTCCTGCGTGCTGGCGGACCACCTGGATGCGGCCGCGATCGTCGCCACCACCCGCTCCGGTTTTACGGCCAAGCAGGTCTCCCGGTACCGGCCCCGGCCCAGAATCCTTGCTCTCTCCCCGGAGCCGGCCACTGTCCGCCGGCTGGCGCTCTACTGGGGATGCCTGCCCAGCCTCGTGGAGATGACCCAGAACAGCGATGAGCAGGTGGAACTGGCCGTGGATGCGGCGCTGCAGTCGAGAAACATCCGGAAAGGAGATCTGGTGGTGATCACCGCGGGCCACCCGGTCTGGACCGAAGGGACCACGAATATGATGCGGGTCAAGCGGGCCTGAAACGGCATCTGATGATTTCCGTCGGTCAGGCTCTCCCCGTCGATATCCCCGTACTCGTTGAAGGCCCGGGCAAGGCGTCGTACCCGATCCTTTTTACCACATTCCCCGCAGCGTCGGCAACGGCTCTCAGGCTTCCGACCGGGTCGTATGCCAGGTAGTAGAGGACGCCCCCCTTCTCCACGGCAAGGGGCGTGCGGCCGTCCGCGTAGACGAAGCGCATCAGGAGGTTGTCCGCCCCGTCGTAGAGGGCCAGAAGCCTTGTCATCCCGGACCGGAGGTACTTTTCGGTGACGATCCCGTTGACCTTCTTTGCGATCCTCCTGCCCAGGGGATCGTGGAGGTATTCGATCGCGGTCCCGTCCGGAAGGCTCACCCCGAGAAGCTCTCCCTTGGAGGAATAGTCGTAGAGGGTGACCTCGGTCCCCCGGGTCTTCTTTGCCGGGAAACCGTCGGGGGTGTATTAGTATGCAGCATCCCCAGTGGTGAGCAGATGATCGTCTACAATTCTAAATACTTTTCTTTTATTGCCTCCAGTATCTTCATAGCGTAATTATCACACCATTGCTCTTCTGAAAGCATAGCTTTGCCATTCATTTCATCATTTAAATATTTTTCACAATAAATTATATGACCGATTTCATGCAACAGGATATATAAGGCATAAAATTTGGCATCTAAAATTCTCCATGTAATAATGTTGTTTTTGAAATCAAGTTGTCCTCCAAACAAGCTAATTTCTGAAATATATTTTTTTTCTTTGGACAAAATGAGGCTTCTCATATTATTTAAACAAAAATTAATTCTAATATCATAAAATCTTCCTCGTTTGACAGTTCTCCCCTCTTGAGTTGTTTTTGTATTGCATCCGAATTTTATGCCTCTTATTTTATTCCATATCTCAAAATCTATGAACTTTTTTATTTGCTTAACATCCTTTTTAGATAATGGATATGAATAATCTGAACTAACATTATCATAAAATATTTTCATAGCTTTTTAAAAAGTAGAGAATGAAGTACCAATCAAAATGACGATAAAACTAGAACTTAGGTGATTTCCGAAAACAACTATACCCAAACATGCCGATATCCCATCAGCTCTGCCGCCGAAAGACTGGATATCGCTATACAAGAGGGGATATACTTCCCCGGAAATCACCTTGTATTCTTGATTATTCAGTAATTCAATGTTTGAATCCTCCTTTGGGTCTTTTGCTATGTTCTTCTCCATCTGTATGTCCGACATTTCTTTCTCTATCCCCAGTTTTTTGACGATCTTCCGCTCCCTTTCGTCTATTTGGGTTTTCAGGTTTTTTATGTTTTTTCTTCCTCGCTTCCATGCAGGGAGAATCGATCTCTTTATCGATCCAATTATCCCATACCCATTGGCCGATAATCAACCCGGCAGCGGCCCCAATAATTCCTCCGATCACAGCACCCGGAGGCCCTCCGGCGCTTCCGATTGTCGCCCCGACTTCAGCCCCGACCATCGGATTCAACCCATCCGGATCCACCCCATTCACCGGATCATTAAGACAATACCCGTACAGATCCGTATCCCCGCCGGCAAACCCGATCGGGTCCTTTGCGGCCCACCGCCCGTTCTCGGGGTCGTAGTCCCGGTACCCGAACCGGACCAGCCCCGTGTCCCTGTCCTGAAGCCCTCCCGCAAATCCCAGGGGCATGTCAAAGAGCGGGTCGGAGTCTTCGATGATATTGCCGAAGGCGTCGTACCCGATCCTTTTTACCACATTCCCCGCAGCATCGGCAACGGCTCTGAGGCTGCCGGCCGGGTCGTATGCCAGGTAGTAGAGGACGCCCTCCTTCTCCACGGCAAGGGGCGTGCGGCCGTCTGCGTAGAGGAGAAGCGCATGAGGAGGTTGTCCGCCCCGTCGTAGACGGCCAGAAGCCTCGTCATCCCGGACCGGAGGTACTTTTCGGTGATGCTCCCGTTGACCTTCTTTGCGATCCTCCTGCCTAGGGGATCGTGGAGGTACTCGATCGCGGTTCCGTCCGGCAGACTCACCCCGAGGAGTTTCTCCCCGGTCGGAACGGCTGTACTCCGTCACCGAGCCGGTCGGGCCAGTGATCCGGGAGGTGAACTCCCCCGAGGGAAGGGTCAGATCCTCGTATACGGTCCGCTGCCCCTCGGCCGTGGCCATCTCGGTTACGACCGTGCCGTCCGGGTTCTCCGTCACGGCGTACTTCCACAGGCCCCCTTCGGGATCGGTCACGTCGATGAGCCGGCCGTTGTCATCGAAGGTGTACTCGAAGCGGTTGCCCATGGGATCGACCTCCGCGGTCATCAGCCCGCCTGCGGAATACTCGAAGGAATAATACCCGCCGTCCGGGTGGATCACCTCCGTCAGGTGGTTCTGCCCATAGATGGTCAGATCGGTCCGGACCCCGTCCGGCGAGATGATGGCCGTGGGGACGCCGTTTGCGTTCCGAACAATATGGGTCATGTTCTGAGCGCGGTCCCATACGGCAATGAGGCGATTCGGTATCTGCGATATAAAGGTTGCCCTCCTCGTCCGCTCATGAGGGGGTTGTCAAGAGGCAGTTTGAATTTTTTTCAGCCGGAGATACCTTCGGTTTTTTGCGCTTCAAATTGACCCTGCCTCCGATATCCGGTAAGATTTAATGAGCGGTCGATGATCCGGCGGGGACGCGATGAACGGGGGAATGCGGTCGCAATTCATTATGGATGGAACACCGGAGCAATTTTATGAGACTTGAATTTCTGGAACTTGGAAATTACCGCTGTTTTTCCCACCTTCGTATCGATTTTGATGCCGAATTAACGGTGCTGGTCGGCGTCAACGGCTCCGGAAAGACAGCGATTCTCGATGCCGCAGCCGTTGCATTGAGCCCTTATCTCGGCGCTTTCGACATATGATTGTTCTGGAAATATTTATGAATAAATCTCAACTTTATAGTTTTATTCCAATGGTGACTTTTGAAGTTCAATCCAAGGACTCTATTCCAACAATAGTAGAGAAAATTAAACGTCATGTGGAAACGGACAAGTCAAAACAGTCTTTTTGGAATAGCCAAATGAAATTGGCGGGAACCGTTTCGTCCACCGCTTTTAAGTTGTCTCGCATCGATTCCCCAAAGGGGTCTTTTGATATTGAAGGACGGTTCCATTCGTCTGGAAACGCAACCCAAATACATATTAAAATATATTTGATTGAATTGTTATACATGGGCATATTTTTGGGATCGTGGATGTTCGCATGCTTGCTTATGCTGATCTTTTTAATTGTCACTGAGGGCGTGAGTTACAACACTATATTAGTGTCGGTCGTATTGTTTTTTCCATGGCTTATGTTTCACGCGATGTTTTGGTCTAAAATAGATGAAACCAAGGAGATGATAACAAAAGCTATAAAGGGCGAAGGATGATTTTCATGGCGTTGCCTTATCGACGCAATGGATCATGCCGTTCCGTTGCCTTACAATGTCGTGGGCGATTTTGCATAAGCCGCCGGCGGATACGGCGAGATCGGCTACACCTACGACAGGACCGGCAACCGGCTGTCCGAAACCGAAAACGGCCTTACCGATCTTTACGCCTACGAGCCCGGCACCGGCCGCCTTTCAGAGATCACCGACGGAACCGGCCGGACCTTCACCTACAGTCAGAACAACCGCCTGATCCGCGCCGCCGAGAGCAGGGCCGTCCTGGGCGAGTACCTCTACAACGCCCTGGGCCGGCGGGCCGTGAAAACGGCCGGCGGCCGGACCACGGTCTTTCTCTACGATCTTTCCGGCAACCTGATCGCCGAAGCCGACGCCGCGGGCCACATCCAAAGCCAATACGTCCGGCTCAACGGCCTGCTGCTGGCCGCAATCCGAAGCGACATCCGGGTAGAAGCCGACGTGAAGAGCGATCCGGAGACGTTGAACCTGGCAAGCCGCGGCCGGTGGATCACCGCCTTCATCGAACTTCCGGAAGATTACCATGCCGCGGATATCGATCCGGATTCGGTGATGCTAAACGGGGTCGTGCCCGCGGAAAAGAGCGGCATCGGAGACCATGATTCTGACGGCATCCCCGATCTGATGGTCAAATTCGACCGGGGAGCGACCGCAACACTCCTGGCGCCCGGCGATGCGAAGGGAAGTTTTAAATGGCTTTCTGCCTGATTTCTTGCGTACTGTTCTAAGCCTGAAACGGCAAAATTTGCAATAAGCATTGAAAAAAAGATCAGACTGTGGTAACAGGCTACAATTCGATCCTTCAGGTGGATCAAAAAGGCAATGGGCTTTTGAATCAGCAACTTAAAGGAGGAAACTATGCGAAAGGGTCTGATCTTTATCATCGCGGTACTTGCCGTCGGCCTGACGATCAATCTCTCTTCGGTCTCAGGGGTTTCGGCTGCGGAGACGACCATCAAGGTCGGCATCAACGCCCCCATGACCGGCGACATCCCCAAGGTGGGAGAGGGGAGCAAGTACGCGGCTCAGATGTGGCTGGAGGACATCAAACAGAACGGCGGCCTGGAAGTGGGCGGTAAGAAGTATCCGGTGGAACTGGTGATCGAGGATAACGAGTCCAAGGCCGAATCCGCGGTCAAGACCAACACCAAGATGATCACCGAAGATGAGGTTCTCGTCATCGTAGGGCCCCAGTCCTCCAAGCAGGCTGTGCCGGCCGGCGATGTGGCCAACAATTACAAGACCCCCATGATCAGCCCCTGGTCCACCAACCCCGACACCACCAAAGACCGCCCCTATGTCTTCCGGGGCTGCTTCCTGGACCCCTTCCAGGGACCTGTGGTGGCCAACTTCATCACGGATGAGTTCGGCTACACCAAGGCCGCGGTCCTCTATGACGTTGCCAGCGATTATCCCAAGGGCCTGGCCGAGTTCTTCAAGGAGGCATGGGAGAAGATCCACGGCCCCGGCTCTGTTGTGGCCTATGAGAGCTTCACCACCAAAGATGCGGACTTCAGCTCTCAGTTGACCAACATCATCCGCTCCGGCGCGGAGGTGATCTTCACCCCCCAGTATTATAATGAGGTGGCCCTGATCGTCCAGCAGGCAAAAGAGCTGGGATGGAACAAGCCGATTGTCGGCTCCGACTCCTGGGGCTCTGCCGAGACAGTCGAACTCTGCGGCAAAGCCTGCTACGGACTCTTCTTCAGCACCCATTATGCGGCCGCAGGCGCGACCGGCAAGACCAAGGATTTCATCGATCGGTACAATAAGGAACACGGCTATGTGCCCGACGACGTGGCCGCGCTCACCTGGGACTCTTTGAACATCGTACAGCGGGCCATCCAGGACTGCGGAACCATCACCGGCGACATCGAAAAGGACCGGAAATGCGTGCGGGATGCGCTGGCCAAAATCGATAAGTTCGAGGGGATCACCGGCAACATGACCTTCACCGAAGAGGGCGATCCCATCAAGTGCGCGGTGATCGTCAAGATCAGCGACAAGGGCGAGTACGAGTTCTATAAATCGGTCTGCCCCTAAACGTCAAATCCCCATAAGACGGTTTAAATGAGGCGGGTCAGGGCCTTTATATCAGGCGCTTTGGCCCGCCTCCTTCAAGCGCTTCTTCCGAGGAAACAGCGAGATGGTATTCTTCTTTCAAAATCTGATCAACGCCCTCCAGTGGGGCAGTTTCTACGCGATGATCGCCCTGGGATACTCTATGGTCTACAGTATCCTGATGCTCTTCAACTTCGCGCACGGCGACATCTTCATGGTCGGGGCCTACATCGGCTTCGGCGTGGCAACGGGTCTGGTGGCCCTCTCCGCGATGGGCACATTCGTCCTGCCGGGCTGGCTGATTCTGGTGCTGACGATCCTCATCTCCATGTTTCTCACCTCCTTTGTGGGGATGATCGTGGAGCGGATCGGATACCGGCCCCTGCGGGATGCGCCCCGGGCCTCAGCCGCAATCACAGGTCTGATGATCGGCATCATTTTAGAGACCGGCAACCTCGCAATCATGGGGGCCCGGCGGGTCCGCTTCCCCCCGCTGATCGAGTCGGCCACCTACAACATCGGCGGGGTCTTCATCACAAACAAGAAGATCATGATCGTGCTCGTCTCCATCGCATTCATGGTGGCCATGCATCTTTTCGTCCAGCGGACCAAGTACGGGATGGCCATGCGGGCAATGGCTTTCGACTATGTTGTCGTTCCGCTTCTCGGCATACCCGTCAACACCATCGCGACCCTCACCTTCGCGATCGGCTCCGCGCTGGCCGCGGTTGCCGGCATTCTCTTCGGCGTGGCCTATCCGGTTTTAGATCCCTACATGGGCATCGTCTTCGGCTGGAAGGCATTTGTTGCCGCGATCCTGGGGGGCAGAGGCTCGATCATGGGCGCGACCCTGGCTGGATTCCTGCTCGGCTTCATCGAGATATTCACGGCCATGATCTTTCCATCGACGCTGCGGGATCTCATCGCCTATTCCATTATCCTGCTCATCCTGGTCTTCAGGCCCCACGGCTTTTTCGGCGAGCCCTACAGCGCTCGGCTGAGGCTGTAATCCACTATCGCAATCAAAACAGCATCATGCAAAAGACGAAAATCAGCAACGCTGCATGTTGAAAAGGGTTTGCTAATGAATGAGATCAAAGACGCTGCTTTAGCGGCGGAAAATGGCAGGAATAAAGAAAGCATCGGCCTTAGAGGAAAACTCCAAGGCATTCCGCTGATTGCCTGGCTCATCGGAATTCTGGCGGCAGCCGTTCTGGAACATACTTTCGGCAAAATCCTTGCGGCCGCTCTCGACATGGAGAAAATTCCGGTACTCTTCGGCCTTACCGTGATCCTCAAAGAGCCGGTGATGATACCCAAGGCCGCGATTTATGGCGTATTGATCTACGGAATCCCCATCTTTACAGTGGCCTGGATCTTCCGAATCCGATCCGCGGGGAATCTTCTGGCTGAAAATCTGCTGAAGCTTCCGCTGATCATTCCAACCCTCATCCATCTGGGGATTTTCTATGCCGCGCTCCATATCTGGTCTGATCTCAGCGCATACCGGGTGCTCACCGTCAAGCTGACGCTGATCGCGGTGATGATGACTTTGAGCCTCAATGTGATCAACGGCTATATGGGGGAGTTCTCATGCTCCCATCCCGGCTTCATGGCACTGGGGGCATACGCAGCATCGGCCTTTACAGTGGGACTCTTTGCCGATGACAGGCTCTTTGGTGCAGCGGTTCTTCCTGAAGTTTTAGGACCGTATCTCTTTCCCGCGGGCCTGGTCATCGGCGGATTTACCGCGGCCATCGGCGCGCTGGTGATCGCGATCCCCTCCTTCAGAACCCGGGGGGATTATCTTGCCATCATCTCACTGGCCTTTCTCTTCATCGTCAAGAGTTTGCTGGAAAACCTCGAAGTGGTAGGGGGCCCCAGAGGGATGAGCAGCCAGCCCGACTACGCGAATCTCCCAACGGTCTTCACCTGGTGCGTCCTCTGCGTATGGATCATCAACAATTTCGTCCGCTCCATCCTCGGCAAGGCACTGAATGCGGTCAGAGATGACGAGACCGCGGCCGACGCGATGACCATCAACACCCGGAGAACCAAGATGATCGCCTTTATGTTCGGCGCGTTCTGGGCCGGTGTGGCCGGGGGGCTTTTCGCGCATGTGCTCCGGTATGTCAACCCCGCGACCTTCGGCATCCAGAAGCTGGCCGAGGTGCTGGCCATGGTCTATTTCGGGGGGCTAAACTCGGTCTATGGTTCGATTGTCGGCGCGGTCAGCCTGAGCATGCTCTCCGAGGCGCTGCGGCCTCTGGAGATATTCAAATGGATCATCATTCCGCTGCTGCTCATTCTGGTGATGATCTTCCGGCCCACGGGCCTGATCTCCTTTACGGAGTTCGATCCGAGACGGATCATGGGCCCAAAAAACCGGAAAGAAGGGGAGGTGTAAGGATGGCGCTGCTTGAAATCATAAACATGACCCATTTCTTCGGGGGGCTGCGAGCGGTCCACGACTATAATCTATCTGTGGAACCGGGCCAGGTTCGGGGGCTGATAGGCCCCAACGGCGCGGGAAAGACGACGATCTTCAATCTGATCACCGGGATCTATCGCCCCAGCCAGGGAACCATCCTTCTGGACGGCCAGGGAATTGTCGGCCGCCAGCCCTATCAGATCGCTGCCCAGGGCCTGGGCAGAACCTTCCAGGACCTTCGGCTCTGGCGTCACATGACTGTGCTGGAGCATGTAAAGTTGGCACGCTATTCCAAGCTGAGCTACGGGCTTATCGGCGCATTTTTCGGCACACCAAAACGGCATGCCGAGGAGGCCGCAACCGAGAAACGGGCATATGAACTGCTGGAGATGATGCAAATTGCCCATCTTTCGGACCAGCTCGTCACGAACCTTCCCTACGGGGCACAGCGCCGGGTCGAGATGGCCCGGGCCCTGGCCACGGAGCCGAAGATCCTCTTTCTGGACGAGCCGACCGCGGGTATGAATCCCGAGGAGCTGATCCAGATGATGGCCATCATCCGAAGGGTCAGAGACGATCTGGGGCTGGCGATCTTTCTCATCGAGCACAGGCTCAAGATGGTGATGGAACTCTGCGACATTATTCAGACCCTTGTTTTCGGCGAGGTGATCGCGGAAGGAACCCCCGAGGAGATTCAAAACGATCCGGACGTGATCGAAGCCTATCTGGGCAAGGAGGTGGTTGTATAATGTTGAAGATTGAAAACCTTCGGGTATCCTACGGGCGGATCAAAGCCCTGCACGGCATCGATTTTCATCTGGATGCCGGGGAGATCGTCTGCATCATCGGGGCAAACGGCGCGGGCAAGAGCACCGCGCTCAGGGCCATCTCCCGGATGGTTCCGGCAGAGCCCGGTTCGAAGATGACCTTCAATGGAGAGGATCTGCTCAAATATCCGCCCGACAGGGTGGTGAGCCGTCTGGGGATCTCCCATGTGCCCGAGGGGAGACGCCTTTTCGGCAACCTGACGGTGCTGGAGAACCTGCAACTGGCCGCGTTCGCGAGAAAGGACAAAGGAGCCATCGAGGCCGACATTCAACGGGTCTTCAAAATCTTCCCACGGGTCGAGGAGCGGGTGGCACAGAAGGCCGGCACTCTCTCGGGCGGGGAGCAGCAGATGCTGGCGATCGGACGGGCATTTGTCAGCGGCCGGAAGCTCATGCTGCTGGACGAGCCTTCCATGGGGCTGGCGCCGCTTCTGATGCTCTCGGTCTTTGACGCTCTCAAGGAGATCAACGGAGAGGGGACCGCGATCCTGCTGGTGGAACAGAATGCCCGCCTTGCCCTGCAATTTTCCCAACGGGGCTATGTGCTGGAGAACGGGAACCTTGTGCTGCAGGGGGATTCAAAGGATCTATTGGAAAATCCGGAGGTTAAAAAAGCCTATCTCGGGGGTTGATCCCGGATGAGCGATTGGTTCTCCGCCTCCATCGCCCTGAAACGCTCTTTTTTTCTAGGGCCCGCAGCCCAATAGTTCAAAGATTGCTTGAAATGGCGGCGCAAAAGATGTAAGGTTTACTCAACCGCTGGTTCTACAGCACTTGCTATTCAAGGACCACACCAACAGAAAGGGGAAAAAAGATGAACAAAGGTGATCTGATCAGCGAAGTGTCCAAGGTCGTCAGCACGAAGAAGGAGGCACAGGCCGCGGTGGATGCCGTCTTCGACACCATCCGGGAGACCCTGAAAAAGGGGGAGGATGTGACCTTGGTCGGCTTCGGAACCTTCAAGGTGGTTAAGCGGGAGGCCCGCAAGGGCAGAAATCCCCAGACCGGCAAAGAGATGCAGATTGCGGCAAAAAAAGTTCCCAAGTTTACGCCGGGAAAGACGCTCAAAGAGGCCGTCAAGTAAGAAGCCGCATTCTTTCGGGCCCGTCTCGAATCAGGGTAAAGGGAGGTTTTTAAACAAGCCTCCCTTTTTTTATTTGCGGATCAGACGTGGTTTCTCAGTTTCAGCGCGGCCGGATGGGGCTTCAGATAGGTCTGGTTCTTCAGGTAGGGCTGGTCGTATTTTCGAACATAGTGGTTGATGAGTGTGACCGGCACGATCAGGGGAACCTCGTCTGCGCGGTAGGCTTCCAATACCTCCAGCAGCTCCTGTTTTTCGTCTGCCGAGAGCTGCTTTTTGAAATAGCCCATCATATGCTGGAGGACGTTGATGTTCTTCTTCTGCGTCGTCTTGAGCCGCAGCGCATCCACTAAAAGCGCTTCATATTCGGCAAAGAGCGCGGCTGCATCCTTTTGGGACCCCTCGGCCACCAGCTTTCCCATCTTCCGGTACTGTTTCTGGCTGTGGGAAAGGATCAACAGCTTGTTCTCCGAATGAAATCCGATGAGATCCTTCATCTTTTTCGTCCCCGTTTCAGGATGGCGGGTCTCCCGCCACCGCTTCAGGGTGAAGATTTGTTCGATGAAGTTCTCCCGAAGCTTCGGATCATGGAGCCTCCCCTCTTCCTCTACGGGGATCAGGGGAAAATGGTCCATGAAGGTCTTTGCAAAGAGGCCGGAGCCTGAGCCGACCGGATGTCCCTCTTTGCTGTAGATCTTGACCCGCTCCATGCCGCTGCTGGGGGAGCGGCTCTTGAAGATGAATCCGCAGAGATCTTCGGATTCGAGTTCCTTTACCCGCTTTTGGGCCCAGGAAACCATCTGCTCTGTATGGTCGATCCCGGAACGGCGGGTCATCAGACGGGGGGTTGCAGGATCTCCCACCAGGCGCATGGCCTCCCGGGGAACCCCGAGGCCGCACTCAACCTCGGGGCAGACCGGAACATATTCCACATACTGCCCCAGGGTGTCGGTGAGAAAGCGGTCGTGTTTGTGGCCCCCGTCGTAGCGGACCGCCTGGCCCAACAGACAGGCGCTGATGCCGATTCGAAAGGTATCCTTCATAGTATCCCTTATTCTTTTCCGGTATTCTTTTCAGGCATTTATTATTTTCCTGCCGAACCGATGAAGCAGTTGTTGGTGTCTCCGTCATCTCCGTCGATCGGATCGTCATTCTCGGCCGTTACGGTGATGTTCACCGGCCCTGTGGTTCGGGTGGCATCCTCGTTGTCCGTAACGGTGCAGTAGGCCGAAAAGGTTCCGGTTCCGGAATAGGTATGGTGGAAGATACCGGTGGCATTGCTCTCTTCTCCGCCGCTCACTCCGGGATCGAGGGTGTAGCGGACCACCTGGCCGTCCGGATCATCTGCCGTACAGGTGAATTTTGCCTGGCGGAGTTCCCTGTTCACCCACTGGGCTTCAAATGATGTGATGGCGGGCGCGGCGTTCTCTTCGGAGCCGGGGCCGGCCGGCAGAATATTGATTGTATGGGGGCCGGCCGTGCTCTCCATTCCGGCATCGTCGGTCGCGGTGCAGGTGGCCCAGAATTCCCCGGTATCAGTATAGGCATGCTGGAAAAACCCGCCGGTGCTGGTCTCTGTATTTCCGTCCCCGTAGTCTATGGTATAATTGACAACCTGTCCGTCCGGGTCCGAGGCCGAACAGGTGAATTGAATCTCCCGGTTCTCCTCGTCGATGATTTCCATTGTAAAACCATCCTCACCAAAGACCGGTTCTTCAGACTCCTGGGCAAATCCCCATGCGCCCATCAGAAGAACGACCCAAAAGGCTGCAATTCCTGCAGGCACCGCACTGACCAGCCATCCTTTCAATCCCTTCATCTCTCCTCCTTTTGATTTCCTCTGTTCCCGTTTCCATCTGCCGATGATCATCCCCCTTGAAGAAAAGGGATTTTTCCGATAGATTCGAGAGAATGACAACAGACTTCCTTTATAGCCGACAATCCCCCAAGAGGTCAAAACAATTATAGCAAAGCATCTCGTTCTGATCGGGGAGCGTTCCGCCCTTCTCCACCTGACCTTTCTGCTATCCAGTGATAAGATCTGCTCCCGGAACAGCGGCATTCTGCCGGATTCCCGGGACCGCTCTTCCCTCCCACTGGTAAAAGGGCCGGATGCCGAGGAGTTCGGCAAGGGTCGGCGCGGTGTCGAGGATGCTGACGGGAGTTTGAATCTCCCCTTTCTTCGCGATATCGGGCCCCGCCGCGATCCAGGGGATTGTCATCACCTCCGGAAGGTCCACCTCATGGTGATCCTCGATCCCGCCGTGGTCGCTCTGGAGAATGATATTATAGAGATCCTCGAGCCCGGCAAAGGCCAGCATGTCCAGGATTTGCCCCACTCCCCGATCTGCGCTCCGAAGCGCATCGAGGTAGGGCTCCGACATGAAGCCGTGGGCATGGCCCATCTTGTCCACCCGCTCGAAATAGATAAAGCAGAAATCAGGCATCTTCTCCACCAGATAGCCCCCTGCGGCCCGGGCAAAATTTTCGTCATGATCCGGGTCCGTCAGCGCGGTATTCATGCAGAGGGCATGATCCACGGCCTTGGGCAGCCAGAGGTTTCTCAGATATTCCCAACTGAAGAAGGCCGCGGTCTTCAGCCCGTTGTACTTTGCCAGATCCATGATCCCCCAGGCCGCCGGCGACGGCTCGGGCCTGGCCGTGTTGGCCAGCACATTGTGGCCGGCCGGGCTCATGGAGGTGAACATACTGAAGTGGGCCGGCAGAGTGATGGAAGGTGTCACGGTCCGTGCCGTAAGGGAGAAACTGCCCTTCTCCATGAGCCGTCCGATATTGGGTGTGCCTGCGGCAGCAAGTGCGTCGGCCCGGCAGGCGTCGATGACGATAAGAATTGCTTTTTTCATCTGGATTCGATCTCCTCGATTCACTCGTTTCATAACACCATAATATAAGGATACAGTCGTTTATGGCCGGAATTTCGAATGGGACATTCATCCATCCGCTCATCGATTTCAACGGCAATAATAAACCCTTTTGGTGAAAAATCGATGAGATTTTTGAAGGCGGGGATACCGGTTGCATGGATTTTGGGTTCATGGTACATAGGAAATCCGATCAGGAGACTATGAGAGGATTTTATGGCAGCCCCTAAACCGACCTACGAAGAGCTGGAAAAAAAAATCGAGTGCCTTGAAGGCGAGCTGCAGCATTGCAGATCCGCAAAAGAAGAGCGGTTCCTTAAGATCGTCACCCACATGCCGGTGATGGTGGATGCCTTTGACGAGAAGGGCAACATCATCTTCTGGAATCTGGAGTGCGAGCGGGTAACCGGTTATGCGGCCGATGAAATCATCGACAATCCGGATGCGCTGAAGCTTCTCTATCCTGACCCGGATTACCGGAAAGAGATGATGGGGCTGATTTCAAAGCTCGGCTTTGACTTTCAGAATCAAGAATGGAATGTCACCTGCAAGAATGGAACCGCCAAGACCGTCTCCTTTTCCAATATCTCCGAAGAGGTTCCCATATCGGGCTGGTTCTCCTGGGCCGTTGGCGTGGACGTCACCGAGGTCAAACGGAGCAGAGAAGCGCTCCGCCGCTATCGGGATCGGCTGGTCAACATTCTGGAAAGCATCAGCGACGGCTTTTTCAGCCTCGACAGCGATCTCCGGGTCACCTATTTCAACCGGGCCGCGGCCCGTCTGCTGCAGAGAGAGCCTAATGAAGTGCTGGGCCGAAGGCTCTTCAACGCTTTTCCCCAGGCCAGAGGGTCGATCTTTGAAACCAAATACACCGAAGCCCTCCGCACCCGGAAACCGCTCTCCTTTGAAACCTACTTCGGGGTTCCCCCCTATGAAAACTGGTATGATGTCCAGGTCTATCCCTTTGAACGGGGGATCACCGTCTTCTTCCGGGTCATCACCGAGATCAAAAGAGGCCGGGAGGAGCGGGAGCGGCTGGAAAGGCAGCTACAGCACGTCAGGAGACTGGAGGCCATCGGAACCCTCTCGGCCGGTATCGCGCACGATTTCAACAACATCCTCTTCCCCATCATCGGCTATTCGGAGATGCTCATGGAGGATGCGCCGCCAGAGAGCGATACCCGGGAGAGCCTGCAGGAGATCTTCAACGCCGCAAACCGGGCAAAGGATCTTATCCGTCAGATCCTCACCTTCAGCCGGCAGAGCGAGGAGGAGCAGAAGCCCATCGAGATCCCAAATGCCGTGAAAGAGGTGCTGAATCTGCTCCGGGCCACCCTGCCCATCACCATTGAGATTCGAAAAAAGATCGATCCGGAATGCGGAAAGATTCTGGCCTCTCCCACCCAGATCCACCAGATCGTCATGAACCTCTGCACCAACGCCTACCATTCCATGCAGGAGAATGGGGGACGGCTGACGGTCTCCCTGACCCCCTATGAAATGGAGCCGAATGATATTCCCCCGTATCCGGAAGTGACCCCGGGCCCCTATTTGAAGCTGACGGTGACGGACACCGGTGTGGGCATGCCGCCGGAAATCGTGGAAAGAATCTTCGAACCCTATTTCACCACCCGCAGGGAGATGGGCGGAAACGGGCTGGGACTTTCTGTGGTTCACGGGATCGTCAAAAATCTGGGGGGCCACATCGGCGTCTACAGCGAGCGGGAAAGGGGAACCGCCTTTCATGTATACCTGCCCGTATTCACCACAGCCGCGGATGAGAATGGCAGACCCGGTGCCGCGCCCCAACCCCTGGCCCGCGGCCATGAGCGGGTGCTGCTGGTGGATGACGAGCCCCAGACCGCGAAGATGCTTCAGCAGATGCTCAGCCGCCTCGGCTATCCGGTAACACCGAAGACCGACAGTCTGGAGGCATTGGAGTCCTTCCGGAACCGGCCCGATGATTTCGATCTGGTCATCACCGACACCACCATGCCCCGGATGACCGGCATCACCCTCTTCAAGAAAATGATCGAGATCCGGCCCGATATTCCGGTGATCATCTGCACCGGCTATTCCGATCTCATCTCCGAAGAGAAGGCCAAAAAACTGGGAATAAAGGCTTTTATCGCCAAGCCGGTGGTGATGCGGGAGTTATCCGTACAAATCCGGGAGGTGCTGGATGGGAAAGGATCATCCACAGAAGAGAGGAGCGAACCATGACAACAGAAGATCTATCCGTTCTTCGGGAAAGAGCCATCGAGAATCTGGCCCGCTGCGGCATCGAGGGTGCGCAGGTCTACCTGATCGACATCATCCCCCTGATCCAAATGATCTGGGCCGACGGCAGGGTACAGCCGGGGGAGGTGGTCTTCCTGAGCGACTACATTGAAAAGCATGTCTCCCACATCAATGGACTGGCCGGCTATGAGATGCTTACCATCGACGATGCCCAACGCTTTGTGGGAAGATTTCTCAACACCCGGCCCGACCCGGAGCTGCTGAAGACCCTCCAGGCACTGATCCCCACGGTCCGCCTCTCCACATCGGATCCGGAGGCCAACAAGGCCCTTCGCCAGTCCCTGCTGGCGGCCTGCATGGATGTGGCGGCCATCGACAAAATCGACACCTCAACCGGTCTTCCCAGCCGGTTTGATCCGGCCGAAAAGGTCTGCTTTTTCGAGATCCTTGAATCCCTGGAAGAAAAGAGTATTGAATCATGAAGCGGAAGATCATCCTCATATCTCTGCTGCTGGCCGCGATGACCTTTTGCAAGGGGTGTGATTCCAAGCCGTCGATCCGCATCGGTTTTGCGGGCGGATTGACGGGACGCCATTCGGATCTGGGGACTTCGGGCAGAAACGGCGTGATGCTGGCGGTGGAAAAGATCAATCATGCCGGAGGGATTCATGGCCGGGAGGTGATGCTGCTCATCCGCAACGACCGCCATGAGCCGGATACGGCCAGAGCCGTGGATCGGGAACTGATCGAATCGGGCGTGGCCGCCATCATCGGCCATATGACCAGCGAGATGGCCATGGCCGGGTTGGACGTCATCAATCGGCATCAGGTGGTGATGATCAGCCCCACCGCGAGCACGAGCCGGCTCTCCGGCATCGATGATTACCTCTTCCGGGTGATGTCAACCAGCAGGCATTCCACAGACCGGCTGGTGCATTATGGCGTGAAAGATCTGAATCTCCGCAGTTTTGGGGCCGTATATGAACTCTCCAATCCGACCTACTCCCGGGGATTTTTCAACGATTTCTCAGATGAGCTGAAGAAGCTGGGCGGAAGCATCGCCGCGGAAAAGACCTTTTTCTCCTCTCCGGAGGTTCACTTCATCAAACTGGCACAGGATTTGGTCGGTCCCGAGGTTGAGGGAATCCTCATTACCGCAGGCGCACTCGATACCGCCATGATCTGCCAGCAGATCCGAAAGATCGACAAAGAGATACCGATCTTCTCCAGCGGATGGGCCATGACCAATGATCTCATCCAGCACGGGGGCGGGGCTGTGGAGGGGGTGATCTTCTCCCACCGCATCGACCGGGAATCGAAAGCGAAGCCGTATCTGACATTCAAACAGCGCTTTACGGAACGCTTTGGCATGGCCCCGGATTTTGCCGCGATCTTCAGTTTCGAGGCCGCGACCCTCCTCTTCGAAGCTTTGAAAAAGAATGAAAACCCAAAGCTCTTGAAGGAGACGATTCTTTCCATCAAAACATTCCAGGGGCTGCAGGGGCCGATCCGAATCGACCCATACGGAGATCCGATCCGGGAGACCTTCCTGATCGAGATTCGCAACGGCAGTTTTATCAAGATGGAATAGCTCCCATGAAACTCCGCTACAGCCTCAAGCAGGCCCTGACTCTGAAATTCATTCTTCTGGCAACCCTTCCCCTCTTTCTCTTTGCCTTCTTCACTGTAAAGATCGTCACGGGTCATCTGAACCATGAAATCCGTACCAAAAATCTGCTGCTGTCCCGGGCCCTGGCCGGAGAGGTGGAACGCTTTCTGAACGAGCCCCTCTCCCTTCTCAACCACATCAAATCCCTGATGGAAAACGAAAATCTGATTCGGCCGGACCAGATCAGCGAATATCTGAATGTGATCATCCGACATTACGATTACTTCAGCGCGATTCAGATTCTGGGGGAAAGAGGGGTGATCCGCCATATCACCCCCTATAATCCCGATTATATCGGAGCGGATATGTCGGGACAGCCTCATTACCAGAAGAGTACGGAAATCGGCCGGCCTTACTGGTCCCCCACCTTTATCTCCCAGTTGAGCGGCCAGCCCACCATGACGCTGAGTATTCCCTTTCAAAACGGAACCATTGTGGGCTACCTCAAACTGGAGACGTTGAACCGGATGACGGACAAGATCCGCATCGAATCCAACGGCTACGCGGTGATCTGTGATCAGACCGGGGTGATCATCGCACATCGGGACCGATCCTTTGTACAGGAGCGGCTCAATGTATCGAATCTTCCGCTGATCCAGAAAGGATTGGCAGGAAAAGAGGGAACTTTTCAGTATCGGTTCAGGGGAGTTGATAAGCTCGGGAGCATCGCCATCGTCCCCCAGACCGGCTGGGTAGTAGGATTTGTGCAGCCGGTGGAAGAGGCCTTCCTTCCGATAACACAGATACGGAAGATCTTCTGGATCGGCATTCTCCTATCCGCAGCTCTCGGCATCCTTCTGCTGTTGCTCAGCCTGGCAAAGACCCTTCGCCCCCTCACCCGGCTGATGGGATATGCGGAAAGCATCGAGGCGGGCAATTATGGACTTCCGACCCGGCTCGACAGCTATACCGAGATCAATGGACTTTCAAACCATCTCCACCGGATGGCGCAGGCCGTCCAGACCCGGGAGACGGCGCTGGAGGAAAGCCGGAAAGCTCTGGCCCGGAGCAAGGCCGACCTCGAATCGGCACAGCATCTGGCAAAGCTGGGGAGTTGGAGCTATGATCCGGATACGAATATCTTCACGCTCTCCGATCCCATGGACCGGATCTTGGGCCGAAGCCCCGATTCCCCGCGATTTGTCCTGGAGACATTCTTTCAGCGGATACACCCTGAGGACCGGGAGGAATGCGTCCGACTGTTTCAGGATGCCCTGGAAAAGGGAAGGGATTACGAGCGAATCTTTCGATTCAGTATCGAGGACGGAACCTATCGTCACATTCAGACCCTGGTGGCGTGCCAGCAGGATGAACAGGGGAAGGTGATCCGGATCTTCGGAACCTCCCAGGATATCACCGAACAGAAGCAGCGGGAAAGGGAGCGGGAGACCCTTCAGATCCGCCTGCACCATGCCCAGAAGATGGAGGCCGTGGGAACCCTGACCGGCGGGATCGCGCACGAGTTCAACAATCTACTCTTCCCCATTATCGGCTACACGGAGATGGTGATGGAGGAGCTTCCGGAGTCCTCTTTGATGCACAAACACCTCCGGGAGGTGATCATTGCGGCCAAACGGGCCCGGGATTCGGTAAGACAGCTCCTCTCCTTTACCCATAACTCCCCCTCCAACAAGAGAAAAATTCGGATCGACACCCTTGTCGAAGATGTCCTGAAATCGATGAAAAAGGAGATTCCCCCCAATATCGAGATCCAAAGAGATCTCTCTTTAAAGGCTCCGGAAGTGACTGCAGATGCCGGACAGATCCATCAGGCGCTGAAACATCTCTGCACCAATGCGCTCCACGCGATGCGGCAATCCGGAGGAGTGCTGACGGTATCGGTGTCAGAGACCTCCATAACGCCGGCCTCCCCCTGGCCCGATGGCATACGGGCCGGGATCTACACCCTGGTCAGCATCCGGGATACGGGACACGGTATGGACGCTGCGGTGATCAAGCGGGTCTTCGACCCCTATTTCACCACCCGCGAGGTGGGCGAGGGAAGCGGCCTTGGGCTTTCGGTGGCCTACGGAATCATCCGGAGCCACGGCGGATATATCCGGGTGCAGAGCGAACCTGGTGCGGGCTCATCCTTTGAGGTCCTTCTTCCGGCCTTTCCAGACCAGACAGCCAACGCCGAACAATGCTCCTGAATAGGCTTCTCCCCTTTCTCCGATGGCTGCCCCGGGTGAACCGGAAGACGTTGCGGGCAGATCTCTTTGCAGGGCTCACCGGCGCCTTCATCGTTCTCCCCCAGGGGGTCGCCTTTGCCATGATCGCGGGGCTTCCTCCCGAATACGGACTCTACACCGCAATCATTCCGCCGGTCATCGCCGGGCTCTTCGGCTCCTCCTATCACCTGATCTCGGGGCCCACCACCGCGATCTCCATCATCGTCTTCTCCACTTTGAGCCCCTTTGCCGAGCCGGGCTCGGCCGAATACATCCGTCTGGCCCTGACCCTTACATTTGTGGCCGGGATCTATCAGGCCGCGTTCGGCCTCGCGCGCTTGGGAACCCTGATCAACTTCGTCTCCCACTCGGTGGTGCTCGGCTTTACCGCGGGCGCGGCCATCCTCATCGCAACGGGCCAACTACAGCACGCGCTGGGGCTCGACGTGCCCCGGGGATCATCTTTTATAAGCACCTGGCATTTTATTTTGAACCATCTTCATGCGGTCAATCCGTATGAGACGACCATCGCGGTGACCACCTTCTTCAGTGCAGCAGTTCTGAAGAGCTACCGGCCCAACTGGCCCGGCCTTCTTATTGCCATGATCATCGGAAGCCTCGTCTCCCTGGCCATCGGCGGCGCGGAGAACGGGGTGCGTCTTTTGGGAAAACTGCCGGCCCAGCTCCCGCCCCTTTCCCTGCCCGATTTTTCGGCCGATACGCTGCGAATGCTCGCACCCGGCGCACTCGCGGTCGCGCTGCTGGGCATTATCGAGGCTTTGTCCATTGCCAGGGCCATCGCGACCGGATCGAACCAGCATATCGACGGCAACCAGGAGTTCATCGGCCAGGGGCTTTCCAACATCGTGGGGAGTTTTTTTTCCAGCTACGCGGCCTCGGGCTCCTTCACCCGGTCCGGGATCAACTACCAGGCCGGGGCCCAGACCCCGCTCTCCAGCGTCTTTGCGGCGATCTTTCTGGCGCTGATCCTGCTGCTGGTGGCGCCGTTGACCGCATATCTCCCCCTGCCGGCAATGGGGGGCGTGATTCTGGTGGTGGCCTTCAGGCTCATCGATATCGGCCACATCAAGGAGATCGTCAGGACGAGCCGGTCCGAGACCTTTGTGCTGCTGGTGACCTTCTCGGCCACCCTCCTTCTGGAGCTGGAGTTTGCCATCTATGCGGGGGTGATGCTCTCCCTAGCTCTCTATCTGAGCCATACCTCCCATCCCGACATCACGGTACTGGCTCCGGACCCGGATGATCCCCGGCGCCGGCTCACGGATCTGGAGGAGAAGCTCCTGCCCCAGTGCCCCCAGCTCAAGATCATCCGCATTGACGGCTCCCTCTTCTTCGGTGCGGTCAACCATGCGGCCGAGGCCATCGAGGCGATCCGGCGCCGGGTGCTGATCGTCGGGGTGGGGATCAACTTCGTGGATGTCTCCGGGGCCATGATGCTCGGCCATGAAGCCAAAAAAAGGCGGAGAAACGGAAATTCGCTCTACCTCTGCAGCCTCCACCACCGGGTCTCAGACTTTCTTTATCGGAGCCACTATATCGAGTTGATCGGCGATGATCACATCTTTCCCACCGAATCCAAAGCCATCTCGGAGATCTTCCGCAGGCTCGACACCGGCATCTGCCGGCGCTGCCCCTACCGGATCTTCGAGGAGTGCGGGATGATCCCCTTCATCGGAGAGGATTGAAAGCTTTCCTCCGCGTCCGCTTCAGTCTTGGATTGACACCCCCGCGGCCTTTGTCTATAATCTGCGCAAAATGAAAGGGGTGAAAGAGTTGCGCATCGGCATGGGATATGATGTTCACCGCCTGGCAGAGGGCCGGCGGCTGGTGATCGGCGGGGTGGAGATCCCCTTTGAAAAGGGGCTGCTGGGCCATTCCGATGCGGATGTTCTCCTCCATGCCCTCTGCGATGCGCTGCTGGGGGCCGCGGGAATGGGCGACATCGGCCTCCACTTTCCGGACACGGACCCGGCCTACGCGGGGATCGACAGCATGGAATTGCTCGACCGGGTGCGGAATCTGATCCGGGAGAAAGGTTATGCGATCGTAAACGCCGACGCGACAGTTTACGCCCAGGCCCCGAAGATCGCTCCGCACCGGGAGAAGATGCAGGAGCGGATCGGGGCACGGCTCGGGCTGCCCCGGGATCGGATCAACATCAAGGCCACAACGACCGAGGGGCTCGGCCCCATGGGCCGGGGAGAGGGGATCGGCGCCATGTGCGCGGTTCTGCTCGAAGAGATCAAACCACCATCAGACCGATAGACGAGAAAACAGGAAAGGGAACATGACCATTCGGATTTACAACACCCTGAGCCGGCAGAAAGAGACCTTCGAACCCATGAACCCGCCGTATGTCCGCTTGTACGTCTGCGGCCCCACGGTCTATGATTCCTGTCATATCGGCCATGCCCGGTCCACGGTGGTCTTCGATGTCATTGTCCGGTATCTGCGGGCCGTGGGATACGACGTGACCTACATCCGGAACTTCACCGACGTGGACGACAAGATCATCGACCGCGCCAATCAACTGGGCGTCGATGCCATGACGGTGGCCGAGAAGTACATCGCGGAGTTCTACGAGGACATGGACGCGCTCCATGTGATGAGAGCCGACCATGAGCCCCGGGTGACGGGCTTTATCGAGCCCATCGTCGAATTTATCGGGGTGCTCATCGACAAGGGGATGGCCTACCCCTTGGAGGGTGATGTCTACTATTCGGTGGAGGCATTTTCCGGTTATGGAAAGCTCTCGGGCCGAAAGCTCGATGAGATGGAGGCCGGCGCGCGGGTCGGAATCGACGCCAGAAAGAATAACCCCTTTGATTTTGCGCTCTGGAAAGCGGCAAAACCGGGGGAGCCGGCATGGGAGAGCCCCTGGGGCATGGGGAGGCCCGGCTGGCACATCGAGTGTTCGGCCATGAGCTGGAAGCACCTGGGGGAGACCTTCGACATCCACGGGGGCGGCAAAGACCTGATCTTTCCGCATCATGAGAACGAGATCGCGCAGTCCGAAGGGGCATTCGGCAAGCCTTTTGCCCGGTACTGGGTGCATAACGGGTTCGTCAACATCAACCAGGAGAAGATGTCCAAGTCTCTGGGGAACTTCCTGATGATCAAGGATGTGCTGAAACAGTATCATCCGGAGGTGGTGCGCCTATTTCTTCTATCGAACCATTACCGGAGCCCCATCGACTTTTCGGACAAGGCTTTGGATGAGGCAAGAGCCGGGCTGGACAGAATTTATACCCTGCTGGAGCGGATGGCAGGATCGCCGGAGATAATAGAAGGGACGCAAAGGACCCAAGGGACGGAAGTGGCCGAGGAAGATAGTGATGCGGGCTCCTATTGGGATCGCTTTACCGAGGCCATGAATGATGATTTCAACACTGCCTTGGGCTTCGGCGTCCTCTTCGAGGCGGTGCGGGAGACCAACAGCCTCATGGACGCGGGTCTGTCGGAAAACCTTCCCCGGATAATGGAGAACCGGGCCGATATTTTGAAGATGGGGGAGATCCTGGGGATTCTTTTTCAGCCGCCGGCCCAGTACTTCGAGGAGCGAAAGGCAAAGGAGATGGCGGGGGCCGACATCGACCCGGCCGAGATCGAGGATCTGATCGTCCAGCGGGCCGAGGCGAGAAAGGGAAAAGATTTCAAAAGGGCCGACGAGATCCGGGATGGGTTGGCCGCGAAGAATATCATCCTCGAGGATCGGCCCGACGGAACCGTCTGGAAGATCGGAAACGAGTAGGAGCCTTTTTTATGCCGGATTCCCGGGCAGATTTCAAGGTCGTCTCCGAATATTCTCCGACCGGGGATCAGCCCGGGGCCATCGAGGCACTGACCCGGCAGATCGAAAAGGGGGAGACCCACAATGTCATGCTCGGCGTCACCGGCTCCGGCAAGACCTTCACCATGGCCCATGTCATCGCGAATATCGGAAAGCCGGCCCTGGTGATCGCGCCCAACAAGACCCTGGCGGCCCAGCTCTACAACGAATTCAAGGAACTCTTCCCTGAAAACGGGGTCGAGTACTTCGTCTCCTACTACGACTACTACCAGCCCGAAGCCTACATTCCCACCACCGACACCTACATCCAGAAGGACTCGGCCATCAACGAGATGATCGACAAGCTGCGCCACTCGGCCACCCGGTCGGTCCTCTCCCGGCAGGATGTGATCGTTGTGGCCAGCGTCTCCTGCATCTTCGGCCTGGGCGCGCCCGAGGATTATCTGGGGATGCGGATCAATCTGGAGACGGACGAGGAACTGAACCGGGAGAAGCTCTTGGCCCGTCTGGTGGAGATCCATTACGAGCGCAACGATATCGACTTCCACCGGGGGGTCTTCCGGGTGCGGGGGGACCGGGTGGAGATATTCCCGGCCTATGAGGAGGATCGGGCCGTCCGGATCGACTTCTTTGGCGACGAGATCGAAAGCATCGCGGAGATCGACCCGCTCAAGGGGACCGTGCTTCGAAAATTGAAGGAGCTGACGCTGTTTCCGGCCAGCCACTATGTCACGGAGAAGGGGACATTGGAGCGGGCCGTCAGGACGATTGGCGAGGAGCTGAAGGAGCGGGTGGCCTTCTTCAGAAGCGAGGAGAAGCTCATCGAGGCCCAGCGGATCGAGGAGCGGACCAACTTCGACCTGGAGATGATGCTGGAGATCGGCTACTGCAACGGGATCGAGAACTACTCCCGCCATTTGACGGGAAGAAGGCCGGGACAGCCGCCGCCGACGCTGCTCGACTATTTTCCCAAGGACTTTCTCATCTTCATCGACGAGAGCCACATCGGGGTTCCCCAGCTCCGGGGGATGTACAACGGGGATAGAGCCCGGAAGGAGACCCTGGTAAACTTTGGTTTTCGCCTGCCCTCCGCGCTGGACAACCGGCCATTGCGATTCGAGGAGTTCAACGAGCGGATAAACCAGATCGTCTACGTCTCGGCCACCCCGGCCGAATATGAGAGAGAGAAGGCCCAAGAGGGGATCGTGGAGCTGATCGTCCGGCCCACGGGGCTCATCGACCCGGAGATCGAGGTGCGGAAGGCCGGGTTCCAGGTGGATGATCTGCTCTCGGAGATCCGGAAGCGGATCGAAAAGAATGAGCGGGTGCTGGTGACGACCCTGACCAAGCGGATGGCAGAAGATTTGACAGACTACTATGCGGATCTGGGGATCGGGGTGCGGTATCTCCATTCCGACATCAAGACCATCGAGCGGATGGAGCTGATACGGGACCTGCGGATGGGGAAGTTCGATGTGCTCATCGGGATCAACCTGCTCCGGGAGGGGCTCGATATCCCCGAGGTCTCGCTGGTGGCAGTGCTCGATGCAGACAAGGAGGGCTTTCTCAGATCGGCCCGGTCTCTAATACAGACCTGCGGCAGGGCCGCGAGAAATCTGGGCGGAAAGGTGATCCTCTATGCCGACAAGATCACCGAATCGATGCGCAGGACCATCGACGAGACCGAGCGGCGCCGAAAGATCCAGGAGGATTACAACCGACGCCACAACATCATCCCGGCTGGGATTCATAAAAACATTCAGCCGGCCTTCGAGTTTCTCTACGAGTTCGAAGATAAGGAGATCAAGGGGGCGGCCCCCGCTACTCTTGTGGCCGAAACCATTGCCGGATGGGGCGGAGATGATGACGAGGCCGTGGATCTGGATCGGGTGATCGCGTCACTGGAAAAGGAGATGAAGGGTGCTGCCAAGGCCCTGGATTTCGAACGGGCCGCAGAACTGCGGGATCGGATTCATGCCATCAGGGCGCTGACGGAAGAGGAGGGGTAAACGCACTTCGGGCTCCACTGGGAAAGTCATCTTCCCTGCGGGAGCCCGAAGTTTTTCAAATCAGATTGGTATTCCGGCAGCTTACTTGTAGATCCCTGCGCCAACGATGACATTGGTGTCGGGAACCATAAGGATGTAGCTGGTCTTCTCGGAATCCTCTTTCTCACCCGGCTTGGGCCACATATAATCGACCCAGCCCTCGCCGTCCTTCTTCGCGACGGCCGCGAAATCCTGGAAGAAGAGTTTGCCCTGGGAATCCTTGATCTCTATCAGGTTCTTGCCGATCAGGGAGGGCTTCACCGGATGGGCCAGCATCACGCCGTCGGTATCCATCATGAAAACATAGGTGTCCTTCCAGACGAACGGGCCATCCTTTTTGTTGAGTTCCGCTTTTGCTGCATCCGCGCCCTTCTCGCTCACCATCTTTGCCGCTTCCTTGGTCTTGGCAACGACCTCATCCTTGGTCGCGTTCTCCGCAAAGACGTTTCCCGCTGCAAAGAGTCCTACAAGCAATGCCGACAGAATTACCGAAAATCTTTTCAATACTCACTCCTTTATTGAACGGTTGATATGCAAATGGGGAAAGAAAGCTGGACGACCAACAGGAGCCTGACTCCTGCAGCGCCGATATTCCCTTCCCCGGTTTCCGCTGCTTACTTATAGATCCCCGCACCCACGAACATGGGGGAGTCTTCCACCATCAGGATATAGCTGGTCTTGTCGAAGATGCCGTCCTCGCCCGGCTTGGGCCACTTGTAATCGACCCATCCGGAGCCTTTGTCCTTGGCTACTTCCACGAACTTTTTGAAGAAAGCATTACCGGCTTTGTCTTTGAAATCATAGAGGTTCTTCCCGATCAGGGCCGGCTTGACGGGATGGGCCATCATCACGCCATCCATATTCATGACAAAGACATAGAGATCCCCGTCCACAAACTTTCCATCCTTCTTGTTGATCTCGCACAGCGCAGCCGCAGGATCGGCTTTGATGGCTTCGGCGGCCTTCTTGCAGACATCCACCACCTTCTGTTTTTCATCGGCCCAGACATTACCAACGAGACAAAGACTGACCAACATTACCGCCAGGATTACCGCAACTCTTTTCATTGATCTCCTCCTTACAAAATGGATTGGGATGGAAAACCAGTTACAATACCCTGCTTTCGGGTATTGCAGCAACGATGGATTCTCCTGCCTCACCTCCTTTCGCCGCTTTTGGACTGTTCTCTACAAATCATCGGGCATTTTATGAATCAATTTTCCAAATGGTATAGATCCGAAAAATATTTAATCACTTCACAAAATGAATCATATTCTTCTTATAACAGTTGTTGGAAATTATCAAGGAAAAAATGAAGGTATTCCAAAAAGCTTGCCCAGCCTTTCAGGTTACGTCAGCCAGGGCTTTTAGAATCATCTTCTCCACATCCGGGCCCGCGTTGATCCATACCAGCTCGATATCCGGATGCGCATTTTTGAAAATCCGAAAGATCTGGTCGGCAAACGCGGGGCCGATCATCTCCACACCGGAAAAATCGAACAGCACCTCTTTGAAGTTCTCCACCCGCACCAACACCCGCTTGGCCTGGGATCGGGAGATTAGATTCTCGTCGCCGTAGGCGGCCAGAAATACCGGCACATGAGTTCTGGAAAAGCCGAAATCCTCCCCGGTATAGGCATCAAAGACGGCCTTCATCGACTTCCGGGAATCGACAGCCAGCCGCATGACGACTTTGGTTCCCCCAAACCCTTCGCTCTGATCCTCGACAAGCCACTCCTCGCCTTCGACATTCTCATGGATGAATTTCAGGCCAAAGGAGACGATATAGAAGCCATCGAACATCCGGGAGGCAAAGAATATTCCTTATACCGAAAATATCATACCATTCGACGGCCTTTCAAGTTTTACATCCGCGGGCTCCTGCTTATAAAAGAGGGCATATTGATTTATCCCCATAAAACCGTTATCTTCTCCCTGCTATGGAACATGAACAGACAACCGAAGAAGCGCTGAAGGAAAAACTGGCGGCCGCGCCCGATGCCCCCGGGGTCTATCTCATGAAGGATGAGGAGGGCCGGATCATCTATGTGGGCAAGGCCCGAAGCCTCAGAAAACGGCTGGCCTCCTATTTCAAGCCCAATGGCCACCCGGATATGAAGACCGGGATTCTCATTCGCAGGATCGCGGATTTCGAGACCATCATCACCGGAACCGAGAACGAGGCCCTGATCCTGGAGTCGAACCTTATCAAGAAGCACCGCCCCCGGTACAATGTCATATTAAAGGATGACAAACGGTATCCCTCCCTACGACTCGATCCCAAAGCGCCTTTTCCCACCCTTAAGGTGGTCCGAAAGCCTTCAAAGGACGGCGCGCTCTACTTTGGCCCCTTCTCCTCTCCGGGCGCGGTCTATGAGACTTTAAAGATGATCAACAAGACCTACCGGCTCCGGAAGTGCAAGTCTCCGCTGCCGCCCAAGCGGGATCGGCCCTGCATCAACTATCAGATGGGAACCTGTCTCGGAGCCTGTGTCAGAGATGTGGATGAGGAAGCCTACAAAAAGATGGTCCAGGAGGTGATCCTGCTGCTCAAGGGGCGGGCCCCGGAGCTGTTGAAAAGGATCGAGGGGCAGATGTACAAGGCTGCAGCGGTTCAGGATTTCGAGAGTGCCGCGGCCCTTCGGGACCGGATTGCAGCCATCAAAAAGACCCAGGAGAAGCAGGTCTCGGTGACGGCCGACTTCATGGACCGGGATCTCTTTGCCATCTGCCGGATGTCCGGATACGCGCTGATCACGGTGATGGATGTCCGATCCGGATCACTTCTCGGCTCCCGCCACTACCGGTTCGAGGAGGTGCTGGAAAATGATGCGGAGATGATCCGGACGTTTCTCCGGCAGTACTACGAGAAGATCCCCTTTGTGCCCAAAGAGATTCTCGTCTCCCATATGCCCGAGGATGTCGAGCTGCTGGAGGCGGATCTGAGAAATCGGAGAGGCGGGGCGGTCAACATCAATCATCCGGTGCGGGGGGAGAAGGCAAAGCTGCTGGAAATGGCCCGTCAGAATGGGGCCGGGGAATTGAAAAAGCAGGTGGAGGCCATCTTCTCCGAGACCGAGATGCTGACCCGGCTCAAGAACCGGCTGCGCCTCTCGGTTCTTCCCCACCGGATCGAATGCTTTGACAACTCCAACATCTCAGGATCTGAGCCGGTCTCTGCAATGGTGGTCTTCGATCATGGAAAGCCGGACAAATCAGCCTATAGGAAATTCAAGATTCGAAGCGTCTCCCAAGTGTCGGATGACTACGCATTCATGGCCGAGGCCCTGAAAAGGCGCTACGGCAAAGGCGAGAAGTCTGATCCCTTTCCGGATCTTCTGATGGTGGATGGGGGCAAGGGGCAGCTCAACATCGCGCTTTCCGTGGTCAGGGAGCTGGGGATCGGCGGCGCCTTCGAGATCATCGGGATCGCGAAAAAAGATGAGAAAAAGGGGGAGAGCGCAGACAAGATCTTCAAACCGGGGCAGTCCAACCCCGTGCCCCTGGGGCGGGAAGGGGATCTGCTCTTCTTTCTCCAGCGGATCAGGGACGAGGCCCACCGGTTTGCCATAAGCTTTCATCGGAAGCGGCGCAATACAGCCTCTCTCCGATCGGCCCTGGATGTGATCCCCGGTATCGGAAAAAAACGGAAGGCGGCGCTGCTACGCCATTTCAAAACTGTGGACAAGATCCGGGAGGCCACGGCAGAAGAGATCCGCGAGGTTCCGGGAATGACCCGGGCCGCGGCCGATGCAGTGAAGCATCATCTGGACCTGAGCCCGGAATGATCATTGGGAGAAATGATTCGGAGGCGGAAAAATGATCTTCCGCCTCCATAAATAATTCATCAAATAATTCATCCGGAAATAATTCATCCGGGAAGATTTTCATCCGGTTGTCAAAACCGGTCGCAGAAGCCCGTTGGAGATCGGTTTAGTATCCCAGCCCCTTCAGGGTCTTCTTCAGCTCTTCCACGGAATCGGCCGATTTTTGCAGAGCGGTCTTCTCCGCATCGGTCAGCTTGATTTCGATGATATCCTCGATGCCATCACTGCCCAGCTTGACAGGCACGCCGATGAAGAGATCATTGTAGCCGTACTCGCCCTGGAGCAGCGCCGCGCAGGGGAGGACTTTCTTCTTGTCCTTCAAAATCGATTCGGCCATCTCTACAGCAGAGGATGCCGGGGCATAGTAGGCCGAGCCGGTCTTTAGAAGGCTGACAATCTCCGCACCGCCATTCGCGGTCCGCTTCACCAGCGCATCGATCCGCTCTTCGGACATCAGCTCGGTGATGGGGATGCCGGCCACGGTAGAGTATCTCGGCAGGGGAACCATGGTGTCTCCGTGTCCGCCCAGCACGAACGCGTGGGTGTTCTCCACCGAGACATCGAGTTCCATCGCGATAAAGGCTCTGAAGCGGGCCGAATCGAGAACACCGGCCATTCCGATCACCTTGTTCTTGGGCAGTCCGCTGGCCGCGTAGGCCACATGGCACATCGCGTCGAGGGGATTGCTGACGATGATCAGGGTCGCATTCGGGGAGTATTTGACCACCTGCTCGGTGACATTCTTCACGATCCCCGCGTTGGTGTTGATCAGATCATCACGGCTCATGCCGGGTTTGCGGGGGATGCCGGCCGTGATGATCACGATGTCGGAGCCCTCGGAGGGAGCATAGTCGTTGCTGCCGGTGAGCTTTGCATCATGTTTTTCCACGGGCGCGGCCTCGGTCAGGTCCAATGCCTTTCCCTGGGGGACCCCTTCCACGATGTCGATGAGCACCACATCGCAGAGTTCCTTTTCACACAGCCGCTGGGCGGCCGTTGCACCGACGTTTCCTGCACCAATAACGGTTACCTTCTTGTCCATGAACTCCTCCTTGATTCTATATATGGGTAAATAAAGCAGAAAATGCAGATATCTTATCAGTACCCTGAAATCCGGCTTCAGTACAAAGATATCAGTGATAGCACAAATTCTGCGGTTGTCAATCGTTTTATTTCTGCCCCCTGCCCCTGATTTTTCCGAAAATCGCCTCGTCAAACGCGTTTTCATCTCTTTCCCAGAGGATTTATGGCGCATATTTCTATCCGTTGTTGACAGAAGGAATGTAAATAGAGTAGATATTTACAATATTGGCATATCCCAAAGGGTTGCGGGCGCGGGCTGATGCTGCCAAAATCTTGTGAGGCGATGATGGATACCAAAAGTAAAGTCAAAAGCAATCTGCAGGAGGCGGAACTCTATAAAACGCAGGGGCTTCTCAACGAAGCCCTGGAAAAATATCTGCGGGCCGGCAATCTGATCCGGAAGGATGAGCAACTCGCCAGGAACAAAAAGCTGTATAATACGGTTATCCAGAAAATCCGCGCCTTGAAGGCGGAGATCGAAAGGATCGACAGCTCACCGGATACAAAAGAGGTTTCGGAGTCGGTTCAAAACATCATCAAGGAGAAGTTTGCCTACGGAGAAGAGGGGGATGCCCGGGCACTGGAGGGAGCCATCGCGCTGGCAAAGTTCGGCCAGTATGAGAGGGCTCTTCGGGAATTCCGGGATCTGATGCAGCAGGAGAATGTGAAGGTCGATTCGGCCAAGAACATCATCCGGTGCCATGTGACCCTCGATTCCATCGATGATGCGATCCGGCAGTATGAGGAATGGTTCCGAAGCAATGCCTTTACCCCGGAGCAGATCAACCGGCTGCGGGTCTTTCTGCAGAGTATTCTCGACAAGAAAGGGATCGACAAAACCCTTCCCCACAAAGAGGTGGAAGCGATGCCGGCCGAGAGCCCGGCCGCCCTTTATGACAACCAGGAGGTGATGGACGGGGAGATCATCGAGCCGGAATATGTCGAAGGGGAGGTGATGGAGGATGAGATCCAGGATGAGGATATCATCGACATCAGCTCTGTGGAAATCACCCTTGAAGAGGGACCCCAGAAGGGACAGACTGTGGAGTATGATGTCAGTTTCCAGTCGGGCCGGGTGATCAACCTTCTGGTCTCCAGCTCGGACAAAGAGTTGATCGAAACCCTGAAGACGGGGCTGGAACTGCGGAAGGTCCATTTCTATTCCCCCATGGCGATGTTCAACGGAGAGGGTGTGGTCTTCTCCAAGTCCAAGATCGAATCGGGACCCAAACAGGGGGACTACAGTCTGGATATCGAGATCAAAAGCATTAAATAGCACAGCATCAAAATGGGGGGAGGGATTCCAGGGATTCGATGGCAAATATCAACCTGAAAAAGCGGGAAGTCGAGTGCAAGATCGTCTATTACGGACCTGGAAGATGCGGAAAGACGACCAACCTCGAATACATCTTCAAAAACTTCGGAAAGCAGGTGACCGGCGACATGGTATCGACCGATACCGAAGGGGATCGGACCCTCTTTTTCGACTTTCTTCCCATGGGGATCGGCAAGATTAAGGGGTATGACATCCGACTTGCCCTCTATACGGTTCCGGGTCAGGTCAAATACAGCGCAACCCGGAAGATGGTTCTGCGGGAGGTGGACGGACTGGTCTTTGTTGCCGATTCATTGAAAGTGCGCCGGGAAAAGAACATGCTCTCTCTCAAGGATCTTCACCAGAACCTGAAGGAGTATGGGTTGAGCATCTTCAAAGTGCCGCTAGTGATCCAGTACAACAAAAGGGACCTGGCAGATCAGGGCATTCCGCTGATGCCCGTCAAACAGATGAATCAGGATCTCAACCGCCAGCTCAAGGTTCCCTCTTTCCCGGCCAGCGCGGTCCGGGGCGACGGGGTCGGTGATACCCTCAAGGCGTGCATCAAGTTGACGCTGCAGTCTCTGAAGAAGCAGATGGGATGGTAGAACGGATCTCTTCATGAGCAGAGTTGTTCTGTCCGGCAGCATCGAATTCCTGACACTCGGGGATGTGATCCAGGTTATCGGCCCCAACGGCGGCACCGGCATCCTCCATATCAAGAGCAAGTATACACCGGATCTGGGACAGATCTTCTTTGACAAAGGCAACGTCATTCATGCCGTTGCCGGCGAGAAGAAAGGGCTTCAGGCCGCGTATGCGCTGTTCGGCTGGACCGAAGGGGATTTCGAGTTCTCCGAAGAGGAGGTGACGGTCACCCGCACAATCAACGAAAACCGGATGGCCGTCATCCTGGATGGAACCCGGATGCTCGATGACGGCCAGATCGAGCGGCTCGGCCCCGTCTCTATGGAAAGCGGCATTGCGGGAGTACAGGATGGAGGCCCGGCATCGGGCAGACAGGGCTCATACCCTGTCATCAAAGGGCCTCTGGTCGATTATATGTATGTGGTGGGGGAAGATGAGTTCTCCGAAGGCCAGGTGATCGTGGAGGAGAACAGACACGGCTCCTGGAACTGGACAATTCTGGAGGGGATCGTGGATGTGATCAAGGAGACGAACCGGGGGCCTGTGAAAATCTATAGGCTTGGGGATGGGGCATTTCTCGGCAGTATCGACTCCCTCTCCTTTCAGGGCCGCTCCCGAAATGCAACGGCCGTCGCTTCCTCATCGGTGCAGTTGGGGGTGCTGGACGGCCAGCGCCTGACCAATGAATACAACACATTGAGTTCTCCATTCAAGAAGATGGTCAAAAGTCTGGAGAACCGTCTCCGGGAGGTTTCGGAAAAGGCAGTGGCTATCTATACCAGCGAAGACAATGCCAATGAGATTTTAAAAGACGTCAAGCTGGTGATCCGCCAGAGCAGCAGTGAACTCTCCCAGGTCTATACCATCGAGGAGGGAGAGGCATATATCGTCCAGCATACGGACTCAGGATACCTCCTGCTGGCACACCTGATGAAGGGGGATTTCATTGGAAAACTCCCCTTTCTCGATATCGGCCATGAGCCCCTTTCCGCTTCGGTCTTCGCCACCAAAAACTTCAAGGTGGAGAAACCGAATATCCAGGAGCTGAAAGGGGAATATGATAATCTAACACCGATGTTGAAGAGCATGCTGGACAACCTGGCAACCAGCATCATGGTCGCCACCCATGTCGCGTTCGACTTCCAGAAAATGGGCGTTACCGAGTCGAAGAAAGCGAAAAAGGCATCCGGAAAAAAGCGAAAAAAGAAGGGCTGATATCTTCATCGGCCCAGCTCCCCCATAACGTCAATCCGAAAAGATGGAAATTTTATGGGCATTGAAAATAGAAGACACATTCGCATCGATGCGCAAAATCTTTCCCACATCGTTGTGGAAGAGAATGGCGCCACCGTCTATGAAGGGATGGGGAAGACCCTCAATGTATCTGAATCGGGCATTCTTCTGGAGACCCATTTCAAGATGGAAGAGAAGCATGTGCTTGAGATGACCATCGCATTCGAAGAGGAGATCGTCGAGCTGAAAGGACGAGTGGTCCATTGCAAAGCCCCGGTAAACGAGGAAAAGCAACGATATGAGACGGGTATCAACTTCATTGACATGGATGACCCGGCCTTTCGACGCCTCAAACGATTTGTCGTTTTATTCAAACAACAAAAAGAGAAGGAAACCCAAAAAGAGCAATGAAACCCCCAGTTTACGAAACCGATTTTCCCGATTTAAATCTTGTTAAGCGGGGAAAGGTCCGGGATCTCTATGATCTCGGAGATGCCTTTCTGATGGTGGCCACGGACCGCCTCTCCGCATTCGATGTCATCCTTCCGGACCCGATTCCTGCCAAGGGAAAGGTTTTGACCCAGATCTCCCTCTTCTGGTTCGAGGCCATGAAGCCCTTGGTGGACAATCACCTGATCACAGGCGATGTGGATAGATTCCCTTCGGTATGTCAACCCTATGCCGAAATCCTCCGGGACCGGAGCATGCTGGTGAAGAAAGCGGACCCGCTCCCGATCGAGTGCGTGGTCCGGGGCTACATCTCCGGATCAGGATGGAAATCCTACTGCAAAGAGGGGTGCGTCTGCGGTATCCGCCTGCGGGACGGGCTGGAGGAGTCCTGCCGTCTGGAGACCCCGATCTTCACCCCCTCCACCAAGGCAGATATCGGGGAGCATGACATCAACATAGACTTTAGAGCGGCCGTGGAAATGGTCGGCAGGCCCCTTGCGGAAAAGGCAAGGGATCTGAGCATCGCCATCTATGAGAAGGGCGCAATGATGGCTCTGGAACGGGGGATCATCATCGCGGATACCAAGTTCGAGTTCGGCCAGTTCGAAGACGAGCTGATCCTCATCGATGAGCTGCTCACTCCGGACTCTTCCAGATTCTGGCCACAGGATCTCTACCGGCCCGGAGGAGCCCAGCCCAGTTTCGACAAACAGTACGTCCGGGACTATCTGACCCAGATCGGCTGGGACAAGAATCCCCCGGCTCCGGCCCTCCCGGAAGCGGTGATCCAGAAGACCCGGGAGAAGTACCTCGATGCCCTGACCGCGCTGACCCGCAGGAGCCATGACCTTTAGTACCGCATCGGTCCCCCTCGACCGGATCGACGGGACCGACCTGTCGTTTCAGATCACCACCCCCACCCCGCTCGAGCCTTTGAAAAGGGCCATCGACCGGGTGGGGGTGATCTCCCCTCCCCTGCTTTTCCCAAAAGATCCGAACACCTGCGGAATCGTCTGCGGCTTCCGCCGGATTGCGGCCTGCCGTGAGCTGGGCCATCTGCAGATTCATGCCCGAATCGCGGCCCATGCCGAAAGATCCGCCCTGGCCGAACTGGCCATTGCAGACAATGCCATGCAGCGGCCATTGAATCCGGTTGAGATCTCCCGGGCTCTCCATCTTCTTTCGGCTGATCATGAAACCCCAAAGAGCCTTTGCGAGGCCGGGAGGGCTCTGGGGCTCGATATCGGGATGGGTTTGATCCAAAAGCTTCTCCTGCTGCGCACCCTTCCCCTGTCGATTCAGGAGGGGGTCATTGAGGAGTCCCTTCCCCTGCCCATCGCGCTGGAGCTGGGGGAGCTGGGAGAGAAGGCCGGAACCCGGTTTGCGGCCATCTTCTCGGACCTGCGCCCCAGCCTGAACAAAGAGCGGGAGATTCTGACCCTGATGCGGGAGATCGGAAAGATCGAAGAGAGATCCCTTCCAGAGCTGCTGGATGATTCAAAGATCGATACGATCCTCTCAGATGAGTCCGCAGACCGGAATCAGCGGCTGAACCATTTCAGAACCCATCTGCGCAAACGGCGCTATCCCGCAATCACCCGCGCCCAAAAGCAGTATGCAGAGCACCTCGCCGACCTCAAACCGGGCCCCGGCCTCTCTTTGATCCCTCCCAGGGATTTCGAAGGGACCACGTACACCCTTACCCTCCAATTCGCCTCTGTGGCGGATCTCCGTTCCCGATGGGAACAATTGTCCCGTCTTTTGGACCATCCGGCCATGACCGCCATATTGCGCCGCAATTCATAAGTCCCCCTATTAAAACTAAATCCCATTCATTTAGTATTCACTAGCAATAAAAAATTTATTTTTTTCAAAAAAAGTGGATTTTTTTTCTTGACTAACCTGAAAACATATTCCATAGTGGGATCAAACAACTAAATGTGATTCATTAAATTATGGGGATACAGGAAAGAAAAAAAAGAGAGAGAGAACGGCGGCGGCAGCAGATCATGGTTGCGGCAAAGCGGGTCTTTTCCGAAAAGGGGCTCAACAAGGCGACCATGGAGGACATCGCCAAAGAGGCGGAACTCAGCCCCGGAACCTTATACCTGTATTTCAAGAACAAGGACGAACTCTTCTCGTCCCTCTCCCTGCGGATCCTTCAATACCTCAACATCCGGCTCGAGCACATCATCAGCAGCGAGCGGGAGCTGAAGGAAGGGGAGCGGATCACGGCCTTGAAAGAGGCCATGTACGATGTCTATGAGTTCGATCCGGTGATGCTGATCAACATGTTCCACCTGCAGTCGAGCGAAACGCTCAAGAACCTCTCCCCTCAGCTCCTCAAGAACATCAGAGATCTCTCCCAAAGCTCGATCCGGGCAACAGCCAAGCTCTTCACGGACGGCATCGAGAACGGGACATTTGTGGATGAACACCCCATTGCCCTGGCCGGGATCGCCTGGGCGCTATTTTCCGGGGTGGTGCTCTGGGAGGAGAGCAAGCGGATCATCGATGAGGAGAAGAACTATTTGAAAGAGACGCTCGATGTTGCGTTTGAGATATTCGAACGGGGCATCCGGCGCCGTCCGCCCCCGGATGAGCCCTCCGGCGGGGAATGAAGAAGGGCGTGTAAAATTGAGGCCAAGGTTAAAAACCCATAACAATGTTCTAAGGAGGTCAAGCAAGATGGCAGAAAGAGAAGTCATGGAAACGTCAGAAGCCCAAATCGCGGTACACTGGCAGGAAGAAGGACTTGTTATGCCGTCGGTGAAGTTTATTTCACAGGCCAACATGACCGATGAGACCATCTTCGATCGGTTCAGCCTGAAGAACTTCCCCAACTGCTTCAAGGAGTATGCGGATCTGCTGGACTGGTACGAGTACTGGGACGAGATCCTGGATAGCAGCGACGCGCCCTGCTACAAGTGGTTCAAAGGCGGAAAGATCAATGCCTCCTATAACTGTGTGGACCGGCATCTGGCCAAGAACAAGAACAAGACCGCCCTCCACTTTGTTCCCGAGCTGGAAGAGGAGAAGACCGAGCATATCACCTATCAGGAGCTGTACGTCCGGGTCAACGAGATGGCGGCCCTGCTGCGGGATTTCTGCGGCCTGAAGCCCGGGGACCGGGTGACGCTGCACATGCCCATGGCTCCGGAGCTGCCCATCACGATGCTGGCCCTGGCCCGGCTGGGCGTGATTCACTCCCAGGTCTTCGGCGGATTCTCCGGCAAGGCCGCGGCCGACCGGATCGTGGACTCGGACAGCGACGTGCTCATCACTATGGATGCCTACTACCGGGGCGGCAAGCTTCTGGATCACAAGGAGAAGTCCGACATCGCAGTGGAAGAGGCGGCCAAGGAAGGCAAGAAGGTTCAAAAGGTTCTGGTCTGGCAGCGGTATCCGGGCAAATACTCCGGAGACACCCCCATGGTCGAGGGGCGGGACTACTTTGTCAACGACCTGCTGAAGAACTACTACGGAGCGCGGATCGATCCGGAATGGATGCCGGCAGAAGCCCCGCTCTTTCTGATGTACACCTCGGGAACCACCGGAAAGCCCAAGGGATGCCAGCACGGCACCGGCGGATATCTCGCGTATGTGACCGGAACATCGAAGTATGTCCAGGACATCCATCCCGAAGATGTCTACTGGTGTATGGCCGACATCGGCTGGATCACGGGCCACTCCTACATCGTCTATGGGCCTCTGGCCCTCTGCGCCTCCTCGGTGATCTACGAAGGCATTCCCAACTATCCGGATGCGGGCCGCTGCTGGCGGATCGCACAGGACCTGGATGTCAACATCTTCCACACCGCGCCCACCGCGATCCGGGCACTGCGTAAGATCGGCCCTGACGAGCCCGCGAAGTACAACTACCACTTCAAGCACATGACTACCGTGGGCGAGCCCATCGAGCCCGAGGTCTGGAAATGGTACTACGAGGTGGTAGGCAAGAAGGAGGCCGCGATCGTCGATACCTGGTGGCAGACCGAGACCGGCGGATTCCTCTGCTCCACCCTGCCGGCCATCAGACCCATGAAGCCCGGTTCGGCCGGCCCAGGCATGCCCGGCATCCATCCCATCATCTTTGACGAGGACGGAAACGAGATCCCCCCCGGCACGGGCAAGGCCGGCAACATCTGCATCCAGAACCCGTGGCCCGGCATGTTCCAGACCATCTGGGGTGACCGGGACCGGTTCGTGCGCCAGTATTTCGAACGGTACAACAACAAGCCCGACAGCAAGGACTGGAGAGACTGGCCCTACCTGACCGGTGATGCGGCCGTGATGGCCGAAGACGGCTATGTCCGGATCCTGGGCCGGATCGACGACGTGATCAATGTTTCCGGCCACCGGCTGGGAACCAAGGAGATCGAGTCGGCCGCGCTGGTTGTGCCGGAAGTGGCCGAAGCTGCGGTTGTTCCGGTCAAGCATGAAATCAAGGGAAAAGAGCCGGATCTGTATGTCTCCCTGAAGCCGGGCGTAGAAGCCTCGGATGAGATCGCCGAAAAGATCAAGAAGATGATCGTCCAGGAGATCGGCGCGATCGCCCGTCCCCGGAAGGTCTGGATCGTGCCCGACATGCCCAAGACCCGCTCCGGAAAGATCATGCGCCGGGTCCTCGGCTCCATCTCCAATGATGCGGATGTGGGTGACGTGATGACCCTTGCCAACCCCGAGGTGGTGGAGTACATCACCGAGATGGTGCAGGGCAAGAAATAGCATTTAAAACCCAAAAGACCCACCGGTTTTCATCCCGATCGGTAACGGCAGGGGGAGAGGAGATATATCTGCGGAACCCGCTTCTCCCTCCTGCCCCGACGGGCGGAGATGGAAAGCCTTCGGGCCCATTACCGGAACATAAGGACCGGAACATAAGGAGGTGATACGGACAGACCTGTATTCGCAGGAGCGTATTTTACTGGCTGGAAAATATCTTGCACTGATTTTTCCACACAGCCGAACCGGAACGATTTCGGCACAGGAGGAATGAAAAAATGAGCGGAACCACTTGGGTTTACATATTTCTCGGACTTTACATCGTCTACTGCTTCTATTGGGGGCTGAAGGGCTATTTTACGGAGAAGACCTCTTCGGGCTATTCCATTGCCGGCCGGTCCATCCCCTTTGCCGCATTCCTCATGGCGGCGACCGCGGCATCATTTTCAGGGTGGACATTCATCGGCCACCCGGGTCTGATCTGGCGGGACGGATTGGCTTATGCCTTCGCGTCCTTCTATGTTCTGACCATCCCCATCACTGGTACGTTCTTTTCCAAACGGACCTGGCTGCTGGGGAAACGGTACGGATTCGTCACCCCCGGCGACATGTACGCCTATTACTACAACAATGAGGCGATCCGCTGGCTGGTGGTGACCACAGCGGTTCTCTACTCGATCTTCTACTCCGCGGTCCAGCTCATGGCGGCCGGTGCGCTCTTCAACGTCATCGCGGGTGTTCCCTTCACCTTCGGCGCACTCTTTCTGGCCTTCATCGTATGGTTCTACGTCTGCACCGGCGGCCTCAAGGCCTCCACATGGGTCGGCGTGATCCAGTTCATCCTCCTGGTGGGCGGCATCATCATCCTGGGCTTTTTCGTGATCAAATCGAACCAGTTCGGCGGATGGGCGGCCTTCTCCGATGCCGCGAACAACTTGGGAGATCGGCAACTCGAAGTGCCTCGGGTGATCAACTTCGGCCTTGGCGGCGCTGCCGGAGAAACGGCATGGACGTCAGTGATGATCCTCACCTATATGTTCGCGTTGATGGGGATCCAGTCCTCCCCGGCCTTCACCATGTGGACATTCGGCATCAAGTCCCCCAAGCCCCTTGCCTGGCAGCAGGCCTTTATGTCCACCTTCGTGGTCGGCTTTGCCCTCTTCTTCTTCACCGCGTTCCAGGGTATGGGCTCCAAGATTCTGGAGATCGCCGGCAATGCGGAATTTCTGCGGATCGCAGAAGAGGTCGGCGGCCTGAGTGACCGCCGGATCGTTCCGATCCTGATGAAGCAGTTCCTGCCTCCGGTGATGCTCGGCGTGGTCTTCATGGGCGCGATCGCGGCCATTCACTCCACAGCCGCTCCTTACATCGGAACCGGCGGATCGATCCTGCTCCGGGATGTTTACTGGAGATACTTCAAGAAACAGAACATGACCGACTCCGAGCAGATCTGGATCAACCGGATGCTGGCCACCTTGTTGACAGTCGGCGCTCTTCTGGTGGGTCTCACATCGACTGCGGCCCTTGTCATTCTCGGGGCACTGGCTACAGCCTTCGGATTCGTCATGTATGTACTGCTGATCGGCGTCATCTGGGGCTTCAAGTTCCCCTCAAAGGGCGCGATGCTGGGTGTCATTGCCGGCATGATCGCGGTCTTCCTGAGCTACAAGATCTGGCCGAACCCTCTCTCCATGCATGCGGCCTTCTGGGGAACCTTCACCGGTATCGTCGTGGCCTACATCTGCCGCTTAGTCGGCATGAAGGATGATCAGGAGACCACGGAGCGGCAGGCTGAAATCCGGAAATGGCTCGATGATGTGGATGCGCCCTCGGAATCGGGAAAACAGTGGCGCAAGATCATGAAGATCTTCGTCCCGGTCTGGTACTTCTTCGCGATCGGTCCGGCATGTATTCTCGGCAACAGCGCGTTCTCCTTTGCCGGCTTTACGCCGGTCTGGTCATGGCAGATCTTCTGGTGGATCATCGGCATCATCATGATGTGGGGTCTCTGCTTCAAGGCCGAGATGGCCACCACCAACGAAATCCAGATCGAGCGTGCGGACAAGGAACAGATGATCGTGGTCAAGGATTAGTATAGTCCACCAAGATAAAGGAGGTAACAAGCCATGAAACATGAAGATTATTGGATGGTAGGCATCGTCATCTTCTGCATCCTATTTGTCTCGTCCTTTGGGATGGGCCTCTGGGGCTGAACCTGAACAGTTGATTCAAAAGAATTGATCTAAAAAATCCGGCCGGAAAGGGGATGCACTCATCTTGATTTCGGCCGGATTTGTTTTTTCACGAACTTTGTTTTGCTCAAACGCTGATGGAGGGGGCCGGGAAACCATGACGAAAAAAATACTCGTTGTCGATGATGAGCCCAACATCGTGGTGCCGCTGGTCTTTCTGATGCGGCAGAACGGCTATGAGGTTCGGGCGGTCGGCACCGGCGAAGATGCCCTCGACTGCCTTTCTGAATTCGGCCCGGACCTTATCCTTTTAGACATCATGCTTCCGGGGATGGACGGATTCGAAGTCTGCCAGGCCCTTCGGGAGATTCCCAAAGGAAAGCGGGCAAGAATCGTCTTTCTGTCGGCCATGGGCCGGGATGTGGATATCGCAAAAGGAATGGCACTCGATGTAGATGCCTATATTACAAAGCCCTTCTCCAACGCGGATGTGGTAGAGAAGGTAAAAGATCTGCTGGAAGCCTCATCATGACCCCAAAAAACAGATTCTGGTGGTTTTTCGCTGTCTCCATCAGCATTATCTTCATCTTCTTCACGATTCTCTCCATCTTCTTCTGGCGGCAGCTCTCGCCCCAGGAGAAGGTCTATTTGATCACCCTGTTGAAGAGCAACTTCGCGTTTATCTTCATCGCGGTATTTCTGATGCTCACCGGCTTCGTCTTCGCACTGGACGGGATCTTCCACAGCTATATCATCCCGGTGGTCCGGCTCTCCGAAGAGGTCTCGGTGATGCAGTCCGTCAACCCCTCCCACAGGATCAAAATCGACGGCAGCAAAGATGTGATGCGGCTGGTGAAGGTCATCAACGAGGGGGCCGACACCATCGAAGCTCTTAGGAAGAGCGTTTCCGAAAAGATCCGGACCGCAAGATCCCAAGCCGAAGAGGAGAAGAATCTTCTGGCCAGCTTCATGGCTGAACTGCCCCAGGGGGTGCTGATCTGCAACACCGACGGGAGGATCATCTTCTATAACAAGCGCTCCCGGATCTTTCTGGAGGAGTCTCCGGAAGGTGCAGATCCGGCCGACGCACCGGGCCGCTTCATCGGCCTTGGCCGCTCCATCTTCGGCGTCATGGACAAGAACCTCATCGTCCATGCGCTGGACGTACTGACGGCAAAGATCCGAAAAAAGGAGCCGGTTCCCGTGGCCCACTTCGTGATGATGGGCGGCGGAGCAAGGCTGCTGCGGGCCGAGGCCATCCCGATTTTAAACCAGGAGGCCGCGCTCCCCATGCTGAAGAGCGGCGCCCCTTTTGCCGGCTATATCCTGATCCTCTACGACATCACCAGAGAGATCGAGAACGAGCGGCGGGTTCAATTCCTGCTTCAGTCCCTGCTGATGCGCTTTCGGGGGTCCGTTGCCGGGATCCGGTCCGCGATCGAAGCGATCATCGAATACCCGGAGATCGATGCAGATCAACTCGATCACTTCCGGCGGATCATCCACAGCGAGGCCCTCAACCTCGGCGACACGCTTGAAAAGACGACCGAAACCTACAACAGCGAGATCGAAAGCCACTGGCCCCTCGTCTACATGCCGGTCGCGGACCTGCTCGACACAGTAGGCCAGAAGGCCAAAGAGAAGCTAGGGATAAAGATGACCGTGAACAACACGGCAAAAACCTCCCATCAGGTGCGGGTGGACAGCTATTCGGCCATCATGGCGCTCCTCTTCCTGCTGAACCGGCTCAAAGAGCAGACCGGAGCTGCCGAATTTCAATGCACCTACGACCGGAGCGATCTCTTTCTTCACATCGACCTCTCCTGGAAGGGGACCGGGATTCGGATCGAGACCCTCCGGCAGTGGGAATCCCAGCCCCTGATGATCGAATCCGAGGGCACGGCGCTGACGTTGAAGGAGGTGCTGAGCCATCACGACGCGCAGGTCTGGTGCTACGCCTGCCGTGAGCCGAAAGAGCTGCCCCGGCTCCGCCTGTTTCTGCCCATAACAGCCGAAGGAGAAGTCGGTCCCGAAGAGGCCGGTGGCATCTCCATCTCCATTGAGAGCCGGCCCGAATACTATGATTTCGATCTCTTCAACCAGCCGGGGCAGAATCCGGAACTCGACGACACTCCCCTGACCGAGCTGACCTACACCGTCTTCGACACTGAGACCACGGGCCTTGATCCCAAGATTGACGAGATCATCTCCATCGGCGCGGTGCGGATCGTCAACGGCCGGCTGCTCTACAAAGAGAACTTCGATCAGCTCGTGGACCCGAAGCGCCCCCTGCCCTATGAATCGATCCAGTTCCACGGCATCCGCGAGGAGATGCTTGCGGGCCAGCCGCCCATCGAAAAGGCGCTGCCGCTGTTCCACGCGTTTGCCTCGGATACGATTCTGCTGGGGCACAATGCAGCCTTTGACATGCGGATGCTCCAGATGAAGGAGGCCAGTACCGGCATCCGGTTCATCAATCCGGTGCTCGACACCCTGCTGCTGTCGGCCGTGCTCCACCCCTCTCAGGAGGCGCACAAGATCGAAGCGATTGCCGAACGGCTGGGGATCCGGGTAGTGGGACGCCATACCGCGCTGGGGGATGCCATCACCACCGGGGAGATTTTCCTGAAACTCCTTCCCCTTTTGAAACAGGCTGGCCTTCACACCCTTCGGGATGCCAGAGTCGCCTCCCAGAAGACCTATTACGCGAGAATGAAATATTGAAAAAAACCGCTTCAGGAGAACCGATGAACCGCGAAGCCCTACAGTTTCTTTCCGAACTCGCCCCATTCGATACCCTTCCCCGGGATGAGCTGGAAAGGATTGCCGATGAGATTACCGAGAAGCATGTCCCGGAAGAGGAGACCATCTCCATACAGGGAAGGACAAAAATCGAAAACATCCTTGTGGTGAAATCCGGAGCCCTCAAACTCTACTACGATCGACACGATGAGAAGATCCAGGTCTGGTTTCTGCGCCGGGGGGATATCTTCGGGGGCATTTCCGTTCTGATGAACGAGGGGATCTCCGTGCGCACCGTGGAGGTAGAGGAGAAGGCCGATCTCTACATGTTCTCCCTTGCCCTGTTTCAGGATCTATGCTCCCGCCACAAATCCTTTTACGAATACTTTTTGGAGTCCTTCAAAAAGCAGATGCTGGATGAATCCTATGCGGCAGTGATCCGGGCCAACCAGGCCATCCGTTTTCTCTCCGATATCGCGCCCTTCTCCTTTCTTCCCGGAGAGGAGATCGAGACCCTGGCTGTGGAACTCAAAAAGACCCGCTATCCAAAGGACAAGGTGATCTTTGTCCAGGGCCGCTCAAAGGTGGAGCATCTTTACATCGTTGAAAAGGGTGCCGCAGAGCGGTATTACGAAGAGAAGGACGAGAAGATCCTGCGGGGCCTGATCGGCGAAGGGGATATCTACGGGGGGATCTCCATCCTGATGAACAACGCGGTCGCAGTCCGTACCCTGAAAACCCAGGAGACCACCTATTTCTATCTTCTGCCCAAAGAGAAGTTTCTGGATATCTGCGGCCGGTATCCCGACTTCAGCGACTTCTTCTCCGACACCTTCGGCAAACGGATGCTGGATCGGACATATGCCGAGGTCGTCACCAAGGCGATCCGGCCCAAGGAGGAGGGGAGCCACTATTTCAACCGCCCCTTAGGGGAGATCTACAGCACCGATATCCTCTACTGCTCGCCTTTGACCTCCATCCAGAAAGCGGCCGAAATGATGAGCGAAAAGAAGTACAGCGCCATCTTTGTCCGGGATTCCGTGGAGGAGTATGTCGGGATCGTGACGGACAACGACCTCCGGCGGAAGGTGATCGCCCGTGGTTACGACATCAAAAAACCGGTCAAGGATATCATGTCCTACCCCCTTCGGACCATTCCGGCCCAGGCCATGATCTTCGAAACCCTCATGGAGATGGTGGCTGCAAACGTGAAGCATCTGGCAGTGACGGACGCGGATGACCAGGTGGTGGGGCTGGTGAGCAACCGGGATCTGCTCACGGCCCACGGCCAGTCCCCTTTTGTCTTCATCCGGGAGATCGCGGCAGCCCAAACCTTTGACGAGATCACAGAGCGGCGCAAAGGGCTGCCGGCCATCATCGGCAACCTGATCCGCAGCGGCGCAAAAGCCAACAACGTCACCAGCTTCATCACCGCGGTCTCCGACACCATCCTGGAGAAGCTGATCCAGATGGCCTTGGACGAACTGGGCCCTCCCCCGGTAAACTTCGCATTCATGATCATGGGCAGCGAGGGCCGGAAAGAGCAGACCCTTAAGACAGACCAGGACAACGCGATCATCTTCGAAGATGTTGCGGAAAACCTCGGCGAGGAGGTTCGGGCCTACTTTCTGAGCTTCGGGGAGAAGGTCTGCAACCGGTTGAACGATGCCGGGTACGACTTCTGCGAGGGGAATGTGATGGCCAAAAATCCGATGTGGTGCCAGCCCCTGAGCATCTGGAAGCAGCATTTCTCCGGCTGGATACATGCGGCCGAGCCCGAAGACCTTCTGCAGGCGAGCATCTTCTTCGACTTCCGAAGGGCCTACGGCGACGAGGATTTGGTCGAATCCCTCCGGGATTTTCTCTTCAACTCCCTGCTGGGCTGGACCGGCTTCTTCCGCCACATGACCGAAAATGCGCTCTACTTCAAGCCGCCCCTGGGCTTTTTCCGGAACTTCGTGGTCGAGTCCAAGGGCCAGCACAAGAACAAGTTCGACATCAAGAGTGCGATGATGCCCATTGTCGATTTTGCCAGAATCTATTCGCTCCAGCACAGCATCGACGAGACCAACACCCTGGAGCGGCTCCACCAGCTCTATATAAAGGATGTGATCTCCTGGGAGGAGTATAATGAACTGGAACAGGGGTACGGCTTTCTGATGCAGATCCGCTTCGTCCGGCAGGTGACCGCGGTCCTGGAAGAGGGGGAAAAACCCGACAACTTTATCAACCCCAAGAAGCTCTCCAACATAGAGCAGACCATGGTCAAGGAGATCTTCAAGCGGATCGAGAAGTATCAGTCGAAATTAAATTTTGATTTTATAGGGATAATCTGATAGAAAAACTCAAGATGAAAAACGGAGATTAAAACCGGGACGAAAACCGGTTATTTTCGCATCCATTGTTATTGTTTGAGATAGACCATTGAGCCTGTATGGGAAAGGAAGGGTTATGGCGGTTATCACGATTTCAAGACAGTTCGGCGCGGGCGGAAGAACTCTGGGCAAAATGGTGTCAGACAGCCTCGGCTACACCTTTATCGACAACGAGCTGATCCAGATGGTTGCAATCCAGGCCAAAGTCTCCACCAACTGGGTCGAATCCCTGGAGAAGGATGCCGGCGGTAAGCTGCAGCGGTTCGTTACAAGCCTGGTCTCCAGAAGTCTGGTGGACCGGATCCTGAGCGGAGAGCGGGGCTATATCGACGAGGAGATCTATGTGGACATGCTCCAAAAGATCATCACCGGGATCGCGGACGAGGACAATGTAGTAATTATCGGCCGAGGGGGGCAGTACATCCTGAAAGACCGTCCCAACGTCTTCCATCTGCTGCTGGTGAGCGATTTCGAGGATCGGATCACCTTTATGGAGAAGCACTACGATCTCAGCCGGAAACATGCCCAGCAGGCCGTCAGCCTGGATGACAAACGGCGGATCAACCTCTACCGGAAATTCGGCAGGGAGGATTACGAGAAGCCGGACATCTACCACATGGTGCTAAACATGACCCAGCTCGATCTGGAGACGGCAAAGAACCTGGTAGTCACGCTCGTGAAGGGGTGATCTTCTGGCGATCCAAAGGATCTACATCGACCGGGCCGTGGCCCATACCCCCGATGCTGGGGCCATCGCCTCGCGGCTCTCCCATCTTTGCCCGGAGATCGTGGATGCCGCAGGCCCGGTCTATGCAGCGGTCAACGCGGCCGATGATCCCATCTCCCGTGGAAAGGAGATCCTCTATCTCACGGAAAACCGAGGCGCTTTTCTAAAAGGGTGCCCCGGAACCCGGGAATATACCTGCTGCGATTATCAGATCCTCCACATCGGAACCTTCTGTATTATGGACTGTGCATACTGCATCCTCCAGTCCTACTTCCACCCCCCGGTCCTCCAGTACTTTCTCAACCAGGCCGATCTCTTCGCCGAACTGGATGACCGGCTCGATATGCCCGGCATCCACCGGATCGGAACAGGCGAGTTCACCGACAGCCTCATCTGGGAGATCTACTCCGATCTCTCCACCCGGCTCATCTACCGATTTGCGCAGCAGGACCGGGCGGTTCTGGAACTCAAGACCAAGACCACCGCCATCGAAGCCCTCAAAGGTCTGGACCACGGCCGGAAGACTATCATCGCCTTCTCGGTCAACACAGAGCGGGTGATCCGATCCGAAGAGCGGTACACAGCATCGCTCCATGCCCGGCTGGCCGCGGCCCAAAGAGTTCAATCCCGGGGATACCCGATCGCATTCCATTTCGACCCGATCATCCTCTACCCCGGATGTCATGAAGAGTATGAAGCCGTCATCCAGAAGATCTTCTCCCACATCTCCCCGGAAAATATCGTCTGGATCAGCATGGGCGCCTTCCGGTTCATGCCCGCGCTGAAAACCATCATCGAAAAGCGCTTTCCAGATTCAAAGATCGCCTATGGCGAGTTCATCACGGGCCTCGACAACAAGATGCGGTATTTCAAGCCCCTGCGCATTGAGATCTTTGAGAAAATGGCCCGGCAGATCAAAGAGATCGCGCCGGAAGTGACCGCCTACCTCTGCATGGAGGATGACGAGGTCTGGGAAAAGGCTTTCGGATTTCTGCCGCAATCCAGAGGCGGTCTGGGGGCCATGCTCGACAGGGCAGCGGTCCGGGTCTGCGGATTATCCCCATAACCCCTTATAAGAGGCAGCCATCCGTGAAATGGAAGAAACGGAAAAACCGGGAAAACGGATCGACTGAGGAGAACTTTGTGGCCCTGATCCAGGCCGCGGCCGATGATCCTAAGATGAAAAAACAGATCCTCGCGATCGCGGCACTTGACCGATTTCAGCGCCAGTCCCTGCTCAACACCTGGATCTCCGATCTGAGCCTGCAGGGTGCGCCGGCCCAATTGATCACGGCCATCGCGAACCTCAAAGATGACCGGGTAGCAGAAAAGGTCATCGAGGTGCTGTCGGCTTAACCTCATTCCAGATCCAATCGGAAAAAGGCTCCTATGCCGGAAACCCGACCCAAAACCCGACGCCTTTCAGCCCTCTTTCTCCTGGGCTGTCTTCTCTTCAACTATCCCATTCTCTCGCTCTTCAACCGGGAGATCTTCCCCTTTGGCATCCCGCTGCTCTACCTCTATCTCTTTTCGGTCTGGCTCCTGCTGATTCTGCTGACAGCCCTGGGCGCTCATTCAAAGACCTCGTCTCCGCCTCCGGAGATCTCCGATATTTCAAAAAGGTCCCGGAAATGATGATCGAAGAGGGCGTGGTCCTTTTTGCATCGATCAGCTATATTGGGCTTCTCTTTGGCGTGGCCTATATCGGAGACCGCCGCGCGGACGAGGGGCGGAGCATCATCAGCAATCCCTACATCTACACCCTTTCTCTTGCGGTCTACTGCACGGCCTGGACCTACTACGGCAGTGTGGGAAGAGCCGCAGGCTCAGGTCCTGGCTTTCTTCCGGTCTATATCGGCCCGACGCTGGTTGCGACCCTGGGCTGGCTGCTGCTCAGAAAAATCATCCGGATCAGCAAAATCCATAGGATCACCTCCATTGCCGATTTCATCGCGTCCCGGTACGGCAAGAGCACAGTAGTGGGAGGCGTTGTGACGGTGATGGCCGTCATCGGGATCATCCCCTACATCGCGCTCCAGCTCAAGGCGGTCTCGGTCAGCTTTCTAATCGTCCGGGAATACCCGAACCTCGTCAAACCCGGCTATTTCACCACCGTTCCGATCTTTCAGGACACCTCCTTCTATGCGGCCCTGCTGCTGGCGCTCTTCGCTATCATCTTCGGTACCCGCCATCTGGAGGCGACCGAGCGCCATGAGGGGCTGGTCGCGGCCATAGCGTTCGAATCCCTGGTCAAGCTCATCGCCTTTACCGCGGTGGGCATCTTCGTGGTCTATTCGATCCATGACGGATTCTCAGATCTCATGACAGAGTTTCGAAAGACGCCAAAGATCCAATCCCTTCTGGAACTCGGTCATGCGCCGGGAACCTATGCGGACTGGGGAATCAGCATCTTTCTCTCCATGCTCGCGTTTCTCCTCCTCCCCCGGCAGTTTCACATCGCAGTGGTGGAGAATGTGGATGAGGACCACCTGAACCGAGCGGTCTGGCTCTTCCCTCTCTATCTTCTGGCCATCAACATCTTTGTGCTGCCGATCGCGGGCGCGGGTCTTCTCCGCTTCTCCGGAATGGGCATCGAAGCCGACACCTTCGTGCTCACCCTGCCCATCTCGGAAGAGCAGGGGATCATCACACTGCTGGTCTATATCGGCGGCATGTCGGCCGCGACCGGCATGGTGATCGTGGAGACGGTCGCGCTCTCGACCATGATCTCCAATGATCTGGTGATGCCGGTGCTGCTGAGGCTCCACTTTCTCCGCCTCCTCCACCGGGGAGAGCTGAAGGGGCTTCTCCTCTTCATCCGCAGAGCCAGCATCATTCTCGTTCTCCTGTGCGCGTATACATACTTTCGCTTTATCGGCGAGTTCTACGAGCTGGTCTCCATCGGTCTTGTCTCCTTTACCGCGGTGGCCCAGTTCGGCCCGTCCCTCATCGGAGGAATTTTCTGGAAGGGAGGAAACCGCAAGGGGGCCCTCTGCGGCCTCATCTCAGGCTTTCTCCTCTGGGGCTACACCCTGGTGGTTCCCTCCATGGCACAGACCGGGCTGATTCCGGATCACATCATCACCCACGGCCCCTGGGACATCGGATGGCTCAAACCCTACGCCCTCTTCGGCCTGACCGATTTCAACCCCATCTCCCATGCGGTCTTCTGGAGCCTGCTGGTCAATCTGTCGGCCTATATCGGGGTCTCCCTCTTCACCCGAACCGATACCCTGGAGCACACCCAGGCGACCCTTTTTGTGGATGTCTTCCGATATTCGGAAGATACCTCCCCTCTATGGCGGGGAACCGCGTCGGTTCCGGATCTCCATTCACTTTTGGAACGATTTCTGGGAAGCGCACGGGCAGAAGAAGCCTTCTCCCTTTATGCACAGCGCCATCCGGCCGCGGGTCATCCGCTGGAGGCGGGCGAAGAAAAGACCGCAGACTCCGGGCTGGTGGACTATGCGGAAAAGCTTCTGGCCGGCGTTATCGGCTCGGCCTCGGCCCGGGTGATGGTGGCCTCGGTAGTCAAGGAGGAGCCCCTGGGAATGGCCGAGGTGATGCACATCTTAGACGAAACCCGCCAGGTAATCGCCTACAGCCGGGAGCTGGAGCGGACCACCGAGGAACTGGTCGCGGCAAACGAGCGGCTCAAAGAGCTGGACCGGCTCAAGGACGAGTTCATCTCCACCGTCACCCACGAACTGCGCACCCCCCTCACCTCAATCCGGGCACTCGCGGAAATCCTCCACGACACCCCGGACCTCGACCTCTCCCAGAAAGAGGAGTTCACGGAAATCATCATCAAGGAGACGGACCGTCTCACCCGGCTGATCACCCAGGTGCTGGATATCCAGAAGATCGAATCCGGAAGGATCGAATGGCAGATCACCGACGTAGACCTCAATTCGGTGGTCAAAGATGCGGTTTTAACGACCCGTCAGTTGATCGAGGAGAAAAAGCTCCATCTGGATGTAAACCTTTCTGAAACAATTCCCATCATCAAAGGGGATCAGGACCGGCTTATCCAGGTCATGGTCAACCTGATCTCCAATGCCGTCAAATTCTGCGATCCCGGGGGAAAGATCGAAATCCGAACGGAAATGAAACCCCAATCAATCGGCGTGAGCATCATCGATGACGGCATCGGCATCAGCACGGAAAACCAGAAGATCATCTTCGAGAAGTTTCAGCAGATCAAGGAGGCAGGCCGCGGCCGCCCCCCGGGAAGCGGCCTGGGACTTGCCATTACCAAGCGGATCATTGATTTCCACAGAGGAACCGTTCAAGTACGGAGCCGGCCCGATGAAGGCTCGACCTTCACCTTTTTCCTCCCCCTTCCGGCCCAAACCCGACCCGACAATGAGAAACCGGAAGCCCCATAAACCCCACCCGAAAGCAAATAGCAGAAAATCGCCGCAGAAACCGCACATAAATCCTTTATATCAGGAACTTACTGAAAATTCCTTGAAATATTCCCCCTGATAAGAGATAATTATTCTTATGGTTTAAGTTATTTGAAGAGATTTGAACATTAAGGAACAAGGAGGCGACAATGATCAACGCACAAAAAATTCTCGGCGGATTGCTGCGCAATCGGGCCGGGGACAAAAAGATTCATATGGCCGCCCAACAGGGAACAACCGGAACCGGTTTTCTTTCCGATGCAATGAATTCCATCAAAAAATTTATCAAACCCGCGGCCGGCACTTCCCCGACGCCGCCGGGAACCGCGCCGGTTCATCCGGAGCATGAGACCCCGCCCGATGATGGCCGGGCTGCGTCACCGCCGCCGCCGCCCCGAAAGGCTCCTGGTGAAAGCGCCGACATGGACGTTATGGACAGGATGGACCCGGATGGACTGGTATTGATTCAAGCCATGATCGCTTCGGCTGCGGCCGACGGCCATATCGATGCATCGGAGAAGAGCCGGATCATGGAGAGCGTGGAATCTATCGGCCTCAACGCGGAGGAGCGCTCTTTCTTGGAAAAGGAGCTGGCCAATCCGGTGGATATGGAGAAACTGGCTGCCGGCGCGAAAACGCCTGAGATGGCCAAGGAGATCTACACCGTCTCCCTCATGGCGGTGAAGGCCGACACCCATTCCGAGCAGGAGTATCTCAAGAAACTGGCCCAGCGCCTCCATATCGATTCGGAGACGGTCAAAAAGGTTCATACGGGGCTCGGTGTTGAAAATTTCTAACCAGAAGATCGGGATTTTTGCATAAGGAGGAGGAGATGTCCCAGTGGTATCTCAGTTTTGAAGGAAAGCAGGAAGGGCCTATGGATCTCAATCAGGCCATCTTCAGGGCTCAGATGAACCCCAACGGCTTTGCCTGGCGGGAGGGCTTTTCAGACTGGCTTCCCATAAAAGAAATCCCGGAGCTGAGCGGAAAATCAACCCCGCCGGCTTCGGGCACACCCCCCGGCAACATGCCGAAACCTGCGGGCAAAATTCGAAGTACCCCATCCAGCGCAGATGAGATCGACTATAAAGTCTTTGGTGCTGAGATGCAGTTCGTGGAAGTGGAGCTGGACCCGGGCGAAAGTGCTGTAGCCGAGGCCGGCGCGATGATGTACAAGGACAGCTCAATCGAGATGGAGACCATCTTCGGCGACGGATCGGCCAAGAGCGCCAGCCAGGGCTTCATGGGCAAACTACTGGGCGCGGGCAAACGAATCCTCACCGGAGAGAGCCTCTTCATGACCGTCTTCACCCACACGGGCCAGGGAAAGGCCCATGTGGCCTTCGGCGCCCCCTTCCCCGGCAACATCGTCCCGGTGAGCCTGGCCGATATCGGCGGGGGCCTGGTCTGCCAGAAGGACAGCTTTCTCTGCGCGGCCAAAGGCGTCTCTGTCGGAATCTACCTCCAGCGGAAGATCATGACCGGCCTCTTTGGCGGCGAAGGATTTATCATGCAGAAACTCGAAGGTGACGGCATGGCCTTTCTCCACGCCGGCGGAACGGTCGTTGAAAGGACCCTGCAGCCCGGCGAAGTCCTCCATGTGGACACCGGCTGCGTAGCCGCGTTCGAGCCGACCGTCGATTTCGAGATCCAGAGAGCCGGCGGTGTAAAGACCATGCTCTTCGGCGGCGAAGGCTTCTTCTTTGCCATCATGGAGGGTCCCGGCAGAATCTGGCTGCAATCTCTCCCCTTCTCCCGCCTTGCCGGCCGGATGCTCCAGGCCGCGCCCCAGGTCAGCGGCGGCGGCAAAGGCGAAGGCTCCGTCCTCGGCGGCATCGGAGACTTCCTAGACGGCGACTGAAGCCCCCCAAGCCCCCCCAAAAAAAAGACAAAAGACGGCCCCGCCCCCACAATGCACGCCGTCTTTTGTCCTTTTCCCCGCTGTCTTTTATGTCCTTTTGGTCTTTGTCCTTTCCCTTCTCTTACCCGGTCAATTTTCTTCTTCCCCGGTCACTTTCCCTTCTCTTCCCCGCTAGGGCGATCTCACCGCCCGCACCGCCCCACACTTCTCCAATTCCACCTGAAGCCTACTCCAAGCCGTCTCCTGCTTTGTGGTGACGATATACCCCTTCTTGTTCCACCCGTGCCAGATCAGATCCGAACTCCAGTACCATTGCGCCTGGGACCCGGGAAAGAAGGGCTGTGTCTTATAGATCCCGGCCAGCTCATTGAGTGTCGGAAGACGCCAATTCCTGTATCCGCCGGTATTCAAGCTCCTCACATACTCTTCAGCTTTTGAAAAATCAATGCACTGCCCCAGATCCACATAGGAATCGACCGTGGCCCACATCAGCCCGGTCTTCTGGTCCGTCACCGTGCCGTTGCCATTCTCCGTATACCGTCCGATCTGACTCGCCAGAGATCGAATCCTGGCAATCTCCCGATTCACCCTTGCCTGCCGCTCCTGCTGGGCCCGGATACGCTCATCGATGGCCTGCTTCTCCTGCCGGAGCCTGGACAAAAGCGTCTGCGCTCCCTGCAGAAACTTCTCCGAGGGTTTCTGCGTAATAAACCGCTCCACCCGAGCGATCCGGTCATTGATATCCACAGAACTGTTCCGGCTGTAGGCCATTACCGCAGCCCACTCCTGCTGCTCTGACTGCGCCTCCATCCGGGCATCCTGAAGTTTTTTCTCCTCCCGAAGCTCTACAAGGAGTTTTTGGGCCTCCTCCTGATGACGGAATGCACCCGGATTGCTGGCAAGATATCTCTCCAGCCGATCGACCCGATCATCCAGCCCGGCCAGCCGATCATTGGCAAAGGAAAGGACATTCTCCCATTCCTGCTCCTCCTTCTCATACTGCGTCTTCTTCTGCTCGATAGCCGAAACCTGACCCGCGATCCGCTTTCGCATATAGGAAGGCGCTTCGGGATTGGCCTCGAGATAGGCCTGATAGATCCCTTTGGCGCTCTCGAAATCATACTGCATCAGGCGGATATCAGACTCCTTGGCCAGGGTGGCCAGATCCTTCTCATGCTGAAGGGTCTTCTGATACCTGATCTTCAGCCCCTCGGCCTCCCGAGCCTGCTCCGTGCCGGCAAACCGGGCAGCGAACTCATGGGTCAGCCTGATGCACTCGGCCCAGTCCTCTCGGCTCTCGCATCCGGCCAGCTCCTGTTTCAGCGCAGAAAAGTAATGCTCCACCATCTCCATGATCTGACGCCGGACATCCTCGATATGCTTCCCCTCCGGGTGCTGCTTCAGGTAGGCATTGTAGGCCCGGATGCTCTGGGTAAAATCCCCTCTGGACGCGGCCTCGACCGCCTTTTCATAATCACGGTCGTCGATCAGTTCCGGGATCTTTTCCGCCTGTTCCCGGATCCGGGCAGTATGAGCCCCTTTAGGATACCGCTTCAGATACCAGTCATAGATCTTAGCGGTCTCCTCGTAATTATCTTCGGCATTGAAGGCCTCGGCATCGGAAAGGGTCTTTTTATAATCCTGCTCCTCCATTCCCTGCCGAACCCTTGCCAGTTCCTTCCGAGCGGACCCGGCATATTCAGTATGCCCATACCGGTTGAGAAAGTTCTGCAGAACCCGCTCTTTGGCTTCGAGCCCGGGCCGGGATTGAACATCGGAAAGCATGGTGTTGTAGGCGCTTTTCAACTGTGCGGCCCGGTACATATTCATGGAGAACATCCCTCCGACCGCTATCAGAGAGACGAGCAGCAGAACCGCGGCAGCAACAATCCAGAAAGAGGGCTGCTTCGGGTTGAGCCCCAGTGTCCATTTCTCATTGATGACGATCTTGTCCCGGCTCAGGGAGAATCTTTTGATCGGCTCCTCCAGCTTATAGCCCTTCTCCCGGCAGTACTCCCGAAGATAGTCGATCCCCTCCTCCACACTCATTCCGATGGTGATGGCCCGCCGGACCAGGGGACAGAACAGGGGCTCTTTGATCTTCTTTTCGATGCCGGCCACATCGATATCGGTGTTGAACTCCCCGACCCGGGTGAGGCGGCGGGTGAAATCATAGGCCGCACGGCTCCGGGTGGATCGGAAGATGACCATGCAGTGTCCGGCCAATGCGCCGCTGGCCGTTGTCACCGCATCTTTTTTCGAGATCTTCCGGATCTCCATCTCCTTTTCCCTGGAAATCTCCTGAAGGATGCTCAGCGGCGCATCTCTAGGAAGATCGAGAAATTCATAGAGGGTATCCTTGCCGACGATCTTCAGGTTATCCTCGATCGTATGCACCAGTGTTGTATCCAGCGGCTTGGGCTGAGGCCCCTTGGGCCCCGCCTGCTTCCGGATGGGACACTCCAGACGGGAGAGGATCAACCCCTCCTTGACCGCATAGACTTTGGAGAGCTTTGCAATCGCATTCTCTGTGATATATCCCTTCTGGCAGGCGACCGCCAGATAATTGCGGATATTCTCAAGCCGGACCTCCTCCTTTTTCCGGACCTGCTCCCGAAGCTTGTCGGGCCCTACAGAGAGCTTTTTGGCCAGGGCTTTGAGATTCTTTTCCGAAACCATGCCGCCGGCCAGTTGCTTTTCGATCTCTACGTCGATCTTAAACAGAATCTCGTTCTTCTTCAGCCGCTCCCGGACCAGATCTTCGGAGACCCCATCGATCGCGGCAATTCCTGCGATCTCCTTATCCGTAACCGCGCCTTTGTTCATCAGAAGCCGCAGGTGATTGTCGATCCTTTCGAACTGCTCTGTTTGGCTCTTCTTCATATGCTGCCGGGCCGCATGGGCCTCCTGCTTCCGAAGCTTGGGATCGGAAAAGACCTTTCGCATATCCGGGATCATACCGATATACCGCTTGGCCTGCATCGCCTTTGTGGGATGATTCCGGCTGCGGCTCCATTCGGCCTGCTTTTTCTTCAGAGCCTCACTGATCACCTTCGGGTCCTGCTCCGGAGGATCCACGGACAGTCCGAGCAACAGATAGTAATTTTCCCTCTCCATTTATGGTAACCTCTTGGTATTCTGAAGAATCTAAATCAGACGGCTCAGGAGACCACCAGGTTGCGGCTCCGGGCTTTTGCCTGCTCGAACTCCTCTCCCTGAATCACGGAGCGGGTATCGATCGTCACATTGACGGTCCGTTTGGATGCGGTGGGCTCGATCGCTGTGATCTCCAGCCGCCCCTCCTCATTGAGCTTGAAAGTGATATCGATGGGCGTGTCCGCGGGAAGATTCTCCGGCAGATTGAGCACCGCCGTTCCGATCTCAGCGGCCTCGCTGATGGCCGTCATGACCTCGCTGCTGTCATTCTCCATGATCTGGATGGTCACGGCCTCCTGGTTGGCCACGGCCGTGCCAAAGGTCTTTGTGATCTTCTTGGGCACATCGGTATTTTTCAATATCAGATTGAAGACGATCTCCTCATCTCTCGAGTTGACCGCGATGATCCCGAAGCTCTTGCTGGTGACATTCTTGACCCGAACCCTGGAGAGGCGCATCTGTGACGGGCTCATGGCATCATCATCATTGACAAGCTGCTCCACCTCCTCGAGAACATCGTCGATCTCGAACTCCAGGGTCTCCTGGGCCGACATCTCTTTGGACCGCTTATCAGTCACCCGCTGCTTGAGCCCCTCGTTGAGCGCGATCTTCATGCCGTAGATCGCTGCCCCTTTGGCCACGGCCTCGTCCGGATCAAAGACCCGGGGTTTCATGTTGAACTCCCGCTGAATCCGGCTCGTCACCTGGGGCATCCGGGTCGCGCCGCCCACCAGAATGATCTCATCGAAGTTCCAGTATCCCTTCTTCTTGGCCTCTTCGAGCATCTCATGGGTAAGGGCTACGGTCCGCTCCAGAAGATCCTGGGTGATCTCCTCGAACTTCCGCCGTTCGATCACCACCTTGACCCGCTCTCCGCCGTGGGTGATCAGCACCGGAGTCTTGTCCCGCTGGGAGAGGACCTTTTTGGCCTTTTCAGCCGAAAGCTGCAGGTCCTGGCAGGTATCCGCATCATCGAGAATATCCTCGGAGGACTTGGTCGCGTTCTGAAACTCCTGAACCAAGTAGGCCACGATCCGGTCATCCCAGTCCTTTCCGCCGAGGTTGTGATCGCCGCCGGTGCAGATCACTTCGATGGAATTGGCCTGGATCTCGATCATGGTGATGTCAAAGGTTCCGCCGCCCAGGTCGTAGACCACGACGACCCGCTCCTCATCCGACTCGACTTCGATGGTTCCGTAAGCGATGGCGGCTGCGGTTGGCTCATTGATGATCTGGCGGACATTATAGCCGGCAATCTCGCCGGCCCGCCGCGTGGCCTCCCGCTCATTGATCCCGAAATAGGCCGGGCAGGTGATCACCACATCGGTGATCTTCTCTCCTGAAGAATGCTCCGCATCCTGCACCACCTTCCGGATGACGAAGCTTGAGATCTCCTCGGGACGAAAGGTCCGGCCATTGTGCTCGAAGACATAATCGGGCTCTCCCATGGATCGCTTGATGAAGCTCACCACATCATGGGGATAGAGCCGGGAACTCTCCTTGGCCACCTCCCCCACGACGATGTTGTCACCATCGAAGAAGACCACAGAAGGCGTAACAGCCATATTCTCCGCATTATGCACCACAACCGGCTTTCCATACTCATCCATGTAGGCGATGGAGGTATAGGTCGTGCCCAGATCGATGCCGTAGATCTTGCGAACATTGTCACTCATTCAAGAACTCCTGTCAGAGCAATTGTATCGGATAAAACTATTTCTTTTTTTTATAAATATGGGCCGCCACCATCTCGGGACGAATCACCTGGCCATCCCATTCATACCCCGGATGGAGACTTTCGGCAACCCTCTTGTCCTGCTCCTCATCCTCGGTGACGAGGGTCTTCAATACCCGTTGACGGCTCGGGTCGAACTCGTCTCCGTTACCGGTAAAGGGCCGCACCCCGTGCCGATAGAAGAGATCCTCCAGGTCAGAGGGAATATTCTTCAATATTTCCAAAAGCTTGTTCGGATCGATCTCCGAAGGGTCCAGCGCCACATAGTGATTGGCCAGCTTCCGCAGATTGTCGACAATCTGGATTATGTCCATAATTATGGACTGGAGATATTTTTTAAGTATATCCCCCTTATACTCCTGAAGATCCTCATGAAGCTTGTCGATGATCCCATTTTTATGAGCATCGAATTTGATCTTTTCGGAGAATTCATTCCGCAACTGTCCCAGTTCTTCCCGGATCTCCCGGATTTCATCGAGGTCGTCATCCTCCAGTATCCTGGGCGTAGATATCTGTTCAGCCGAGGCTTCACCGGAGGGCGCAGCCGATACCGGAACCGGCTTTCTTTCCAGAAGAATCCGCTGCAGGCGTTCGATGATCGTGTCCTTCTGGGTGTCGTGTTTGATCTTGCTCTGAAACTCCCGGTGGAGGGTTCGCATCATCTGGGCCAGTTCATCGACCCGCTCGGCCATTGAAGGTACATCTTCAAGATCCTCAGCGGCCTCGGTCTCCTCCTCCTGCTCCAAATCCTCTTCCGCAGCGATCTCATCCGGCATCTTTCCCCCCAGGGGACGGCCGTCGAGAATGCTGCTGATCACCGAAATGAAACCGGTGATTCTGCCCTGGGTATCCTTCCGATGGTTCCAGTCCACCTGAAGTTTGACGGTCTCTCCGTTCTGGCGAAGATACTCTCCGGTCCAAGGAAAAGAGGCGTACTCCCCCTCCGCGATCCGGGTCAGATATTCGGTGAGCCGATCCCGATCCGCATCGTTTACCAGAAGATCCCAGATCTGCTTCCCCTTCAACTCGCCCATCTTATAGCCGAGAATCTTGTAGAAGACCGAATTCATATAGGTGATGATCCCATAGATATCGATCTCCTGGATGGCATAAAGATTGGTGTCGATCAGTGCCTCGTACTTCTTCTCGATCTCGTGCAGGGCTCTTTCGGGCCAGTGTTCTTCATCTTCCAGCTTCTTCTCCAGGGACTCCAGCTCGTTCACCCGGCGGCGCAGGCTCTCGATCTCGCTGATGAGCTGTCCTTTTGTCTTGTACCGTTCTCTCATCAATAACCTATCTTCTCTGATCTTTTATCTGGGCGTGAAGGGGTCTCAATCTGCCGTTACGTCTTCGATGTCGCCGATGGTCTTCAATTTCAGATAGATGAGATTATAGGGAAAAGCAATAGAGGTGTCAATGGAAAAGGGGGAGGGTCGAGTGCTCTTCATCCTGCATCCAGCAAGGCAAAGACGTTGTAAAAATTGACGCGGGTGCTGTTATAGGATAGGATCATTTTCAAGGAGTTGGCATTTAACCCAAACTTATGGAGGAATTATGAAGAGGCCCATTCTGACGATGCTTGCGCTTGCGCTCATTTCATCCTGCATCTGGCTGCTGCCGTTCTCAGCGGCCGAGACCCGGGGAGCCGATCTCGAAACTATGGTTCCCGAAAGTGCCGATGCCATGATCCGGCTCGGCTCTCTGTCATCCCTTTACGACCATCTATCCGTAACCGAAACCACCTTTTTCGGAGAACCGATTGAAGACCTTTCGGAAATCAAAGAAGAGTTGGGCTTCAATCCCTTCTCGCTTGCGGAACTGGAGCAGAACGGCATTGCGGTTTCAAAACCGCTTGCGATTGTGATCAACAGCCTCCGCTGGAGCGAAACAGAGGAAGGGCCCAAGCCCGATTTTTCGATAATGATCCCGGTGACCGACTATCAGAAGGCAAAGGACCGGTTTATGGGTTCATTGAAGGCGGAGAACTCCGAAACCCAGATTCAAGAGAAGAATGGTTTCACCCGTTTTACCATCCCCGGCGAGGAGGGCGGATACATCGGGAAAAAAGGGGATTATCTTCTTCTTGCCAACAGCCCCGAAGAGGAGGGGGCGGGCTATATGGAGGCGATTTTAAACCCGGAAAAGAAACTCTCGAAAAACGAGCTTTACCGGGAGATCAAGGGGGGGCTGGATGCTGACGAGGATATCTTTGCCTATATCAACATCAAAAAGATCGCAGAGACCCAGATGGCGGCATTGAAAAAGCTTCTGGCCAGGGCCGAAGAAGAGGAGGAAGGTGTCGAAACCCAGACGAACATGAACCTGGAATCCCTCAAGGATGCCCGGGGAATGGGATTTACCCTGAACCTCGATTCGCCGGACCTGATGATTCGCTCCCTGGTCAAGATGGTTCCCGGCTCCAAGACCCTCAAGATGATGGAAAACATCCAATTCGACAAATCAGTCGTCTTCGGTATCCGGGAGAATCCGATGCTGCTGCTTTCCCTGGGCATCGATCCGGCCCTTTACTACCAGATGATGATCGACGCGATGCCTCCGGAAAGACAGGAGGAGTTTGACAGCGAACTGTCTGCCATAAAAGCGCAGTACGGAATCGACATCAAGACCGATCTGATCGACAATTTCGGGGGAAGCTTCAACCTGGGGATCTATGACGGGGCCAGCATCAACATGATGAACTACAACACCCTGATCAGCGCAAACCTCAAGGATCCGGCCAGGATGAATACGGTCATCGAAAAATTCATGGCCAAACTCCCGCCGGAGCAGCAGTCGATGATCGTCAAATCGACCTATGAGGGGGTTCCCACATATACGATCAACGTCATGGGAATGATGCAGGTCTATATCGGCATCAAGGGAAACAACCTGATCCTCTCCGTTGGACAGCCCATGTATCAGAAGGCGCTCAACGCGGATGCCGGAGCCGGCTTCATTGCCAATATCGACGATCCTAAGCTGAAAGCCGTCCTTACGGATAAAACCTCAAACATCTTCTATCTCAACGCGTTGGAGCTGGGCAAGGCCGTGCGGAATTTCTGGGCCATGATCCAGCAGATGAAACAGGTTCCGCCCCCGTCCCAGGAGGTCTGGGCAATGGCCGATCACTTCAAGTATCTGCTCTCCACCACTACCCTGAAAGGCGCGGACGGGGTCGGCCTCATGACCTTGAAGACCGATTTTTCCAAGCCCTTTTTAAAAGGTGTTCTCGATGTCAAAGAGATGTTGAAGAAGATGGAAGAAAGCGGCGGAGCAGCCGCGGACAGGCCGGCCCAATAGAAAGGAAATAAAGCACGCGCGCCCTCTTCTTCCGAAGAATTTTTCAATGAAGTTATCCGGAAGCGGGCGCGCGTTTTTCTTCCGGTCAATCTCTTCCCGAAAAACCTACAGCCAGACCGAATGGATCTCCTCCACGGTCTCCTTGACGGTCTCCAACGCTGTGGCCAGCCGGAAATACATGAGCGCAATCCCCATGGTTCGCGCCATCACCTCCAAGTGAACCACCTCTTCATCAGAAACCTCCCAAGCTTTTGAATGGTAGAGCCGCAGTGCGCCGATGATCCTACCCCGGACGCTGACCGGAAAGGAGACGATCGCGCGGATGCCCTCATCCTTTGCCTTTTTTGGGTACTGGAGCCGGTCGCTCTTTTCAGTGTCCATAACGATCACCGGCTCCCGGTTGGAGGCCAGTCTGATGCTCTTGTCCACCAGAATGGGGCCTTTGTTGACGTAATCCTTGCTCAGCCCGGCATTTGCCAGGACCTCCAGCTCCTCGGAGGCGGGATTGAGCACGAAGATCGAAGCCCCCTTGATCCCCAGAGCCCCCACAAAGAGCTGGGTGAGCTGGTTGGCCAGCATGTCTAGGGAATCGGTCTCCGCAATGGTATTGAGAACCAGTTGGACCAGATGGATGTCGATTCTGTTGGCGGTCATGTGAACCTCCTTATCCTCCAAAAAATAGTCAATCGTTTACAACAGCCGAAAGAACCCCTGCAACACGGCTGTTTTTTAGTTCACCATCAGCACCGTCTTGTCTGGCAGACGCCGGGTCACCTTGTCGGAGACGCTGCTGGTGAAGAAACGGGTGATCCTTTCAGGGCTGCGATTCACGACCACCGTGGAAAAACCCTCCTTTGCGGCATAGTCCGCGATATCCTGTGCCACCCCCTTTTTCATGGGCATTTGCACATAATTGACCTGCTCTTTGGAAAACCCATTTTCCACAAGCCGATCCCTGGCCTTTTTCATCTCCTCTTCCTGCTCCATGATCTTCTGGCGCAGATAGTTGAGGTTTGCCGCCATCTTCTGCATGATGGGATTGCCCCGGACATCGATCTCCGGCACCGCCGCATAGATGTTCAGCAGCGTCACCTCGACTTCCTTGTCTTTGGAAAAACGTTGGACGACAAATTCCAGGGCATTTTCGTCGTTTGCTCTAAAATTGTACGGAACTAGGACTTTCTGCCTGGCCATCTCGCCCTCCTTTCCCTGCTCTCACAGGATGATTTGGGGTCTACTGCAAAAGAGGCCGCCGTCAGTTTTCGGCGGCATCAGTGATGCCCTTTTCGAATGAAATTCGAACAGGGCTGAAACGCTGCGCTATGGGATACCTGCGGCCGTATCCGAAGGCCTTGGAAGTCACCTTCAGGCCCGGTGCGGCCTGCTGGCGCTTGTATTCGTTCCGGTCGACCCGGGTGATCACCTCTTCCACCACATCGGGATCAAATCCCATCTTCGCGATCTCTTCCCTCCCCTTGAACTCCTCGATATAGGCTTTCAATATCTGATCCAGAACCTCGTAGGGCGGCAGATCATCCTGGTCGGTCTGATCCGGTTTGAGTTCGGCCGAAGGGGCCTTGTCGATGATCCGGACCGGGATGATCTCCCTCTCCCGGTTGAAGCGGCGGGAGAGATCCCAGACCATGGTCTTGGGCACGTCCGAAAGTACCGAAAGGCCCCCGCTCATGTCGCCGTACAGGGTGCAGTAGCCGATGGCCATCTCTGATTTGTTCCCTGTGGAGAGCACCAGGTGGCCGTATTTGTTGGAGATCCCCATGAGGATCGTCCCCCGGATCCGGGCCTGGATGTTCTGCTCGGTCACTTCAGGGTTGTCCGCGTCGAAATCAGGGGAGAGGTGGTCCACAAAGCACTTGAACATCTCGTCGATCGGGATGATCTGGTATTCGACCCCGAGGTTGTCGGCAAGCTGCTTTGTATCCTCGAAATTCTCTTTGGAAGTGTACCGGGAGGGCATGAAGATCGTCAGCACGTTTTCGGGCCCCAGCGCGCGGACCGCGACGGCCGCAGTGAGCGCGGAGTCGATCCCGCCGGAAAGGCCGATGACGGCCTTTGAAAACCCGCACTTCTTCAGATAATCCTTCGTTCCCATCACCAGTCCCTTGAAGGCCGCGTCCTGGTCCGTCTCGGAGACTGCGTGGATATCCCCGGTTCCCGATTCGGTGTCATAGACCACCAGATCCTCTTTGAAATCTAGTGCCCGGGCCCCGATCCGGCCATCGGGATTGAAGGCAATGCCTGTCCCGTCAAAGAGGACAGAGTCGTTTCCGCCCACCTGATTTCCGTAGACCAGCGAGATGCCGTACTTTTTGGAGATCGTGCCGAGCATATGGAGCCGGAAGGCCCGCTTCCCCAGAAAAAAGGGAGAGGCTGATACATTCAAGATGACATCGGCACCATCTCTTGCCATCTCCTCCACCGGATCGACCGGATAGTAACGCCGCAGTTTGAAGATATCCTTATCGTTCCAGACATCCTCGCAGACCGTCAGCCCCAGCCGGTGGCCCTTGTATTGGACCAGGCTGAGGTCATCCCCCGGCTCGAAGTAGCGCCGCTCGTCAAAGACATCATAGGTTGGCAGCAGCCGCTTGAAGACCTTCTTGATGATCACGCCATCCTCGAAGAGCGCGGCCGCGTTGTAGAGGTTGTTACCCTTGTCTCCGGGATTGGGCTCCACATAGCCGCAGAAGACGCCGATGCCCTGAATATTCGAGACCAGATGATCCAAGGTTTCGAGATTGGCGCGGATGAAGTCATTTTTCTCCAGAAGATCCCGTGTGGGATAGCCGGGGATGGCCATCTCCGAAAAGATCACGAGGTCGCATCCCCTCTCCTTTGCATCCGCGGCATACCGGATGATCTTTTGGGCATTGTAATCGAAATCGCCTATGGTAGGATTGACTTGTGCAATAGCTATCTTCATGGTAATGTTGCCTTTCAATATCATAAGAACTCGCAGAAATCACTTTTGAAAAGAATCTTACCACAAGGATTTTTCAAGAGAAAGTCAAAACCGCAGGGCAGAAAAGATAAAGAAGGAATCGGAACGGATTTATGAAGATATTCGACAGCCATTGTCATCTGGATGATAGGACATTTAGAGGGGATCGGACAGAAGTTCTGGAAAAGATGGCGGCAGCAGGCGTTCTTGGGGCCATGACCGTCGGGATCACCCGGAGTAGTTCGGAAAAGGGCGTGAAACTGGCAAAAGCCCATCCCAATCTCTTTGCCTCTGTGGGAGTTCATCCTCATGATGCAAAGTCGTGCAGCGAATCGACCCTTTCGTACTTAAAGGAGCTGGCCGGCAATCCAAAGGTCAGGGCATGGGGAGAGACCGGGCTCGACTTCAACCGGATGTTCTCCCCTCAGGAGATTCAGGAGAAGTGGTTTCTCCGCCAGATTGAGATGGCAGACGGACTCGATCTTCCCCTGATCTTTCACGAGCGGGACAGCGGTGGGAGGTTTCTTTCGATCTTAAAAGAGACCCATCATCCTAAGCGGAGGGGCGTTGTCCACTGCTTCAGCGGAAACAAGGCCGAGCTGGAGGAGTACCTCGCGCTCGGATACCATATCGGGATCACCGGGATTCTCACCGTAAAAAAAAGGGGTGAGGACTTGCGAAGCCTCGTTCCGATCATCCCTGAAGAGCGCATCCTGGTGGAGACGGATGCGCCTTACCTCACCCCGACACCGGAGCGGAACCATCATCGGAGAAACGAACCGGCATTTGTCAAGACCACGCTGTTGAAGCTTGCGGAGGTGCTGGGGAAAGATCCGGTTCTGCTGAGTGAAGTCGTCTGGGAAAATACCTGCAGGCTCTTTGATGTCGATCCTCTTTTGGGCAGCTCATGATCAAACAGATCACATTTCATCACTGGAAAAGCTTCGAAAAGGCGGATCTTTTTATCGACCCGCTTACCGTTCTGATCGGCGCGAATGCCGGCGGTAAATCGAATGCCATCGATGCGCTTGCATTTTTGCAGCGGGTCGCTTCAGGCGTCGGGCTGACTGCATCATTGGCCGGGGATACGAATCTGCCTGCAATCCGAGGCGGTATAGGATGGGCTTCCCGTAAGCCGGAAGGAAAAGCCTTTTCTTTTGATATTCTTGTCTCCGGAAGCAGTGAGCGGATCGAATATCTTTATAGTTTGAAAGTCGGGATCGAAAATGCCCAATGCCAATTGATCGCAGAATCGATCAAAAGGCTGAAATACCGGCCATCCAAAGGAGAGAATTCCACAGAAAAACCCGATGAGAATTATTTTTTTCGGACAGATAATAAGAACTATGACACTGACAGTTCTTCAATCTGGGTTCGACTGTACAATGAAGAAAAGAGGGTTCATTGGCCGGCATCAAGAGCCAGCACTATCCTGACACAACTTGTCGGCCTGAAAGCAACAGAAGAGATTGCAGAAGGAATCCATGATGTTACTGAAGCGCTGCGCAACATCTTCATTCTCGATCCGATTCCGGCCCATATGAGAAACTACACCCCGTTCTCCGAACGGCTGGAAACCGACGGCGCCAACATTGCAGGCGTCATTGCCGCCCTGCCGGAGGTGGAAAAGAGGAGAATGGAAGATGTGTTGACGCAGTATGTGCGCCATCTTCCGGAAAAAGATATCCGAAAAGTCTGGGCCGAACCGGTCGGCAAATTTCAATCGGATGCCATGCTCTACTGTGAAGAGGAATGGCAGGATAAGGGTGAGCCGACACTTGTGGATGCCCGGGGCATGTCCGACGGAACACTCCGCTTTCTTGCCATTCTGACCGCGCTGCAGACCCGCCCGAAAGAGAGCCTGCTGGTCATCGAAGAGATCGACAATGGCCTTCATCCCTCCCGGGCTCGCCTGATCGTCGAAATGCTCCGGGAGATCGGAACCTCCCGGCGAATCGATGTATTGGCGACCACCCACAACCCCGCGCTCCTCGATGCACTGGGGCCGGAAATCGTTCCCTTTATCACCATATGCCACCGGGACAACATAACAGGATACAGCAGGCTTACCCTGCTGGAGGATCTTCAGCAGCTTCCGAAACTCCTTGCTTACGGTCCCGTCGGCAGACTGGCCTCCCTTGGAATGATTGAAAAGGCCATCAAAGCGGAAACCATAGATGCGTAAGGTCTTGATCTTCGATACATCCATCCTCTGCGTCTGGCTCCAGGTTCGGGGAAAGGAGACCTGCGGCTCCCAAAATGACATATGGGACAAAAACCGCATCCAAAAGCTGATCCGAGAAGAGGAAAAAGCCAACAGCACTTTTGTTCTGCCCATGGCGTCCATCATCGAAACGGGAAATCACATCAGCCAAGCCTCAAGCAATCGGTACGAAACCGCAAAACGGTTGACCGATATCATCATCAAAGCGGCCGATGCAACCTCCCCCTGGGCCGCCTTTGCCGAACAGTCCACCCTTTGGCAGCCGGATCATCTCCGCGATCTGGCGGAATACTGGCCTCAACTTGCCGCACAGGGACTTTCCATCGGAGATGCCACCATAAAAGATGTTGCCGAATACTATACCAAAACCAGTATGGAAGTTCAAATACTGACCGGAGATGAAGGACTGAAGGCATACGAACCTCCCCAACCGACCCAACCGCTGCTGATCCCTAGAAGGCGCGGCCGCAGTTAAGAAAGTAGAGTTTGCACCGATGCTTCTTTTCAAAAAATTCCCTATCCGAAGAACCGGCTTGAACCTGAAGCTCTTTGCCGGATTTGCCGCTGTTCTGCTACTGACCATCCTTGTGGCGCTGGTGGGATATAAAGGATTGGCCGATATCATGGAAAGCGAAGAGAAAGGGGATGCGGCCGATGAGATGCTCCGTTCCATGCTGAGAGCCCGCCTTGCGGAGATGCAGTACCGGATCGACCAGAGGCCGGAGAACATCGAGAGCCTGAAAGAGGAGATCGGCGAACTGATCCGTGATGCGCAGGAGAACAAGAAAAGCTTTTCCGGAGAGGATCAGCGGGCCGATTTGAACCGAGTCATCGGGGAAGCGCAGAGCTATCTTTCGGCCTTTGAGCAGTATGCGGCGCTGAATCAGACCCGCAATCGTTCAATGGCAGAGATGAACGAGCGTGCGGCCAATGCCTTGATCATTGCCCAAAAGATCGCGGAAGATCAGCAGTATCAGCTCTCCCGGGAAAGAGACGAGGCAAAATCGAATCTGGAGAAGCGTATCCTGACCGCCGGCCAGGCCGTTGAGATCATCAAAGGGTTTCTCAGTATCCAAATCGATGAGGAGGTGTTTCTCGGTTCTGGCGGCAACGCGGAAATCGCCAGAACCATGATCCGAAAGATCGATGAGATCCTTTCGTTGGCCAACGAACTGCGCGGCCGCTTCAAAAATGGAGCCAATACCACTGTGATCGACTGGGTCATCGATTCCATATACGCCTACCAAATCACCTTTGAACAGGTGGCAAAACTGGTGGACCAGCAGCAGGCGCTCCAGGAAACAATGACTGCACAATCCACAGCCCTGCTGGAGGAATTGAAGACCATGCGGGACGGATTACGGATTGAAATCGATCTTCTCCTGCAAAATCCCAATACCGGTGCTGAAACGCTGGAGCAGTTTTTCAAAACAAAGTTTTCCACCTTCCTCAACACCACCGAAGCCCTTGGATTCTTTTTCGATCTTCTTGAGACGGAAAAGGAATTTATCCATACCCGAGGCGCGGAAGACCCCAAGGATATGCTGGAAAGATACCTCTCCATTGTCGAATTCCGATTTGCAATGATCCGGAACAATATTGATGCCTTGAACGACAATTGGAGTATGGGGCAGATCAACGAGATCCTCAAACGGATCCGCGCCTATGAAGGGGCATATAAGAAGCTCTCCGAATCTTTTTTATTGCTGAATGAGAGGCTGGAAGAGATGGAGCGGGTTGCGCGTAAGACGCTGGAATACTGCCGGGCCATCAGTTCGGAGCAGCAGATGCTGCTGATGCAGGCCCAGGAAAAGAGCAACCGCTTCATCAACCAGAAACTGGCCATTGCAGAGGATGCCCGCTCGATCATTCGGATCTTTTTGCAGGGAAGAATCGATGAAAAAGAGTATATCCTCTCCAATGGCGATCCACAGAGGATGGAAAGGGTGGAGAAGGCCATTGCTGATATCCAGCAGATCTCCGGTGATTTGAAAAACCGGTTCCATGAAGCGGAGAACTTGCAGCAGATCGAATCGGCCATCGAAGCGATATCGGCCTATTCCAGTGCTCTGCAGACCTTTCAGGTGGCGATGAACCGCCAGCAGGAGGCCGAAGGGGTCATGACCGAGGCCGCAAAATCCTCAGAAGCGGTGAATCAAAAGGTGCAGACCGCAGAGCAGGAAAGAATGGCCGCGCATCTCCGCCAATCCCTATTCTGGATGGGGACTGCCACCATCCTCTGCATTCTTCTGGGGATTTTTCTCTCCGGGTATATCTCCCGGCTGATCAGCAGGCCCCTGAAACGGATGATCGAAAAACTCGGTGAAGTGTCCGGACAACTTTCGGCCACCGCATCCGAGGTGGCCGACGCGAGCCAGTCCCTCTCCCAGATGTCATCGGAACAGGCCGCATCCGTCGAGGAGACCTTTGCCACCCTGGAGCAGATGACCGGCATGAGCACCCGCACCTCTGAGCTGACGGACGGCGTGGAACGGCTCATGAAGGAGAACATCGAAAAATCGGGCGCCTCTTTGCGGGAGCTGATCACCGTCACCCGGGACATCAACCGGATCGAGCAGGACAGCGATCAGATGGGGCAGATCATCGGCTCCATCAACGACATCGCGTTTCAGACGACCCTTTTGGCCCTGAATGCGGCCATCGAGGCGGCCCGGGCCGGGGAGGCCGGATCAGGATTTGCCGTGGTGGCCCAGGAGGTCCGGAACCTCGCGCTCCGGGCCACCGAAGCCGCAGACAAGACCCGTGAGCTGCTCGAGACGAATATCCACCGGTTTTCCGATGCCGCGGCATCCATCAAATCGGTAAACCTCGATTTCGACACCATCATCGAATCGGCCACCATTATCGGCGAGAAGTCGGAATCGATCACCCGGGCCAGTAAATCCCTGGCATCAGGCATCAGGCAGGTAACGGAGTCGGCCCGGGGGATCGATCAGGTGACGCAGCAGATCGCATCGAGTGCCGAAGAGTCGTCCAGCGCATCCGAAGAACTGGCGGCCCAGGCGGAGATCGTTCAGTCCTCGGTCGAGGAACTTATCGGGCTGGTACATGGGAAGGGGAAAAAAAGGCTAAAGGGGTGAATCCGTGGAAGGATCAGCCCCGACCTGTGAGCCGGGCTACCAGACCCGGGGCGTAAACTTCTCGTCGTTTAAAAACTTCACGGTCTCTCCGCTCTGCGCGATGACAAACAGACCTTTTTTATAAGCAAAACGATCTACGTTCTCATCGATGACGATCCCGGCCACGGCTCCGATCACCTCCCGGTCCGCATATTCCGGAAAGACGGTTTTGAACTTTTCCAACCGCTTCAGATGATCCCGGACATCCTCAACCGTCAGGGTGCTTTTGACCTCGATCAGAACGGCATACCTTCCGTCGATGGCAAGGAGATCGATCTCCATTTCCGGGGTTTTCACCCGCTGATACACCTTGTCCACCACAATGCCCCTGGCCCGGAAGAGACGCTTGGCTGCGGGTACGACAAGACCTTCCACAAACCGGCCCCATTTACTGCTCAGCTCTCCGTTCTTCCGATCTGTATCCTTCGTGAATTCTGCAAGCTGCCGCTCGGTCCGGGTCATCCTCCTGTCGCTCTCCGCAAATAGCTTCCAGATCTCCTGAAACCCCTTTTCCATCTCCTGCATATCCATAGATCGACCTCCCTTTTCCAATACCTCAAGCCTACCGCAGATCGCTTTTGAATTCAACATTTTTGAAAGACGCCCTCGGCCAAGTCCAATTTTATTCTTGACAAGCCCCCCAATTTATGAAATAGATTCATTCAACCTAACGACCGGTCGGTAGTCGCGTGAGCCGGTCACTTCCGACGGAGAGAATGTGCATGGCCCCACAGAACATGAAGCAGACCATCAAATCCGTAGCGATCGACCTCTTTTCCAGAAAGGGGTATTTCGCCACCAGCATCAGCGAGATCGCGAGGGGCAGCGGCATCCAGAAGGCGAGCATCTATTACCACTATGAGAGCAAGGAGGACCTGCTCTTCCACATCCTCAAGACCACGATGGATGACCTGATCGCCTATGTCAGAAGGAGCATCCAGGATGTCACCGATGTCGAGACCCGGATGCGCCGTGCGGTGCGGAGCCATGTCCATTTCCACCTGGAGCGCCAGAAGGAGAACTTCATCTCAAACAGCGAACTGCGGGGGATCACGCCGGAACATTATCAAATGATTGTAGACAAAAGAGACGAGTACGAACGGATCTTTCAGGATCTGATCCGGGAAGGAGCCGAGGCCGGCGTCTTCCTCACCAAGGACATTAAGATCGTCTCCTATGCCATTCTGACCATCTGCACGGCCGGCGCGGCCTGGTACAACTACCAGGGAAGGCTCTCCATCGACCGGATCGCGATGATCTACGAGGATTTCATCATCGACGGCCTCAAGGGAAAGCACCCCTTCCCGCCGGAGTGAAGATCCGTCAGATTCGGCTTTTGACAAGGTTTTTTTACGATCTCAAGGAATAAAGCGACATTTCCCTTTTTTCCTTGACAGCACAAATGGACATGGGATAAAAAATCGAAAGAGCCTACCGACCGGTCGGTAGAAGACGATTTTTCCCATCACTGCTTTTTACACATTATCCCTAATCGAGGAGGATGTATCGTGGACTTCGATCTAACCAAAGAACAGGAGATGATCCGCAAGGAGGTCCGTAAATTCGCACAGAGCGAGATCTCGCCGGTTGCCCTCGAACTGGACGAGAAGGAAGAATTCTCCGTTGAACTGACCAAAAAGATGGGCGAGATCGGCCTTTTCGGGATGTTCGTCTCGGAGAAGTACGAGGGCCAGGGCATGGATTATCTCTCCTATATCATCGCGGTGGAGGAGGTGGCCCGGATCGACGGCTCACAGGCCGCGACCGTTGCTGCCGGCAACTCCCTGGGCATCGGCCCCCTGTACTACTTCGGCACCGAGGAGCAGAAGAAGAAGTATCTGCCCCCCCTCTGCCGGGGAGAAGCCCTCTGGGGGTTCGGCCTAACCGAGCCCACGGCCGGATCGGACGCGGGCGGCTCCAAGACCACGGCCGTCCAGGACGGCAGCGAGTGGGTGATCAACGGCTCCAAGATATTCATCACCAATGCGGCCTGCGAGATGACCTTGGGCGTTACGGTTCAGGCCATCACCGGAACCCGGCCAAACGGCAAGCCGGAATACACCTGCTTTATCGTGGAGCCGGGCATGAAGGGCTTCAAAGCCGTTCCCATGCACAAGAAGATGATGTGGCGCGCCTCCAACACCGCGGAACTCTACTTCGACGATGTCCGGGTCCCGGCCGAAAACGTCCTCGGCAGTCCGGGGGACGGCTTCCACCAGATGCTCAAGACCCTGGACGGGGGGCGGCTCTCCATCGGCTCGATGGGTCTGGGTGGGGCACAAGGAGCCTATGAGCTGGCCCTCAAATATGCCAAACAGCGGGAGCAGTTCGGCCAGCCCATCAGCAAGTTCCAGGCCGTGGCCTTCAAACTTGCGGACTGTGCCATGGAGATCGAATGCGCCCGGAACCTTCTCTACAAAGCCTGCGTCCTGCGGAACCAGAACCGCCCCTATGAACTCTATGCAGCCATGGGCAAGCTCTACTGCTCGGAACTGATGGGCCGGGTGGTCAACCATGCGGTGCAGATCCACGGCGGCTACGGCCTGATGAAGGAGTATGCTGTGGAGCGATTCTATCGGGATCAGAAGCTTCTGGACATCGGAGAGGGAACATCCGAGGTGCAGCGGCTGGTTATCTCCCGCCATATCGGCTGTTAAACCGCAGGATCTTCAGAAGACGGAGGAAAAGATATGACAGCAGAAGAAAAGGTTCTTCTGATCGAAGAGCAGGATCAGGTGGCGGTCTGGACATTGAACCGGCCCGGGGCGATGAACTCTTTGAATTTCGAGATGCTCCGGGCACTCAAAGATGCGGTGGAGGCGATCCGGTTCCGGAGCGACATCCGGGTGATCATCATCACAGCCGCAGGAGAAAAGGCATTTTGCGCGGGCGCGGATCTCAAAGAGCGGGCCACCCTGAGCCCAACCCAGGTGAAGGAGTTCATCTTCACCATCCGCAATCTCTTTGCCGCAATCGAGCAACTGAACAAGCCGGTGATCGCGGCCGTCAACGGGATCGCGCTGGGTGGCGGAACCGAGCTGGCACTGGCCGCAGACATCCGGATCGCATCGACTGCCGCAACAATGGGGCTGACCGAAACCCGCCTTGCCATCATCCCGGGCGCGGGCGGAACCCAGCGGCTCCCCCGTCTGGTGGGCAGGGGCAAGGCCAAGGAGCTGATCTTCACGGGCCGGCGGGTCGGCGCGGAAGAGGCGTTGAACATCGGCCTGGTCAACCATATCTGCGAACCTGCCGAGCTGCTGGACCAGTGCAAAAAGATGGCCGCCATGATCTGCGAGACCGGCCCCATCGCGGTGGAGCAGGCCAAATACGCGATCAACTACGGCCTGGAGACCGACATGAACACGGGTCTTGCCATCGAATCGAACGCATACTGGGTGACGATTCCCACCGAGGACCGGCTCGAAGGGCTGGCCGCGTTCCGGGAGAAGCGGAAACCCCAATACAAGGGTAAATAGGAAAGGGGGGAGGATATTATGACAACAGAGAACCGGGCCCACTGGCTGGCCGAGGAGCAAAAGCTCGACGAGCGGCTTTACGAGGCCATGAATCCGGGCGGGGAGAAGGCGGTCGGACGCCTCGCGAAGCAGAACAAGCGGCCCGTGCGGGAATTGATCGCAGACCTCATCGACCCGGGGGAGACCTTTTTTGAACTCTCCCGCCTGGCCGGATTCGGAGTTGACTATCCGGACGGGATCGACGATGTGCCGTGCGGCGGCGTCGTCACCGGCATCGGCAGGATCCACGGCAACTGGACCATGATCATCGGCAACGACAGCCGGGTCAAGGCCGGAACCTACTTCCCCATCACCTTGAAAAAGCACATACGAGCCCAGGCCATCGCGGAGAATTGCGGCCTCAACTGCGTCTATATCGCGGATTCGGGCGGCGCGTTTCTGCCGATGCAGGCCGATGTCTTCCCGGATGACGGCCACTTCGGCTCCATGTTCTACAACATGGCAAGAATGTCGGCCAAAGGCATCAAGCAGGTCACCCTCAGCACCGGCGGCAACACCGCAGGGGGCGCATACATCGTCTTCATGGCCTGCCAGGCCGTGATGATCGACAAACTCGCCTACTCCTTTCTCGGGGGTCCCCCGCTGGTGAAGATGGCCACAGGCGAGGTGATCTCGGCAGAAGACCTTGGCGGCGCGAATGTCCACACCGGGATCTCCGGCGGCGCGGACCGCTTCTGCGGGGATCAGGCCGAGGCCATCGAAGCGGTCCGGGAGATCCTCTCCCTTGAGCCGCCCCAGAGCATAAATGTCCATCGGTATCAGGAGAGCCCGCCGGCGGTCCCACAGGATTCCATCTACGACCTCATGCCGGCCGCGATCCACCAAGGCATCGACGTCCGAACGATCCTGGAGACCTTCTCGGACGACTCCTACTTCATCGAATACAAGAAGAACTACGCGGTGGGCCGGGGCGACAACATCGTGGCCGGCAAGATCCGAATCAAAGGAATTCCGGTGGGCGTCATCGCGTCCAACGCGGTCGGCATCATCTTTGTGGAGGCCGCGCGCAAAGCCGCTGAGTGGATCGTCCGGTGCAACCAGGAGAAGATCCCGCTGCTCTTTCTCCAGAACGCGCCCGGCTACATGGTCGGCTCGGAATCGGAGCACATGGGCATGGGGAAATACGGCGCGGACATGGTGCGGGCAGTCTCCTGCTCCAAGGTTCCCCGGGTTCAGCTCGTCATCGGCCCTGACAACGGCGCGGCCAACTACGGCATGAGCGGCAGGGCCTACCGCCCCGATTTCCTCTTCTCCACCATGCGAGCCCGAACCGGCGTGATGAGCGGAAGGAGCGCGGCAGGCGTCCTCCTCTCCATTGAGGAGCGGAAGCGGGAATCTCAGGGAAAGCCCATGTCCGAAGAGGAGAAGGAGAACTTCCGCCAGAAGATGATCGAAAAGTATGACGGCGAGGCCCACCCCTTCTTCTGCGGCTCCAGGCTGCTCAATGATGCGGTCCTGAAGTTCGGCGAGATCCGGGACTGGCTCGGCATGGCCTTTGAAGTGAGCCTGCTGCGGGAGATCGAAGATCCGAGCTTCGGCAATTTCCGCTTTTAAATAAATGAGGAAACCATCTTTACCAAAAGCGTTTTTCTACATTATTCGGCCAGAAAATGTTATGAAGTTAAACAAGAATCAAAAAACCAATGGAGTAAAGAACAATGACCGAATATGATTACTGGAAGATTTTTCCCCGGATGCCCAAGAAAGTAACCATCGGCGATATCACCGTGCGCGACGGATTTCAGCACGAGGAGAAATTCATCTCCACCCGGGCAAAGAAGTTCTACTTAGACGAGCTGATCTTTGCCGGATGCAGAGATATCGAGGTGACCAACCTCGGCAACCCCTTTCTGATGCCTCAGTTCGAGGATGCCGAAGAGCTGCTGACCCATTTGAGAAGCGACCGGTTCAAGAAGCGGTGCGCAAATAAGGGGATCAACTACGACGATATCACCTTGACCTGCATCACCATTCGTGAAGGCGCGGTGGATCGGGCCATCCGGCTCAAGGATCAGGGGATCGGCCCGGACCGCATCCTGATGATGGTCTCCACCGAAGAGGAGCACCACTTTGCCAACTCCGGCACCACCCTCTCCGAATACTGGAAGGAGGCGGAGCGGTGCATCAAGAAATGTACCGACGCAGGGATCAAGATGTGCGGAACCGTCTCCACCATCTGGGGCAGCCCCATCGGCGGCGCAACAGACATGAAGGACGCGGTGGAGTTCACCAAGCGGTGGCTGGAGATCGGCGCGCACGATGTGGAGCATGCTGACCATGACGGCAGCGCATCCGCGCCCGATGTCTACCGGTATTTTTCCATGATCTTGGACGGAATCCCAGACACCAGTCTGCACATCGCACACTTCCATGAGACCAAGCGGGTCGCATCCGCGTCGATACTCGCGACGCTGCAGGCCGGCATCACAAACTTCGAGGCCACCCTGGGCGGACTCGGGGGGCAGCCGGCCAACTTCCTGGACGACTCCCCGGTGAAGGGAACCGGCGAGTACTACTATAACGACCCCCGCTATGTGGGCCTCAACTGCCTGGAGGATATGCTGGTGCAGGTGGATGAGATGGGGATCGAGCACGGCTATGATGTGGACCGGATTCTCTGGCTGGGCCGGCAGATGGAGAGGACTATGGGCCGCAGGCTCCGCTCCGAGGCCGCGATCAACGGCCGGACACTGAAGGAAGGCCACCCGAGGTTTGCCCGTCCCGGCCTCAAGAAGCTGAAGGAGAAGCTCGGGGAGGCCCCGGACCAGAAGCTGCCCAAGGAGTGGAAGGAGAAGGCTGAGCTGCCGGAGAAGTATCGTCCGTAGGTCGTCATCAACCGCCAAGGTGATTTCCTAAGATATTTGCTTTCGGAAATCACCTAAACCGAATCAGGAGCCAATATGGAAACCAAGGATTCTCAAAAACCCCATATCAATGTCGATTACTTCGAGGATCTGACCGGAGATATCGACCATAAACAGACCGAAGGCCCCGATATCGGCAACCGCATCCGGATGCTGCGGGAGGAGAAGGGGCTGACCCTGGAGGAACTCTCCCGGATCAGCGGCTGTGAGATCGATTTTCTGGCCGACATCGAATCGGGCAAGAGCCAGCCCCAGCTCGGCACCGCGATCAAGCTCTCCAAAGCCTTGGACAGCGCGCTGGGCGGTCTGATCTCGGGCCCGGCCGACAAGCCCTACTCCATCACCCGGAAGGCCGAGCGGAAGAGCATCTCCCGCTCCACGGCCCAGAAGGGTCAGAAGAAGCTCTATGCCTACAAGAGCCTTGCACCCGAGGTCAAGGGCCGCCACATGGAGGCACTAATGGTGCAGCTCGAGGAGAACCCGGATGAGGAGACCTCCCTGCACGACGGCGAGGAGTTCATCTATGTGCTGGAGGGCGTGGTGGTGCTGAAAGTCGGCGAGGACCAGTACGAGCTGGAACCCGGAGACAGCGCCTATTACATCTCCTCAATACCGCACCTGATCGCGGCAAAGGAGAAAAATGCCATGATCCTTGCGGTGCTCTACGAGGGATAATCTTAAAAAAAAAGATCCCAGCAAAAGGAGGCCATCAAATGGGCAAGCTGCTGTGGACGCCTTCGGAAGAGCGCGTTCAGCAAACCAATATGTACCGGTTCATGCACCGGATCAACGACAAATATAAAAAGGACTTCCGGGAGTACAGCGATCTCTACGCCTGGTCTGTTGCAAACATCGAAGACTTCTGGACCGAAATGTGGGACTTTGCCGGGATCATCGCGTCACAACCGTATGAAAAGGTGATCGACGACCCGACAAAGATGCCGGGAGCCGAATGGTTCCCCGGCGCGAAGCTCAACTTTGCCGAAAACCTCCTCCGGTTCAGAGACGACCGTCCTGCGATCATCTTCAAGGGCGAGGCGCGGCCGGTGCGCACCATCACCTACGCCCAGCTCTACGATGAGGTGGCGCGGGTTGCAAAATCCCTGAGGGCCGCTGGGATAAAGACCGGAGACCGGGTGGTGGGCTTCATGCCCAACATGCCCGAGACCATCATTGCGATGCTGGCAGCCGCCAGCATCGGCGCAGCCTGGTCCTCCTGCTCCCCGGACTTCGGGATAAAAGGAGTGCTGGACCGGTTCGGCCAGATCCGGCCCAAGGTGTTGTTTACGGCCAACGGCTACTCCTTCAAGGGAAAGAGCATCGATTCGTTAGGCCGCATCACCGATATTTTAAAGCAGATCGACTCCGTGGAGAAGGTGGTGGTGGTTCCCTACACCGAGGAGAAGCCGGACATCAGCAATGTCCCCAACGCGGTGATGTTCGACGACTTCAAGGCAGAGGAATCGGGCATCGAGATCGAATTCGAGCAGCTCCCCTTCAACCATCCCCTCTACATCATGTACTCCTCCGGCACAACGGGTCTGCCCAAGTGCATGGTCCAGAGTGCCGGCGGCATCCTGATCCACCATTTAAAAGAATTGATGCTGCATACGGATCTGAAGCGGGAGGATGTGATCTTCTATTTCACCACCTGCGGATGGATGATGTGGAACTGGCTCACCAGCTCCCTGGGCACGGGCGCCACCATCGTGCTCTTCGACGGGAACCCGTTCCATCCCCATCCGGCCGCTCTCTGGGAGCTGGCCCAGGAGGTGAAGATCAGCGTCTTCGGCACCAGCGCGGGGTATCTTGCAGCCCTTGAGGCGGCCGGAGCCAAGCCGGGGAAAGAGTACGATCTTTCAAACCTGAGAGCGGTCCTCTCAACCGGCTCTCCCCTCTCCATCGAGGGCTTCGAGTATGTCTACCGGGACATCAAGGAGGATCTGCAGCTCGCATCCATCTCCGGCGGCACCGACTTGAACGGCTGCTTTGCCCTGGGCAACCCCATGGGCCCGGTCTATGCCGGAGAGCTGCAGTGCCGGGGGCTTGCCATGAAGGTGGAGGCCTTCAACGACGAGGGCAAGCCGGTGGTCGGGGAGCAGGGGGAGCTGGTATGCACCGCGCCCTTCCCCTCCATGCCGATCTACTTCTGGGATGACCCTGACGGGAAGAAGTACCATGACGCGTATTTCGACGTCTATCCCGGGGTCTGGCGCCACGGGGACTACATCGAGGTGAACGACCACGGCGGCGTGGTCATCTACGGCCGCTCGGATGCGACATTGAACCCGGGCGGGGTCCGGATCGGGACAGCCGAGATCTACCGCCAGGTGGAGCAGATCGACGAGATCGAAGACAGCCTCGTAATCGGCCAGCCGTGGCAGAACGATGTGCGGGTGGTGCTCTTTGTGAAGCTCAAAGAAGGGGTGGATCTGAGTGAGAATCTGAAGAACCGCATCCGGAAGACCATCCGGGAGAACGCCTCCCCCCGCCATGTGCCGGCCAAGATCGTTTCGGTGCCGGATGTGCCCTACACCCTGAACATGAAGAAGGTGGAACTGGCGGTGAAGAAGGTGATCCAGGGTAAGACCGTGCTGAACAAGGATGCACTGCGGAATCCGGAGGTGCTCGATTTCTATGCGGGGATTCCGGAGTTGAAGGAAGATTGACCGCGGGTTGATATAATTGTTTTGAAGGAGAGGCTCCGGAGACGGAGCCTCTCCTTTTGGTTTTGGAGGAATGAAAGGAAGATTGGCCGATGGATCTTCCTACGGTTTCAAGGAAATTTCAACCCTCTTTTCAGATCTTTCGGCACGGCCTTGATTTTCCCGGGTCTCGGCTTATGTTTTTTCCGGGACATCACGCGGATTACAGGAGAAAACCCATGAAAATATACGGATGCAAAAACAGGTTGTCGGATGCGGATCGGGCAGGCGTCCTGTCGGAGGGGCATGATTCGGGCCGGCGTAATTTTTTGAAACAGATCCTTCTAACCGGGGCCGCATGGGGGGCTTTTGCCCATCTGCCCCGGGGCAAAGGGATTTTTGCAGCGGAGGAGAAAATGGTCGATTGCAAAGAAAATCCTGGTAAGATTGAAAGAACCGAGGCTGAATGGCAGGAGATGCTGACGCCGGAAGAGTACCATATCCTGCGGGAGAAGGGGACTGAACAGGCTTTTTCCGGGAAGTATGCCGATTACAAGAAGGAGGGGGTCTATAACTGCGCGGGGTGTGATCTGCCCCTGTTCAGTTCCGGAACCAAATACGATTCCGGATCAGGATGGCCCAGCTTCTGGGAGCCGATCTGCCCGAACCATGTTAAGACCCGGCCGGACCGGAGCCTCTTTTCGGCGAGAACCGAGGTCCTCTGCAGACGGTGTGAATCCCACCTGGGGCATCTGTTCGAGGATGGCCCTCAGCCGACGGGGCTGCGGTACTGCATGAATTCGGCGGCGTTAAAATTTGAAAAAGAGTCGGATTCAGAATCAAAAAGATAAAATAAATCTTTTTCGGAAAAGTCAGATCAATCCACCTCCCGGGTCTTCATGAACCTGATTTCAGGCCACTGCTCCGCCACGAACTCCAGGCGCCACTCCCCATCGGCCAGAAAGGTCAGGTTTCCCTGGGCATCCAGTGCAAGATTCTTCTGATTTGCCTTTTCAAAGGCCGCCAGCCGTTTTTTGTCATCACAGTCTATCCAGCGGGCCGTGGAAAAGTTGATCGGCTCATAGATCGCATCCACGCCATACTCGGCCTTGAGCCGGCCCATGGTCACATCGAACTGCAGCACACCCACCGCGCCTAAGATGTAGTCATTTCCCATGAGGGGCCGAAAGAGCTGCACCGCGCCCTCCTCCACCAACTGGGTCAATCCCTTGTTCAGTTGTTTGGCCTTCAGTGGGGATTTGAGCTGCACCCGGCGGAAGTGTTCGGGCGCGAAGATGGGAATGCCGGTGAAGCTCAGAGGTTCCTTGTCGGTAAAGGTATCGCCGATCTTGATGGTTCCGTGGTTGTGGAGGCCGATGATGTCGCCGGGCCAGGCTTCGTCTACGGTGGTTCGGTCCTGGGCCATGAAGATGATCGGGTTGGCGAGCTGGACATCCTTGCCGATCCGGTGGTGGCGCACCCGCATTCCCCTTTCGAAACGGCCCGAACAGATCCGCAGAAACGCGATCCGGTCCCGGTGGGCCGGGTCCATGTTGGCCTGGATCTTGAAAACAAAGCCGGAGAAGGTCTCCTCTTCGGGAAAGACCTGGCGGGTGGTGGTTTCCCTCGGCAGGGGCCGGGGCGCGATCTCCACAAAGGTGTCGAGAAGTTCCCGGACTCCGAAGTTGTTGATGGCACTTCCGAAGAAGACCGGGGTCTGGCTCCCTTTCAGAAAATCATCCAGGTCAAAGGGGTTGGCCGCGCCCTCCAGCAGTTCGATGTCCTCTCGCAACTGATGGGCCTGGGTTCCCAGAAGTTCATCCAGTTGCGGATCATCCAGATCCCGGATGGTGATCGCATCTTCGGGCAGCCGCTCCTGCCCCGGGGCAAAAAGGATGAGTTCCTTGCGATAGAGATTGTAGGTCCCTTTGAACCGCTTGCCCATGCCGATGGGCCAGGTGAGAGGGGCGCATTCGATCTGCAGGGTCTCCTCGATATCCCCGAGAATCTCCAGAGGCGACATCCCCTCCCGGTCCAGCTTGTTGATGAAGGTCAGGATGGGGGTGTTGCGCATCCGGCAGACCTCCATCAGCTTCCGGGTCTGGGTCTCGACGCCCTTGACGCTGTCGATGACCATCACCGCACTGTCCACCGCGGTCAGCACCCGGTAGGTATCTTCGGAAAAGTCCTGGTGGCCCGGGGTGTCCAGCAGGTTGATCTCGTAGTCGTGATAGTTGAACTTCATCACCGAGCTGGTGACAGAAATCCCTCTCTCCTGTTCGATGGCCATCCAGTCGCTGGTGGCGTGGCGGCTGGCCTTTCGGGCCTTGACCGAGCCGGCCATCTGTATCGCGCCGCCGAAGAGGAGCATCTTCTCGGTGAGAGTTGTCTTGCCGGCGTCCGGATGGCTGATGATGCCGAAGGTGCGGCGGCGGTCGATTTCCGGCTTGCCGGATCGCTTTTTGGGCCGTGCTTTTGTACTGTCAGATCCTTTTTCCATATTCATGACACTGGTCTTTCGGATGATTTTCTTTTGCGCCGGCCGAACCGGGCTGTGCGGAAAAATATGGCTCTATGCGCAAACAGTCCTTCTGCCGGCAGCAGTATTTTTTTTATTTTTGCTGGGAAATCTGCAGGGATGCCGGAAAATTGAAACCGGTCAAGCTATAACGGATGCAGGTCGATGAACATCAGGGCGGTGTGGGACAGGCATAAGCATTGCCGGTCATGGATGTTCCCGCAGGAGTGGAAAGCCTGTTCGGGCAAAGGTTGAAGCTGCAAGTTATTTTCGGATGTTCGTCACTGTTCATAACCTTGAAGAATAGGATTTTTTACGGATGGTGTCAAGCAGAATCATTTTTCGCCATTATGCCAGACATTCTTTCCATCGATCCAGCAGCGGCTCCGGCCCCAACTCCCCCAATCCCTTTTCCGCAAAGAAGGCAAAGATATCATACCGGAACCCCTCCTGCCACCACTCCTTGAGGATCTCTCCGGTCTGCTGGGAAAATGCCCACCCCTCCCCGAGTTCCTGTTGAAGGTACTGCGCGAAGATCGCCTCCCCCATCCAGCCGAGGAGATAGTCGAGGCTGTAGAACTCCGGGACAAGATCGAAGAGGTGGCTTTCGGGCTGGTGGTAGAAGCCGGTGCTTTTCCGCATCTGTTCGGCATAGGGCTCTCCGTTTTCCAGATCTCCCCTTGAAAACATCTCGTATTCGGAGATGAACTTCCCCGCATATCGGCGGAAGACCGACAGGTCCCGAAGGTTCTTGTAATAATAGAGGGTTTGGGCATCCTTTTCGGAAAGGCCGATGATCCCCTTCGTAAAGGGCGGCGTCATCGCGATGTGCTGGAGCAGAAAGGCGTAGCACTCCGACAGGCTGTAGGCGGTCGGGAGATTTCGATCGGATAAAGGTAGATCGGGCCGGGCGTGGGCCGCGGAAAGGCCGTGCCCCAGCTCGTGCCAGAGGGTTTCGATGTCGATCCAGCCGCGCTGGGGCCGCATCAGCACATGGATCTCCTCGGGCACAGAGAGGAAGAAGGTCATGCCCTGGGCACGTTTGCCGGTCTGCATCCCGATATCCAGATGGAGATGCGGCATCCGGAAAGGGTTGATCCCCCAGCTCTTTAAAAAGCCGAGCTGATCCTTCAGATGCTCACCCAGTAGATCCCCCAGCCGATCCTTTGGATGTTTTTCATGGAGCATCGGATCGAATTCCTGAAGACATAGGAGCTTGATCGCGTCGAACCGGTTGAGTTCAGACAATGGCCTGCCGAACCGGTTTTGAACCCATTCCTCCATGCGGGCGAAATAGAGATCATCGGTTCTTTTCAGCAGATCGACCGCCAGCTCGTAATACCGCGCGTAGTCGATCCCCTTTTTCCGGCCGCAGTAGTCGATGTAGTTTTCAAACCCCAGCTCCTCCTTGAGCATGGTCAATTGCACATCCCAATAGTTGAGGGCAAAAGGCTTCAAAAACTTGCAAAGAGGGCCGGTCTCCTGCTGCAGAATCTGCCGCTTCTCATAGGTGCTCGATGTCTGACACCAGGGGATTATCTCCCGCATGTAGATCCGCTCTTCCCCCACCACAGCTCTGGCCCCGCGCATCCATGCCTGCATCTCCACATCGTGGGGAAGAAGGGTCCGCTGGAGATAATGGTCAATCAGCGCGAAGCGGAGCCGGTTTCGGATTTCGGGAGGCGCGATCTCGTCGATCCGGGCAAGGGTTTTGCGGCTGATGAGTTCCTCGACTCCGTCGTAGAGTTCAAAGGAGCGCTCGGGGACCTCGCCCTTCCACAAGGAGAGGACGTCCATCTTCCAGCGGTAGTTGAGCCGGTGCAGTTCCGACTCGATATCGGCAATGGTCCGGGGTTCTCTCATCCGCTTTTTTCGCTTCTGCGAGGGATACCGGCTTCGATCAGCAGCCGTTCCAGCGCTTCATAGGGCTGGGCCCCAACCAGGCGGGAAACCAGTTGGGAGCCATTTGCAAAAAAGGTGGGAACCGCTCTGATCCGCTTCTCCTTTGACAATTCCCAATCACTGTCCACCGCGGCTTTGTACTTTTCCGAGCCGATAGCCTCTTTGGCTTCCCCTTCGGAAAGCCCGGCCCGGCCTGCGATCTCTTTCAAAACCTCCGGTTCTGCAATGTTCTTTCCTTCGGCAAAGTAGGCATGGAATGCCGCGTGGTGAAATTCCTCCCCCCTACCCTTCTCCTCTGCCCACTTTCCCAGCTCCTGGGCCCCGCGGCTGTTGTAGGTATGGGTGCGATCGACAAATGGCAGCCCCAGCTCCACGGCAGCGGATTTGACCCTTGCCATGACCTCGTCGATGTTCCCCGCGCGGCCTTTGAAGAGATCTTCCATAGACAGCCCCGCCTCCGGCGTCTCCGGATGGAGCGGAAAGGCTCGCCACTGGATGCGGACATCGAATTCTTTTTTCAGTTTTTCAATACGCCCGGTAATGAAGTAGCACCAGGGTCAGATATAGTCGGAATAGATCTCCAGTACGTTCTCTTGTGCCATCTCGTTCTTCTCCTTTTTCGGATCACAATGGGGGATTGGGGAACTTATGCCTCTTCTTCCGCGGTTTTGCAGCAGATCCCCTCCCCTTCCAGGGCCGGTTTGAAGCAGCGGTTGTCTGATTTGCATCCGGATATCCGGTTTTTCCCCGCCATCCATTCCCGGATCAGCTCGGGATTCCGGATCAGGGGACGGCTCATCGCGATGTAATCGGCAGTGCCCTCTTTGATCAGCCCCTCTGCCGTCTCCAGAGAGCGGATACCGCCCACCAGGATCAGCGGGGTTCTCAGATATGTTTTGTATTTTTGGGCAGCGTCCCGGTAGAAGACCTCCTTTTCCGGGGAATCGATGCGAACCGTCCGCACCGGGTTCAGCTTGGGGCTGGAGAACTGAACCCCGCCCGAGAGTTCGATCGCGTCGATCCCCTCGGCCTCGAGCATCCGGGCCACGGTCAGCATCTCCTCCTGTGTCATTCCCCCGTCGATGAAGTCCTCGGAATTGAGCTTGATCAGCACCGGAAATTCCGGACCAACGGCCTCCCGCACCAGGCGGCAGACTTCGATGACGGCCTTTGCCCGGTTTTCGATGGGGCCGCCGTATTCATCGGTTCTCTTGTTGTAATAGGGGGAGAGAAACTGGCTGAGGAAGTAGCCGTGTGCGGCATGGATCTGAACCGCATCGAATCCGGCAGATTTGGCCCGGGCCGCGGCCATTCCAAATGCATCGAGAGCCTCTTCGATCTCCTGAACCGTGATCTCTCTGCAGATGGGCCCCTGTTTTCCACTTACCACAGAAGGGCCGAATCCCTTTTCCCCGATGATCTCCTGATTGGCATGGCATCCGGCATGGGCCAACTGAATCGCCATGGCTCCGCCCGCGTCATGGACCGCGTCGGCCATCTTTTTCAGGCCAGGAAGCAGATGATCGTCATATATCCCCAACTGGCGGCCGGATGCCTTTCCCAGGGGATGGACATAGGCGTGGCCGCTGATGATGAGCCCTACGCCGCCCCGGACCAGTTTTGTCATCAGCTCGATGAGTTGATCCGTCACCGCACCGTCAGCGGCTGCGGCCAGTCCGGTCCATGTGGCGGAACGGACCGTGCGGTTTTTCAGCTCCATGCTCTTGATTGTCGTCTTTTCAAATAGTTCAGGCACGAAAATTCTCCGGTTGTTTCAATTGATTATATTCAACAGGTGAGATGAAACTCCCCTGCAGTATCCCTTTCCTAAACCAGCTTTCCCAGAGAGAAGGCATCGCCGATGAGTTCTCCCACACCATAATATTTCCGGGCCTCCGGTGCAAAGAGAATGGGCCGGATCTTTTCGATATCCGGAAGGCCATTCTCGCCGATGGCCTCCTCATCGGCCTTTACATCCATGATCTCCCCCACAAACTGGGTGTGGAGCCCGATCTCGAGGGTATGAATCAGGCTGCACTCGAGAATCAGAGGGAACTCCTTGACATAGGGCGCATCCACCCGGTCGCTCTTGGCCGGGGTGAGGCCGGTCTTTTCGAATTTGTTCTCCCGCTTTCCCGAGACCATGCCGAAGTAGTCGGCCTCTTTGGCATATCTCTCCGATGGGATGCTCAGGGTGTAGGCTTTCCGCTCCACGATGCACCCGTAACTGTATGTGGCCTTTCGAAGGGAGACCGTAACGCATGGGGGGCTGGAGCAGCAGATGCCGCCCCAGGCCGCGGTCATGCCGTTGGGCTTGCCCTCCTTGTCATAGGTTCCCACGATCAGCACCGGTGTGGGATAGAGGATTGTCTTTGCGCCGATGGATCTTTTCATCTTCCGCCTCCTTTATTTTTATATGGATGATATCACTGGTTGAAAGCCGCTTTGGCCCTGCTGCTGATCTGGGGATCGTCATGCTCCAGGAACTGGCCGTTCAGCTCTTCGGTTCCGTGAAGGACGAGCCATGCCATGATCTTTGCCGGAACATCGGGAGAATAGAGCTTTCCCTCGGCCTTGAGTTCCCGGAAATACTCGGCCTTCTCCTTTGTCATGTTGCCGGGGCCTTCTTCACGGATCTGCTGCTGCATCTGGGTATCCACCACCCCGGGCCGCAGGGCCACGAAGGTCACATCCGGCTCTTCGGCCGCAATGACCCGGGTCATGTGGGTCAGCCCCGCCTTTGCGGTGCAGTAGGCGCTCCATCCTTCGATGGCTTTGTGAGCCGCTCCGCTGCTTACATTGACCACCCGGCCCCCGCGCTTCCGGAGTTCGGGAAGGGCTGCCCGGATCAGGTAGAAGGGGGCCAGCAGGTTGACCTCGATGTTGTACCGCCACTGCCCGATATCGGCAGATCCCGCGGGGGAGAGGGGTCCCAGAATCCCCGCGTTGTTGATGAGGCCGTCGATTCGGCCGAAGCGCTTCCGGGTTTCGGATACGATCCTCTCGCAGGCTTCCGGGTCCGCTACGTCCGCCGCGATGGAAAGGGTCTGTGCCCCCAGTTTTTCGGCCTCCTCTGCAACCGCCTTGAGCGCGTCTTCACTCCTTGCCGTAAGCACGATGTCGGCCCCGGCCTTTGCCAGCCAGCGGACAGCGGCCGCGCCCATCCCCCGGGATGCGCCGGTAACGATCACAACCGGTCGATTCGACATATGGCCTCCTCCTTTATCTATTTGGAACTGCATCCGATCAAAAAAATCAATCTACTGCTTTTGATTTCCCCAGTTTCATCCTATAAAATAGCATGGATGGCCTTGCCGAATCAATCAGAGAAGCGGATTGCTTTTGGAAGGCGTCATGTAAACCTCCCTTTACAGACGGCGTCTAAAGGGCACAGGAAAAGGAAAGAGGAAGAATGAAGGAGACCGGTCTATTTCCGGATGAAACAACGCTGATCCGGAGGGCGCAGAAGGGCGACGCGGATGCGGCAGATGCGCTGGTGCTTCGGTATCAGCAGAAGGTCTACGGTCTGGCCTTTCGGATGTGCGACCGGAATCCGGATGCCGCGGCCGATATGACGCAGGAGGCGTTTTTAAAGGTCTTTTCCAATCTGAATATGTTTCGCGGGGACTCGGCCTTCTCCACATGGCTCTTCCGGATCGCGGCCAACACCTGCCTGGACGAGCGCCGCCGCCGGATTCGGTGGCGGAAGATCTTCACCCCCTGGCGGAAGATGGCCGAAGCCGAAGGGCCGGGCGAGACGGATCTGGAAGAGACGCCGGATCTGGGCAAAGGAAAGAGCCCGCTGGATGCGGTGCGCTCCCGGCAACTGGGGGAAGCGGTGGAAGCGGCCATGACGCACCTGTCGGACCAGCAGCGGATGGCCTTTCACCTGAAGGCCGTGGAGGAGATGCAGATCCGGGAGATCGCGGAAGTGATGGGGCTGGCCGAGGGAACCGTGAAATCCCATCTGTTCCGGGCTACCCGGACGTTGCGGGAAGCCTTGAAGGAGTGGGAGCCTTGAACCTGACCAGGTTTCACCCGGAAGATAAGGACAAGGGGCGCTGGCATGGTCATCTTCAGGCGGATTGCAAAACGGCTTTTTTGATAGATCCCATAGAAATTCAACAGCAATTTCAGGAGTTTTAAAAATGGAAACTACGATTATAGGACGTTACATCGTCGCTGATCCGAAAATATGTCATGGGAAACCGACGTTCAGGGGGACACGAATAATGGTTTCCGACGTGCTGGAACAGGTTGAAGAAGGTCTGGCATGGGAAAGCATCATCGAAGGATGGCATAACAGTATTTCCAAAGAAGCAATTGCTGAGGCGTTAACATTATCACGTCAGGCATTCATCAATCATATTGAGGATTTTGCTTTAGATCCGGCTCTATGAATATTCTGGACGAGAACATACTGAGTGACCAGAAGCAATTGCTTAAAATGTGGAGAATTCCGGTTCATCAAATCGGTGATGACATTGGATGGAAAGGAATGCAGGATGAAGAAATCATAACGCTTCTGCACCGATTGAACCGTCCTGCATTTTTTACACGGGACAATGATTTTTACCAGCGGGATCTTTGTCATCCGAAATACTGTCTTGTGTATCTCGATATTGGAAGATATGAGGTCGCCGGTTTTGTTCGCCGTCTTCTTCGTCATTGGCAGTTTGATACTCATGCAAAACGTATGGGAAATGTCATTCGAATTTTCCATGGCGGCCTGACGGTGTGGTGCCTTCATGAGGAGAAAGAAAATCATCTTGAATGGTGAAATCGGCAAAAGACGCCTGCCAAAGAGCCGGATGTGGGAAATCCGCACGAGTCCGGCTCTGTGAGGGGCATTGAAGTTCCTCACATCTTTTAAAATTCAAATTTGGAGGAACCATATTATGTCTACTCGACAATCCTGTCTCAACCATCAAAACGACATCCTGCAGCTCGACGCTTTCAAGGAGCTTGTGCCGGAAGAGCGTCCCGACTGGGATGCCCATCTTGCGGAATGCAGCGGATGCCGGCACGAGCAGGAGCGGATTCATCAGTTGATGGCTGCGGCAAAGGCGGCCACGCCGCAGATACCGCCATCGGTTCAGGCGCAGCTTCAAAGGGCGGTTCGGGATCAGGTGCGGCGGAGCCGTCCAGCGCAGGAAAAGGCGGGAACAGCCCTCGATCGTTCCCTTTCCGGCCGCTTTCGGGGCTGGGGCTTTCCCCGGATCTTCGCGCCGACGCTTGCCGCGGCCGCGCTGCTGCTGGGGCTGGTCGGGGTCGGGCTTTTCGGGCTTTGGGAAAATCCGGAACAGCCGATCGCGGTCAAGGCGCAGGATGTGGAGGTGATCGAGAATCTGGAGCTGCTGCAGGAGATGGATGTGCTGAAAAAACTGGTGCAGAAGGTGGATGCAAGGGGGGAGATCATCGAAACCGATGATCCCCGGCTCAAATCCCTGCGGGAATTTGGTGGCAGTGATGGAACGGTCAGCGTATAGATCAGCGTATAATAAGGATGCAATGCATCGCCTGCTTCGGATTGCAGGGGCACTCTTCTGCTGCCTGATCTTCGGGTCCGTCCTTCTGATTCAATTTGCAGGCGCGGGGCCGCCGCCGAGACAGATGCGCTCCCCCGGGGACGGAAAGAAATGGGAGAATCTCTCCCCGGAACAGCGGGAGCAGTTGAAACAGCGCTACGACAAGTGGCAGTCCCTTCCCCCGGGGGAGAAAGAGCGGCTCCGGCAGCGGCTGGATCAGTTGAAGGGCATGCCCCCCGAAGCCCGGGAGCTTTACCAGCGGCGGTTCCGCCAATGGCAGCGACTGAGCCCCGACGAACAGAATCAACTGCAGCGAAAACTGGAACAGTGGGATACATTGCCGCCGGAGGAAAAAAACAGCATCCGGCGCAGGTTCAGGGATTGAAAATAAGGAGGATATCATGAACATGAAACGGACAATCATCATTACGATTGCAGCAATCTTCTGTATCAGCCTCGTTCTTCCGGCCGGCGCGTGGGCCGGCGCGAAACAGCGCCACCGGTGGGAAGGGGTCGCCATCGGCGTGGGCGCGGCCATTCTGGGGCATACTATCGTCAACAGCTATCAGCACAACAATCGGCCTCACCACTCCCGCGGCGGCGGCACGGTGATCGTCAACTCCCCGCCGGCCCGAGTCCATCACCGCCCCCCGCGCTATCATCGGCAGCGGTACTCTCCGACGCCGCCCTCTCCTCCGCCATCCTGCGGCCACTGGGAGGTTCAGCGGGTCTGGGTAGCCCCGGTGCATGAGAAGGTCTGGAATCCGGGCCACTACGATGCGAACCAGAGCTGGGTTCCCGGCTCCTGGATCAATGTGGTGAAGGAGGAGGGCTACTGGAAGGAAGAGCGGGTATGGGTGTCGAGCCGATGAGACGCTCCTGGAAAATCCTGCTGCTGATGGTGGTCATGGCCGCTCTCGTCACCGGCTGCAACGAGAGCGGCGATACCGAGGTGATCATCCGGGACCCGGACCCCCGTTCCGGAATCATCGAGGGCACCGCATTCTACCCCTTCTATGATGAAGCCGGCGAGCCGGTCTATTACGATGCGGAGAACCAGAACATCCACGTCATCCTCTACGACGAGCACGGCTACACTATCGAAGAGCAGGTCACCGACTCGTCGGGCTTCTATGCATTCGACTACCTGCCGGCCGGCTGGTATTCGGTGGCAGCCGAAGTGGAGGAGTATGATTCGATCGATGATGTCTTCTACATCTATACGGTATCACTGCCCCTCTTTTACCTGGAAGAGGGGGAGATCCTCCATGAAGTGAACCTCTTTCTCGAATACAGCCATGTCGAGAGCTGAACTCTTTTCGGTCCGGCTCTGAACCGCTTCAAGGGGGGAATATCCATTTCCCCCTTTTCACTTTTCACAGACATTTCATTTTGCCTTCGTAATATTTTCATCTACGGCCATTAGAGTTGTAGGCAAGGGATGCGGATGGTTTTTCCGCTCCGCATCTCCCTGCAACCCGAAACCAATTTACCCAATGGAGGCAGAAGATGAAAACAACGGCAAAGGCAGTTCTTCTCACAGCAGCGGTTCTTTTCCTTTTTTCAGGGGCGTTTGCGTTCGCCCAATCCGAAAAGAACATCGAAAAAACCCTCTCCCCCTACTTCTTCGTGGAAAGCGAGTCCGGTTCCGGTGATCCGGAAGGCGGAGGCTCTCCTTCCACCGATTCCACGGATCATTTCTTCCTCAAAAAGACCGATGTCTCCGTTAAGATCAGCGGCGTGATCGCGGCCGTGACGGTTCGGCAGCATTACGCCAATGAGGGGAAAGATACGGTTCACGGAACCTATATCTTTCCGGCCTCCACCCGGGCTGCAGTTCACGGGATGACGATGACGATCGGAGATCGGGTGATCCGTGCGAAGATCGAAGAGAAGGATGAGGCCCGGCAGATATATGAAACCGCGAAGAGCGAGGGAAAGAGCGCCTCTTTATTAGAGCAGAAGCGGCCCAATGTCTTCTCCATGTCGGTGGCCAACATACTGCCGGGGGATCTGGTCGTCATCGAACTGCAGTACACCGAGCTGCTGGTTCCAACCGAAGGCACTTATCAATTCGTCTATCCCACGGTTGTGGGGCCGAGATACACAGATATGGACGAGGCCGGCGCGCCCCAAGGCGAGAAATGGGTCAAAAACCCCTATCTGAAAGAGGGAAGCGCTCCCCGGACCGCATTCGACATTGGGGTGGACCTTTCGACCGGTATGCCGATCCAGGAGGCGGTCTGCAACACCCACGAGACCGATATCCGGTGGGACGGAGCAGATCTGGCGCATATCGGCCTTGCCGATCCCGGGGATTTCGGCGGGGACCGGGATTTCATTTTACGATACCGGCTTGTGGACAAGCAGATCACATCCGGGCTGATGCTCTATGAAGGCGAGACCGAGAACTTCTTCCTGCTGATGATGCAGCCCCCCGAGCGGGTGAAGCCTGCGCATATTCCGGGCCGGGAATACATCTTTGTGGTGGATGTCTCCGGCTCCATGAACGGCTTTCCGCTGAATACGACAAAGGAGCTGTTGGGGGATCTGGTGGGGAATCTCAGGCCCACGGACGCCTTCAATGTGCTTCTCTTTGCAGGCGTTTCCAACCTGATGGCGCCGAACTCCCTTCCCGCGACGCCGGGCAACCTCTCCCAGGCACTCTCATTTATCGACGGTCAGCAGGGAAGCGGCGGCACCGATCTCTTCTCGGCCATGAACCGGGCAATGGCCATACCGGCATCCGAAGGCTTTGCCCGCACCCTGGTCATCGTGACGGACGGTTATATCCATGCGGAAAATGCGGTTTTCGAATCCATCCAGAACAACCTGAACCGGGCCAATGTCTTTGCATTCGGCATCGGCAGCAGCGTCAACCGGTTTCTGATCGAAGGGATGGCAAAGGCGGGGCAGGGAGAGCCCTTTGTGGTCACGGGGCCGGCAGAGGCGCCGGATGCGGCCCGGCGGTTCCGGGAATATATCGCATCGCCTGTGCTTACAGGCATCGATGTCGAGTTTGAAGGGTTTGATGCCTATGATGTGGAGCCGCGGTCCTTCCCGGATCTCTTTGCGGCCCGGCCGGTACTCCTCATCGGTAAATGGCGGGGGGAGGCAGACGGAAAGATCACGATCCGCGGGACAACGGGATCAGGGGCTTATGAGAAAAGCTTTGCGGTCGGGGAGACAAGTCCGGCCGATGCCAATGAAGCACTGCGCTATCTGTGGGCCAGGACCCGGATCTCCCGCCTCTCCGACTTCAATCCGCAGCCGCATGATCCGGAGAATCGGGCCGAGATCGTCTCCCTGGGGCTCACCTATAATCTGCTGACCGCGTTTACCTCCTTTGTGGCTGTGGATGAGATCATCCGGAATCCGGGCGGAGAGGGCGAGGATGTGAAGCAGCCGCTGCCGCTTCCCAAAGGGGTTTCAAATCTTGCGGTGAGCAGCGGGCCTGTTTCGGTTCCGGAGCCGGAATTGATGCTGCTGGGGATTCTCTGTTCGGGGATGCTGCTGATTATTCATATCCGGCATATCCGGCGCAGAAGGATGCAAAAGAAGAAGGCCGCTTAGCGGGGAGCAGAAGATGAAACGAACCTTCTTCTTTGCCATACTGATCGGGATAATCGCGCTGGGCCTGAAACTCCACTACAGCCGTGCGGACAGCGACGGCCTGGTCTGGATACTGAAGCCCACCGCGATCCTGGTGCGCGGGGTAACGGGCGCGGTTTTCGAATATCAGAGCAGCGCGGGATACCTGAGCCGGGAACTGGATATTCTGATTGCGCCGGCCTGTGCGGGGGTCAATTTTTTGATCATTGCTTTTGTTATGGCGGGGCTCTGCGGGGTTTGGCGGTTTGAAGGGACCCAAAGGACGAAAAGGACGCAAGGGACGGAGTGGACCGGAAAAAAGGGAAAAACGGAGAGAATGGGAAGAACTGGAAGGAGTCTCTTGTGGATTTTTTTCTCTCTTCTGACGGCCTACGGGCTGACCCTTGTGGTCAATACGATCCGGATCGTTCTTTCGATCTATCTTTACCGGATGGATATCTACGGGTCTGCGCTGACCCCGGCGGGTCTTCACCGGATTTCCGGGGCTTTCCTTTATCTCCTCTCTCTTTACGGCTATTATTGGGGAGTCTGTGCAGCGGCCGGGAGATGGGAGCATATTACCTTTGAAAAGTCCCGAAAGATGCGGAAGAATCTACTTTTTCCACTGCTCTGCTATTTTTCGATGACGATCGGTGTTCCGCTCTTGAACGGGGCTTATGAAAAGAACCCGGACCGCTTTGCGGATCACATTTTCATGGTGACGGGGATCGGCGGATTCGTTTTGGGGTTGACACTCCTGCTGCAATGGGTTGTAAGCAGATGTAAGAAGAGATCGGCGCAACCCCTGTAAGAGGAGCATTACCATCATGAAGCCCAAAATCCTGATCGTGGAAGATGAGCCGGCCATTGCGGATACGATCCAGTATGCGCTGGAGACGGACGGGTTCGCCACCGAAATTCTGAACTCGGGAGGCCCTGCCCTGCCCCTGCTCAAGGCGGAGAAGATCGCTCTCATCGTGCTGGACATCGGCCTGCCGGACATCAACGGCATCGAGCTGTGCAAAAAGATCCGGACGCTCTCCGATGTTCCGATCATCTTTCTCACCGCGAGATCGGACGAGATCGACCGGGTGGTGGGGCTGGAGATCGGCGGGGACGACTATGTCACCAAGCCCTTCAGCCCCCGTGAACTGGCCGCACGGGTCAAGGCGGTGCTGCGACGGGTAAAGGGAGATCCTTCCCCGGCCGGGAAGACCGTCTTTTCCCTGGACACGGAAAAGTGCCGGATCGCCTATTTCGGAACCCGCCTCGATCTTTCCAAATATGAATACAACCTGTTGACCGTCTTCATCAACCGGCCCGGCCGGGTCTTCTCCAGGGACCGGCTCATGGAGCTGGCCTGGGACGAGCCGGACGCGAGCATGGACCGCACCGTGGATGCACACATCAAAAACCTCCGGGCAAAGCTGAAAACCATCCGGCCCGATATCGACCCGATCCTGACCCATCGGGGCATGGGATATTCGCTCAAAGAGGGATTATGAGACTCGGCACAAGGATTTTCTTCTGTTATCTGCTGATATTCGCCATCTGCTTCTACTCTCCCATCGACTGGATCATCTACACCCTTCGGGCCCGCTATCTGGAGGGGGTGGAAGATCCGCTGGTGGATCAGGCAAACATCCTCGGGGCCTTTGCCGGGATGCAGATGGAGGCCGGGGAGTTCGACCCGGAAAAGTGGTATGCGATCTTCGACCGGGTCTATGAAGCGCCGATTTCGGCAAAGATCTATAAGTTGGTAAAGGATTCGGTGGATCTGAGGGTCTACATCACCGATGCCGGGGGAAAGGTCATTTTCGACTCGGAATCGAAGGAGACTATCGGCGAGGATTATTCCGAATGGCGGGATGTGATGCTGACGCTGCGGGGAGAATACGGCGCCCGAACCACACTGATGGATGAAGATGATCCCACCTCATCCGTGCTCTATGTGGCCGCGCCCATTCAGGTGGACGGCGAGATCGCAGGGGTGTTGACTGTGGCAAAGCCGACCACCAACATCAAATACTTTTTGAAAAATGCAAGGCCCCAGATCCTGGGCATCGGCCTGCTCTATCTGCTGGCCGCGATCCTGCTGAGCTTTCTCGTCTCCCTCTGGCTGACGCTGCCCATCAAGCGGCTCACCAAATATGCCGAAGCTATCCGGGAGGGCAAAAGGCCCGAATTCCCCCGGCTGGACAAGAGCGAGATCGGCGAGATGGGCAAAGCCTTCGAGGGGATGCAGGAGGCCCTGGAGGGGAAGCGGTATGTGGAGCAGTATGTCCAGAATCTGACCCATGAGATCAAAAGCCCCCTTTCCGCGATCCGGGGCGCGGCCGAATTGATGGCCGAGCCCGGAATGGACGAGGAAAGAAGGGCAAAATTTACGGCAAATATTCGAAATGAAGCCCGAAGGATTCAGCGGATCATCGACCGGATGCTGGAGCTTGCTGCCCTGGAAAATCAGAAGAAGCTCCGGAAGATCGAAGCGGTATCTTTAAATACGATCGTCAAGACGGTGCTGGAGAGCAATGAAATTCAACTCTCTGAAAAAGAAATCCAAATCCAGATGGATCTGCCGGAGGATCTCCAGATCGGCGGGGATGGCTTCCTGCTTCACCAGGCCGTTGCAAATTTAATTCAAAACAGCATCGACTTCAGCCCCCGGGGAGGAGCCATCGCGATTTCTGCACAAACAGAAGAGCTGATGCTGCGGCTCATCATTGCAGACGAGGGCCCCGGCATTCCCGAATATGCCAAAGAGAAGGTCTTCGAGAAGTTCTTCTCCCTCCAGCGGCCCGATACCGGGGAGAAGAGTACGGGGCTGGGGTTGAACTTCGTTAGAGAGGTGGCAATGCTGCATGGGGGCAGGGTCTTTCTGGAGGAGAGAGCGGGAAAAGGGTTGAAGGCCGTACTGGAGATCGGCAGGTAAGATCCATTTTGTCACGGCCCCCGATGCATCTGATGGAAATGATGGGCCGTGACGCTTTATCACAACCCATCACTTTAGGCAGATTTCAAGCCGTCATCGCATCAATGCCCCATCAGTGGCCATCATATCCATCATATGCATCCGGGTTCAGGCAGTTTTGATCACCACCTCCATCTTATCCTTGAGCGCCTCCTTGAACTTGTCCGCATCCTCGGCCGAACCGACAACCGTTCCGTAGTGCATGGGAATGACGATCTTTGGATTGACGGCAAGCGCTGCATCCACGGCCTGATCCGCTGTCATCACATAGGTTCCCGAGACCGGCAGCAGCGCGATATCGGCATCGATATCCTTCATCTCCGGGATTAAATCGGTATCCCCGGCATGGTAGATCCGAACCCCGTCGATCTCGACCACGAACCCGACCCAACCGTTTTCTTTTGGGTGGAAATCCTTGTCCGTGTTATAGGCCGGAACCGCCTCGATCTTTACACCCTCGAGGGTTGCGGACTCGCCCGGCGCAACGACCTTTACATTTCCGGAGAGCTTCTTTGCCGAGTCCTTCTCCGTCACGATGACGGTGTTTTTGCCCTGGATCTTCTCCACATCCTCGGGGGAACAGTGGTCGAAATGGTCATGGGTGATCAGGATGATATCGGCTTCAGGTCCCGGCTCGATCTGGTACGGGTCGATGTAGATCCTTTTGGATGCATCGATCCGAAAGCAGTCGTGCCCGAGCCATACGATCTTTTCCGCCATCTCTTTTACCATTTGATGTCTCCTTGAAGCTTTGTAAGGGTTTGCATTTGGCCGATGTTTTCCGGCGCGATCCTGCCCATTTTAGCCGTTATCATCCGTTCGGGTCAAAAGAAAAATTCAGGAGCTGTCAGGAGCATTCTTTTCCCGCGGACATTTGACTTGAATTGTGATACCCTTCATTGTATGAATAGCTTTTCGTGTCAGGAGAAAGTAGGATGGCAACAAACATGAATGAAGAAAATTTCGTAGAACAGGAAGTAACATATACACTTGTAAAAGAGGGAAAGATTTTCATCATCGAGAATGTACCGGCCCGGGTGAATACAGAAACAGGGGAACAATTCTTTTCACCGCAGACCGTTGAACGATTACAGCGGATCATCCGGAGCGAACATCAGCCTGTTCGGTTTGTTCAAACACCCGTGTTTGAGTTTTCATAAGATTCATATGATGAGGTAGGACGCTATGGCAGCATCAGCACTGAGCCGGGAGATCATCGAAAGCCGCAGGGAGAAGGCCCCCCGCCTGCAGCGGATCATCGACGGATGCAAAGAGTTGAGCGAAAAGCTTGAAGATGTGGTCTCTGCGATGACATCGCTGGATGAGATCGACGCGCATCGGATGCGGGAGGCCGACGAGAAGATCCGGGGGATTCAGGAAGCGCTGGAAGCTCTTCGGAAAAGGGCAGCACTTAGGCACGACCGGTTCAGCTCCGGGCTCATCACTGTTGCGGTCGCGGGGCTGGAGAAGGCCGGGAAGACGACCTTTCTCCGGTCTCTCACCGGAATCGAGGCGCTGCCGACCTTTGATGAGCGCTGTACCGCAGTCCTCTGCGAGATCCGGTATGCCCAAGGCCGGGAGGATTTCGATCTGGAGTTCTATACCGAGGCCGAGTTTACGGACCGGGTGCTTCGGCCCCTGATAGAGACGGTGCAGAGTGCGCTTCCCGGGGATCAGCAGCGAGGTTTTTCGGTTCCTGGTACGGCAGCAGGGTTTTCTTCCATGAGCCTGCCCCCGCCCGAGACGCTGCCGGGCGGAACCACCGCACATAAGCTGCTCAAGGATCTGCACCGGCTGAAGAACAGCTTTGGCGAGTGCCTCAAATATCTGGGCCATGTGCCGCTGCAACGGCAGCCCCTCTCCGAGATGCGGGAATGGGTCTCCTACCCGCAGACCATGGAGGAGACCGCAGATGAAAAGGCGCGGGGGGATCGGATGGCGCGGGTTGCGGCCGCAAAGCGCTGCCGGATTCACACCGCGTTTGCCGGGGGCTCCGAGCACCTGCGATGGATCGACACCCCGGGCGTGGATGATCCCAACCGCAGAGCCCGGGATATGACCCTTGCCACCATCGCGGCCGACGCGGATCTACTGGTGACGGCCAGCCGCCCCGGCGCGACCCCTTCGCCCGGAGAAAGTTTCCACCGGTTCTGGGATTCGGTCTCCCGGCAGCCGGACGAGATCGACCTGATGAGCCGCCTCCTCTTTGCCCTGAACATCGACAAGCGGGTCGATCCGGAGGGGGAGAATATCCGGATTCACCGGAAATATCTGATGGATGCCGGGGTTCCGGGCCATATCTTCGTCGGCCCATTCGAGGCCACAAACCCCGATGATGCAAAGGGGCTGATGAAAGCGGTCAACGATCATCTGCAGAAAAACCTTGCTGATCAGGATATGGCCGCGGTGGACCTGATCGAAGGGCAGTTGAAGCACATCCGGGCACAGATCCGACTGCTCTGCGATCTGCTGGCCCAAAGCCACCCGGCCGATGCCTCCCTGCAGGAGATGGAGGACGAGGCCTTTCACCGCTGGTTCCACTGGTATCAGGCCGAGGAGGATACCGGCTTCTGGTCCGACCTGGTGGAGGCTCTGGACCGATCGGTCCGCAACATCACCGAAGATTCCCGGATCAAGGATTCAGAGGCCGCGCTCAATGCGATCTTTGCGCAGGAGGCCGGGACCATCCAGGAAAAGATCCCCAAGCCCAAGGATCTGGAGACCTACCTGATCCGCCACCGGGGAGAGAATCCGATCCCGCACGGGATGCGGACCATAAGCACCCACTTTTCAAAGCTCATCAACAAGCTCTCCGGAGAGATCCAGGCATTCGGGCCCGTGATGCAGGACGAGCTGGTCTCGGTGCTGACCGAGGCGGGGCTGGGGCCTCTGCTGAAGGGGGATGCCAGCTCAGCAAAGCTGAAGAGCCTTGTGGAACGGTTCGAGAACAGCGCAGGCCCCAACGAGGTGACGGATGTGCTGAAGGAGACCCTGGAGCTTCCCCGGAACCTGAAATATGTGCTCCGGTACGAACTCCGGGGCGCGGTCGATTTCAGCGACCCGACATTGTGGGACGAGAACGAGACCGCGTGGAGCCGCCTGGTGGACATGATCACCGCAAACAACGGGGATCTGGAGCGGCTCTCGACCTTCGACACCTACCGCCATCCGCCCGTGACGGAATCCCGGGAAGCCGACAGCGACATCCTGAAACGGATCGCGGGCAACGCGATGCTTGGGGTCCATGCGGTTCTGAACAACGAGCGGAACCTCCCCCGAAGGATCGCGGACGACTTCATGCGGGACTGCCGGGTGCGCCTCTGCTTCGCGCCCGAATCAGAGCAGCAGTGGCGATCCCTTCTCTTCCGGAACCGGGCCGAACTCCTCTCCCAGGCCATCGGCCGGATCCGGTCATCTTCGGAGAGAATCCGAGACTTCCACCGGGCCGTGCGGGGGCTGGCCGCGGAGCTGCCATGAGCGAAAGAGGGTTGGAAAGCCGCTTCAGAAAGGCCGCAGAAGCTGCGGAAAGGGCAGGCGATGAAGAGAGCGCGGCCAAGCTTCGAAAGATCCTCGGTGAACTCCGGTCCGAGATCTACACCCTTGCCGTGGTGGGGGAGTTCAAGACCGGGAAATCGACGCTGATCAACCGGATCTTTTTAAAAGCGGATGTCCTGTTTACGGATGTGCTGGAGGCCACCGCGATTCCCACCGAGATCCGGTATGGGCCGGAAAAGCGGCTGCTCGTCTTCCCAAGAGTTCAGGGGGAAAAGGCAGACCATCCCTTTGCAGAAGGGAAAACCGCGGAAGGGTCGGCGGCCGACCGAGAGGGAGAGGGGGAGGGAGAACCGATCGAGATCCCCGACCCCGGAGAGGCCGATATCCGGGATCAGACCACGGCCTCCACCCCCGAGGCCCGGGAGGCGCTTTCAAGAAAGACCGAAAGGGTGGTGCTATATTGGCCCGCGCCCAGCCTAGCAGGGCTTGCGGTATTCGACACCCCCGGCATCAATGCGGCCAACGAGGCCCTGGCCGCAACCACCTACCGAATCATTCCCCGGGCAGATCTGGTCCTCTTTGCCACCAACGCGCGCCAGCTCTCGGAGACGGAACTCGCCTTTCTAACAGGCGGCGTCTTCGCGCACGGCATTACAAAGGTGATGACCGTTGTGACCTACGATCCCAAAGCCGGGGCTCTTCCCCCGGACCGGCAGCGGCGACTGAAGGAGACCATCCGGGCACAGCTTGCCGCGATCGGAAGGGAAGAGATCCCGGTGGAGATGGTCCAACTGAAGGAGCCACAGGAGAGAGCGGAGAAAGCCGGAGAAGATAAGGAAAAATGGCCGAGCTTTCGGGAGCGGATCGAGCTGGAAAGCCCGGGCGGTAAAGGGGAGAGTGACGGGCGGATCGAGATTGAAACCCCGGGCCGTAAAGGAGAGAGAAACGGCCGGCAGATGGTGGAAGGCGTGATCGGGGATCTGCTGGGCGAGCGCCCCGGCTCCGGGCCTGCCCACAAAGGCGGCATCGCCCGGTTCGAGGAGAAGCTGATCGCCTTCATCCGTGAAAATATCCGGCCTGGCCGGCAGGTAAAGGCCGAGCATCTTTTTCAAAAGACCCTCTCCCTTGCCGTGATGCGGTGCGAGGCCGAGATATCGGCCATCGACAAGGGGGAGGCCGAGCGGCAGGAGATGATCGGGGCATTCCGGGAGCGGGAGGCTTCCATTCAAAAGGAGCATGAAACCGTGACTGCCCGGCTTCGGGAGGATCTCGGAGAGATCGAAACCGGATTCACCCGGGAGCTGCTGCAGGGGCTTTCGGAGATCTCGGAGCGGTTCATCCGCAGCTTTGAAGAATGCGAGGATGTGGGGGATCTCCAGAACCGGCTCAATCATGCCGAGGGAAAGCTCCGGCAGGCGATCGAGAATCTCTTTTTTACGGCAGCCGACCGGACCAAAAAGAAGATCGAAGATCGAATCCGGGAGGATCAGAGGGCCGGGGAGATCGCATTTTCCCTGGATTCGGCCATTGCCGGAAATCTGGACATCGAAGGCGGAGTGCTGGCAAATGTGCCGCCCTTTGCGGTCTATGCCCTCGATTTCTCCCTTTTCATTCTGGTAGGGCCATTCCGACCCGTGGCCCGCCTCCTCATGCGCCTGGCGGCCCAGGAAATCCCCTTTTTGAACCGGATTCTGCCTGCCAATGTGGCCGCCTCCATCCTGAAGGGCCGCATCCGGAAATCCCTGAACGCGGAGTTCGCCCGCATTGAGGCCGAGCTTCCCCCGAAGATCGAAGCGATGTTTGCAGAGCTGACGGAAAATATCTCCGGAGAATGGCGAAAAGCCGCAGAGGAGCGGATGGGGGCCGTGCGCCGGGGGATGGAGAGCGCGGAAAGTGGCCCAAAAGACCCGGCCCAAAAAGCCCGGCTGGAGCAGTATCTGGCCGAACTGAAGAAGCTTTCGGCAGCCGGACAAATGGCGCCGACCCCGGCCCAATGATCCGGCAAGGCCGACCAGCATATGCCTGAAAACCTTCGATGACGGATACCGCGTGCCAGGCCGCAAGAATGATCCGGTAATGCCGGCCAACATATGCCTGAAAACCCCTCCACGCACCCTCCCCTCTCTCCTCAGGATTATTCCGCCCTTCGAAACGAACTCCTCTCCCTGATGGACCAGGGGCTTGCGATCGAGGGGCTCGATCCGGATTTTCGCTGTTCCCTAAAAAATATCCGAAGCCGGACCCTGGAGGACCGGTTTCATATCGTTCTGGCCGGTGAGTTCCAAGGGGGAAAATCGACTACCTTCAACGCGATCTGCGGCCGAAGGCCCCTTTCCCCGATGGGATCAGGCATTAAAACAAGTGCAGCGCTGCTTTCGGCCCAGCCCCTTTCCGATGCCGACGCTGCGGAATGGGCTCAGGTGGAATGGAAAACCCCTTCACAGCTCATGGCAGGCTTTTCCGATCTTCTGCTGCCCCAACTGCGGGCACTGGCCCCCAAACGGCTTGAAAAAGCCGACGCGGGGGGCCTGCCCCATCTTCTGGATCTTAAAAACCCCGCGGACCGATCCCTGATTCAAAAAGCGATCGACGCGGAATGGAGTCGCTGGGAGCAGAACCGCCGCGGCTACGACCCTCAAGGAAAGGGAAACCTTGAAATCCTCCGCTGCGCCACCCTGATCCTGCGCCATTACGACAGTCCGGTACTTCAAAAACTTTCCCGCCAGAACCGCTTTTCCCTGCAGGAGATCCCACCCCTGGCCGCCTTCCCGGAAGACTGGGAGATCCGCTGGATCGAACAGGGCCCCCAAGCCTTTTCCGATAACGATATCCTTTCCGTTTCCGATAAAGATGTCCCTTCCGTCCTTTTTGTCCCTTCGGTCCTTTTTGTCTTTGTGGCCCACATCCGCCTCTTCATCCATTCCCCGAACCTTCAAAGAATCGGCTGCGTCCTCCGAGACTGTCCCGGCCTCTTCGCCAGCCGCTGGGACACCCAGATCGCCCGCCGCGCAATCCTTTCCGCAGACGCCATCCTCTACATCTTCGACGGCTCCCGCCCCTTAAAAGGATCTGACCTCAAAGCCCTCGACTTCATCCGAAACCACCGCATCCTCCACAGAACCTTTTACGGATGCAACCTCCGGGGCCGCACCCCGGAAGAGGGCATCCGGGTACTCGACGCCAGCCTCAGCGCCCTCCGCAGGCGCGAAATCGAAGTCCCCCAAGAGCGAACCGCCCTCTTCGATGCAAAAAAAGCATTCGAAGCCGCACAGAAAAAGGAGAAGGCCCCCGGCCTGGAACGCCTGACGGAGATGGCCGAAACCGCAGTGATTCAGGAAAAGGCAAGAGCGATCCTCATCGACAACGGCGCCCAAATCCTCCTGGAGGGCCTGGACCGCCTGAAAGGGGATCTGCTCAACAGAGAGGTTCAGGCCAGAAGAACGGAAAAGGAGCTGCGGGAGGCCGCAGCAAATGCCGAAGCAGCGTTGCGCCGGTTCGAAGCCGACTGCAGGATCGCGCTCACCCCTTTGGAGAATCCGGCCCCGGACCGAATCCTTGCTCAAGCCCTCTGGGAAGAACTCCTATCAGAGCAAAATCCGCTCATAGAATCCCTCACCAAAAGAATCACCAAGGAGATCTTTAACATCAAAGACCTCTCCCGCGTCATCCTCCGATCCAAAACAGTGGAGAACCGAATCATGGATCTGATCCAAAGGGAGATCGACGAGCGGTTCGAAGCGCGAATTCATGCCTGGATGAACCAGATCGAAACCGGGAGAAATCCGGTCTACAACCGGGAGATGGCCCGGCGGATCAAGGCCGTGGACGCGGACCTGAAACGGATCTGGGCCCGCGTCTCTTCGGGCGAGCAGGATCTGCTGCAGGGGATCTCTCCCCCGGTCTTCACCGGCAATCCCGCGCTGGATCACGAACGGATCTGCTGCGGAATGGAGAGCGGAGAACTCCTTTCAAACCTCCGGTACAGCGCGGCCGCAGCCGCAAGCCTTACGGGAATTATGACCGCGGCATCGGGAATCGCGGCCTCGGTCACGGCCGTTGTGGGCCGGCTCTTCTGGGCCGCGGCCGCGTCGGCCGGGGTGATGCTCGTCAATGCCCTGCTGCTTATTGCCGCAAAGGGAGCCATCAAAGAGACCCTTCAGGAGGAGATCCGAACCCGCCTCTCCCCGGCCCTGATCCGCCTCTTTTCCGAAATCGAACCGGAAGTGAATGCCCATTTTGCCCTTTTCTTCAAAGAGGTCAGGGAAGGCTATCTCACCCTTTTTCTCGACGCGGCCAAAGCACCGGCCCGGGCACTGGCGGCCCGGGTGGAAGCGGCCCGAGACGCTCAGACAATGGGAGCCGAAGAACGAAAGCTGTCCGCATCCCAAGCCAGAGCCTCGAGAACCAAAACCGTGGAACCGCTGCTGCAGGATGTTGCCGCCTTCATCCACCATGTCCGCGAAAGGGTTTCACAAAGATGGTCCCCATCTGAAAGGGAAATCCCCTGCCGGCCGCCCGATCCCGGAAATAGCGCTGAAGTGTCTCTTTGATCACCGTGAACGCGATCTCGTCCCACGGGATCTCCGCCTCGGTAAAAAGGTCAACTTCCAGGCTCTCCTCACCGCTGCCGAACCGGTTTTCGACCATGGGCCCCCGGAACATGAAATAGATCTGGCTGACAAAGGGAAGATCGAAAAGCGCATAGGGCTCGATCTCTCCAAGTATCACTTCGGCCTCCTCCAGAGTCTCCCGCCTGGCCCCCGCGGCCGCGGTCTCCTCATTTTCCAGATAGCCGGCCGGCAGAGTCCATTTCCCCCGCCGGGGCTCGATAGCCCGTTTGCAGAGCAGGATCTTCTCCTCCCATTCGGGAATGCACCCCACCACCAGTTTGGGATTGCTGTAAAAGATCGATCCGCAGGAATCACAGATATACCGGGAACGATCGTCCCCGGAGGGAATTTTTAATTCAACCGGCGCGGCGCAGTTGCTGCAAAAATTCATGAACAAATTCTCCTTTGTGTCGGCTTTGCCTGTTTCAAATCAAACGCGTAAACATATCATCATATCTTCTCTACGGCAATTGAAACCTCGGCAGGATTGTGCTATGAAGATCGGGCGGAGCATCTGCCTTTCCGCAGTCCTTAAAACGAGGACAACTATAAGACAAATCGATATAGAAAACGGATCGCATACGAATATGTCCGGCTTCTGGCTCATTCTTTTTCAAACATTTCTCATCCTGCTCCTCTCCCTCTGGATCATTACCCAAAAGGTGTGGGAAAAACAGCGGAAACGGGTATTCAAGGATCTGGAAAGAACCGTGGAGGCCCAAAACCAGGACCTGCTGCAGGCCAATGAATCCCTCTACGCGCTTCACCAGACCACACTGGAGATCATGGGAAGGCTGGAACTCTCCGATCTTCTGGAGGCCATTGTGGAAAGGGCCGCGTTTCTGGCCGGCAGCATCCACGGCTTCATCTATCTCTATGATCCGGAGCAGGATAAGATGGAGATGCGCATAGGCACGGGCCGGTATGCCAATGATATCGGGCTGAAACTCTCCAAAGGAAATGGGATGGGGGGAACGGTCTGGGAGACCGGAAAACCGACCCTGCTGGCAGACTACTCCACATGGCCCAACCGGCTGCCCAAAAACCGGTACGACGATCTCTACTCGACCCTCGGCACGCCCCTGAAACAGGAGGAAACAGTCATCGGGATCATCGGCCTGGGCCACTTCAACAAAGCGCAGCAATTCACCGAAAAGGATCTGGAGGTGCTCAACCGGTTTGCCGCGCTTGCGGCCATCGCGATCAACAATGCCACCCTCTATTCAGACCTGAAAAAAGAGCTTGCAGAGCGAAAAAGAGCCCAGCAGGAACTGAACCGGCTCAACACTCAACTGGAGATGCGGGTGGCCGAGCGGACGGCCCAGATCGAGATAGCCAACCTCCTTCTCTCCCAGGCCCTGAACCGGGCTCAGCAACTGGCCAAAGAGGCCGAGGCCGCAAATTCTGCCAAAAGCGAATTTCTGGCCAACATGAGCCATGAGATCCGGACCCCCATGAACGGGATCATCGGCATGTGCGACATTCTCGGAGAGACCCGGCTGACCCGGCGGCAGCAGGAGTATCTCCAGGTGATCGGAAGCTCCTCCCATGTCCTGATGACCCTGGTCAATGATATCCTCGATTTTTCCAAGATCGAGGCCGGAAAACTGGCTCTGGAGGAGATCGATCTCTCGGCCCGGAAGGTGGTGGAGGAGGTTTCCGATCTCTATGCGGAAAAGGCCGCGGAAAAGGGGATCGAACTGGTGGTGGACATCGACCCCGGAACCCCGGAGCATCTGCTGGGTGACCCGCTGCGCCTCCATCAGGTCCTCTCCAACCTGCTTTCAAACGCCATCAAATTCACCCAAGCCGGAGAGATCCATATCCGATGCGCCCTCAATGCAGAGATCCCAGATGCCCAGGGGATGGAGATTCTCTTCTCCGTTCGGGACACGGGCATCGGCATCCAAAAGGACGCAATCGAGAATCTGTTTTCCACCTTTACCCAGGCCGAAAGCTCCACCACCCGGAAATATGGCGGCACCGGGCTTGGGCTGGCCATCTGCAAGCGGCTCGCAGAGCTGATGGGAGGGGAGATGTGGGCCCAAAGCGACGGGCCCAAAAAGGGGAGCATGTTCTCCTTTACGGCCTGTTTCAAGACCGCGGATTTTAAACCGGAGGGCTCCATGGAAAATTTTTCCGACTTTCAGGGGTTTCAGGCACTTCTGGCCGGGGCATCCCCTTCCACGGCCGCGGTCACCCGGCAGTATCTCAGCGCATTGGGTTTTGAAACCGATGAGGCTCCTTCAGGGCATAGAGCACTGGCGCTTTTCGACAGCGGAAAAGCAGAGCAGAAGCCCTTTGACCTGATCCTGCTGGATATGGATCTCCATGACCGTGAGGCGCTCCGTTTGTTGGAAAGCTTCGGAGAAAAGATCCCCCGGCCCCGGATTCTCCTGCTGCTTCCCTATCTTCAGGGCATCGATGATGTTGGGGTGCAGGGATTGATGATCGACGCCTGCCTCTTCAAGCCGGTGAAGCCCTCCTCTCTGCTGAATGCCATTGTGGAGGCATTTGCCGGTATGCCGAAATCAGAACAGTCCATTGTGGAATCCTTTACATCGAATCTGTTGCAGGGGAGGCGAATTCTGCTGGTCGAGGATCATCCGGTCAACCGGAAGGTGGCCCAGGAGATGCTGGAGGGGGCCGGCGCTGCCGTCGATATCGCGGTAAACGGCGAGGAGGCCACCTTTCTGGTGCAGGAAAATCATTATGATGCGGTGCTGATGGATCTCCACATGCCGGTGATGGATGGGCTGCATGCGGCAGAGCAGATCCGTGAAATGGCATCACCAATAAAGGATATTCCGATTATCGCGCTCACGGCCAGGGCCATGAACGGAGATCGGAAGCGGTGTCTTGGGGCGGGCATGGATGATTTCATTCCAAAGCCCGTGAACCGGAAGATTCTGATGCAGACCCTGCTGCGCCATATGAAGAAGCCGCGGCATCCCGCGCCCTCGGACGCGGAAGCCCCCTCGAAACCGGCAATCCTCTCCTCCCCTGATCCTGCCCCGCAACCCGATCTTCTTCCGGAAGTCCTGTTTTCGGAAAAATTTCCCGAAAAGCTGGCCCGGGAACTGGAGGTCTCCCTAATCCAGTGTGATCCCATTGCTTCTGGTGAATGTCTCGAAGGAATGCTGGAGCATCTGGCAAACCATAACCGGCTCTCCGGAGAACTCAAGACACTGGCAAGACATGTGCGGGAGTACCAATTCGATGAAGCCCGGGAGGTGCTGGCTCGCATCGTGAAAACAGGGCAGAGGGAACTGAATGGAGCGGGGTCGGGCAAAAGGTCCCTTTAGGAAAAGAGCCTTTTGCCCGAATTCAAACCGATTCAGAGGATCAGTCGTCGATGATGGAATCAGGCGTCGATGATGGCCAGCCCCTCTTCCCGATAGGCATCCATGATATAGGGAATGCCGGTGATCTTTGCAGCCTCTTCGGTGAGACAGGCCAGCTCTTTGCGGGTGATCAGATGGGTCCGCCATTTCCGTGAACCGGCCATGAGCTGCTGGAGGCCGATTCTCAGCTTTTCGCATGCGGTGAAGAGGCCGATCGCGCCCAGGGGGAAGCTGTCCACATCATCACCGTAGACCGATTTGAGGTTCTTGTAGGTGACGAAGATCTCCTCTTTGGTGCTGCCGTACCGGGAGACCGTGGGAGGAAGCCCGCCATCTTCGCCCTTGAGCCAGTTGGAGATGTTCTTGCCCACCATTCCGGGGATCATCAGGGCACGGCCCATGCAGACCGCCTTTGTATAGGGAGCCCCCAGGGCAATGGCCTTGTAGATGTGATCCTCGGAGGAGAAGCCGCCCGCGAATGCGATGTCGGGAACCCATGCACCCTTTGCGGCCAGCCGCTTGCAGAGTTCATAGGTCATCGAGTGGAGATAGATGGAGGGGATGCCCCACTCCGCCATCATCCGCCAGGGGCTCATGCCGGTGCCGCCGGGTGCGCCGTCGATGGTTAGCAGGTCGATCTTGGCATCCGATGCCCACCGGATGGCCATGGCCAGCTCCCGCATGGGATATGCCCCGGTCTTCAATGTCACCCGCTTCGCGCCCAGCTTCCGGACCCGGTCCACCTCCTTCATGAAGGCATCCTGCTCCAGGAAGCCGACCCGGGAATGGCGCTCGAACTCCTTGATGGAGCCGTCTTTGTAGGCCGCGATGTTCGACTCCTCATTCGGGTCCGGGGTGACGATGTATCCCCGCCGGCTCAGCTCCTGTGCCCGCTCCAGGGTAAATACCTTGATCTCGCCGCCGATCGATTTTGCCCCTTGGCCCCATTTCAGCTCGATGGTCTCGACCCCCAGCTCATCGATGACGTATTCCGCGACCCCCAGCCGGGTATCCTCCACATTGAGCTGCACCAGAATATCGCCGTAGCCCTGATGGTAGCGCCGGTAGGTCTCGATCCTGCGCTCCATCTCCGGGGATCTGACCACCCTTCCGTCTCTGGTCTCCAGCTCCGGGTCCACGCCGCAGACGTTCTCGCCGCAGACCAGGCTGATGCCGGTGATGGCCGCGCCGATGGAGAAGTGCTCCCAGTTATTCCGGGCCACGTCGGTGCTGCCCAGAGCGCCCGTGAAGATCGGAATCTTCATCTTCACCTTCTCGGTCGCGCCGAACCAGGTCTCGGTGTTGACCTTGGGGAAGGTGGCGTGATCCGGGTCCGCCTCGATCCCCTCCGCGCCGATCGCATATCCCATGATCTGCAGGTGGGAATAATCGACCGGATAATCCTTGTCCGCGCCCGCGGTGATCTCGCCAAAGGGAGAGGGATATAACAGCTCACGGCCCCGGAAGGTGGCCTTGAACATGTCGCAGTTGCCTTTGCATCCGTCCATGCACCGGCTGCAGATGCCGGACTGGGGAGCGACGCTCCGGGAGCGGTTTTTGGTCTGCAGGGCTTCATTTGCATTGGGTCTGTTCAGGTTCATCGGTTCTTTCTCCTTATTACTCCTTATTATCTTCTTTCTACTTCTACAAAACCTTTTTCCGAAAAAGATATCAAAGCGAAGCCCTTTTATCCCTATCCCATAATCTTTGTCAAGTTTTAATTATACTTTCACCCCTGTTTAAGTTATTTTAATCATAGGTTTTTGTTTCCTATTGACATTTAGTCCAACTAATATTACATCGGATTTATCAGTTTTACGCAACGACAGAACGGAACATTCAAGAGAAAGGATCTGAAAATGAAGAAGATCGAAGCCGTAATTCAACCGGGAAAGCTCACGGACGTAAAAGACGCGCTGATCGACATCGGCGTTGAGGGGATGACCCTCTCCGAGGCCAAAGGGTACGGACGCCAGAAGGGACACAAGGAGGTCTACCGGGGCGCGGAATATGTGGTCGATTTCGTTCCCAAGTTGAAGATCGAAGTGGTGGTGGACGACAAGGTCGCGGACATGGCCGTAAAAAAGATCCAGGAGGTGGCCAACACAGGCCGGCTGGGGGACGGCAAGATATTCGTCTTTTCGGTGGAGGGTGCGGTGAGGATCAGAACCGGGGAGCGGGGATTGTCGGCAGTGGGATCGGCCGGTGTGGGAGAGTACTCCTGACGGATGCGGATGGAACCCGCGGAAAAGCTCTTTTCCGAAACCGGATCTCCGTAAACCAGACACTTTTCATATTGCACCTACGGCGGTTGCGGGTTATAGTGGCTGAAAAAATGTGCCATGACGACCATAAGCATCATGCTGAATCCGATGTCGGCAAATAAATATAGACAATCTATTCAAAGACTTGAAGTTTATATATGGCAAAGAAACCATCCAAAGCCAAGCCCAAAACAGGTGTTCCCATGGCAGCACCGAGAAGCCGCGCTACATCCGGAGTTCCGCAACTGGACAAGATCCTCGGCGGGCTTTTCATCGGCGACAACGTGATCTGGTATGATGACGCCGGCAGCCTCGCGCCGGTCTTCTACAAGAATTTCATCGCCACCTCCCTGGCAGATAACAAACCTGTCATATACGTCAGCTTCGACCGCTCCCCCAACAATCTGCTGGAGAAGCTCGGGGGGCTGGTCAACAATCCTAACCTGACCATCCTCGACTGCTTTACCAACGGCAAGGGCGCGGGCTCCAATGTCTTTTTGCGCTTCTATGAAGAGGAAAATGAGAAGGAGAGAAGCTGCGAGATCCTGCTGGTCGATTCTCCGGGCGATATGGAGAAGGTGATGGAGGTCTTCTACGGCATCCATGAAAAGCTGGAAGGCGATGTCCGCTTTGTCTTCGAGAGCCTCACCGGGATGCAGGATCTCTGGAACGGCGAGGAGAGCATATTGAAGTTCTACACCCACTCCTGCCCCCGTCTATATGAGCTTAACACCATCGCCTACTGGATTGCGGAAAAAGAGGCGCACACGAGCCGACTCAAGGCCCACATCAATCAGGTGGCCCAGGTGGTCATCGACCTCTCGGTAAAGCGGGGAAAGACGAGCCTGTCGGTGGTAAAGGCCGAAAACCGGAACCTCCAGACCCTGGACCAGCCCTTTCCCTACTGGACAAAGCTCCAGGCCGAGGGGATCCACAAGGTCTTTTTCGAATCGGAAAAGGGCTCATCGGGCCGCATCGATCTGGGGCAGCGGCTCAAGGATCTCAGAACCCGCCGGGGCCTCTCCCAGACCGAGCTGGCGAGATTGGTGGGCGTCACCCCCAGCAACATCTCCCAGGTGGAGAGCAATCTCATCTACCCTTCTCTTCCCGCACTGATCAAGATCGCGGAGATCCTCGGTGTGGAGATGAGCGCGTTTTTCCATGATGTGGACGATATCCGGCACCCCATCATCTTTCCGGCCGAGGAGAACTTCGAGATCCAGCTTTCGGATCTGCCCAGGGATGCGGTCAGGGCACGGCGCCTGACCCCCATCGACTTCGAGGTCAAAGCCGAGCCGTGCATCATCGAAATTCCTCCCGGAACAAAGCTCAACGCCCATTTTTTCATCTTCAAAGGCGAAGAGATGGGGTATCTTCTCTCCGGGGAGCTGAAGATCAAGACCGACAGCAGCCTGCAGACAATCCGGCCCGGGGATCTGATCTATCTGACTTCGGAGATGCCGGCCGGCTGGGTAAATTCCGGAGAGGAACCGGCAAAGCTGCTCTGGATCAAGATCCGGTGAATCCGGAACCAGACAGCCCCCTGATCCGGTATCCGATCGACGCGAGGAATCTGACCTATAAAGTGGGCCTTCGAAAGAAGATTCTGGAGAACATCTCGGTGGTGATCGAAAAGGGGGAGTTTGTGGGGCTCATCGGCGGCAGCGGCTCCGGAAAGACGACGCTGCTCACCTGCCTCAACGGATTCCGGCAGCCGACCGAGGGCCAGGTGCGGATCAACGGGATTCCCGGGGAGAAGAAGGAGAAGATCCGCCATCTCATCGGGTATGTGCCCCAGGACGACATCGTCCACAGAACATTGACTGTGGAAAGGGCGCTTCATTACGCCTGTCTGCTGAGACTGGACCAGGAGACGCCGGAGGAGAAGATCGAGTACCGGGTGGGAAAGATCCTCTACCAGTTGGATCTGAGGGATCACAAGGAGAAGAAGGTCGCATCGCTTTCAGGGGGCCAGCGGAAGCGGGTCAACATCGGCATCGAGCTTCTTCATTCTCCCCGGCTCTTTTTTCTGGACGAGCCCACGGCCGGCCTGGACCCGGGTCTGGAGCGGCAGTTGATGCGTCTTCTCCACTCTTTGGCCAAAGACGAAAAGGAGGAGCGGGCCGTGGTGATGACCACCCACCTGATGCAGCATGTCGAGATGTTCGACATCCTCATCTTCATCCATCGGGGTCTTCTCATCTATTTCGGGCCCAGCACCGAGATCACCGGCTTTTTCGGCGTCAGGGACATGATCGACCTCTTTGAGACCGCGATGCGGGCAGATCCGCTCCTTCTGCAGAACCGGTACTACAACTCCGCGATGCACCGGCAGTGGCTCCTGCCGAGGATGAGGGCTCCGGTCAATGGGTAAAAGATTCGACCGGCGCCAGTATGCGATCCTCTCGGAGCGGTACTTCGAGATCCTGATGGGGGATTTCTCCTCTCTCATCTGGATGGTTGGACAGGGGCCTCTGATCGCGGGCCTCGTCATCCTCCGGTGGCGCTCCTGGCAGGCCACGGAAACGATGTATTTCGTGATCGCGCTCAGCGCGGTCTGGTTCGGCTGCATCAACGCGTGCCGGGAGATCGCAAGGGAGTCGGCCATCTACCGTAGAGAGCGCCTCTTCGGAATCAACATCCCCGCCTACCTAGCCTCGAAGATCAAGATTTTAAGCATTTTAGGGCTTGTGGAGATCGCGCTCTTCTATTTCCTGATCCACCGGTACCTGGACACGGACCTGGTGCTGTTTCCGGCCTTTGTCGCGCTCTTCGCCCTCTATTTTTCCGGGATGAACCTGGGGCTGCTCCTCTCCCGCTGGTGCGGCAGTGCGGGCCGGGCCGTGGTCGCGGTTCCCATCGTGATCATCCCCCAGATCGTCTTTTCCAAGTTCGTGATGCCGGAGAACACCTTGAAAGGTGCTGCTCTGAAAGTGGAGAAGCTGATGGTGGTCAAGTGGGGGTTCGAGGCATTGAAATCGGTGCAGAAGGGGGAGACCGCATACGGGGATTACTTCTTTTCGCTTCTGATTCTGGCGCTGCTGACCCTTCTCTTCATCGCGCTGACGCTCTTTCACCTCTGGTTCGTGCCGGACGAGTAACCCCGAACGAGTAACAATTGACCTCCAATCCGTCGAAGGAGACCGAGCCATGAAGAAATCGACCCTCGCCTTCCTGCTGATCCTTCTCATGGTGGGCGGATACATCCTCTACGATTCTGGGTGGGGCAGATCTGTGCTGTTGAACTTCTTCTCCGAAGATCTGGGCCGGATCGAAGAGATATCCCTTGCCTTTATGGAGGACATCCAGTACAAGGATTTTCAATCCGCGGCAGAATACCACAGCCCCGAAGATCAGGAAAAGGCCGACATTCCCAAGATGATCGAGCGGATGTTCAAGATCAAGCCGGAGCTGCTGGATATGATGGAGTATTCCATCCTGGAAAGCTCGCTCGATTCCTCGAAGACCCGGGGGCGGGTGAAGATGAAGTCGAAAGTGAATGTGCTCAACTCGGGGAAGATCAAGAATCCGGAGTTCATTCTCTACTATCATAAGGAGGGGGAGATGTGGTATATGGATTTGGAGTCTTCGCTGCAGGGGTGAGCGGGGATTGAAAAGGCTGATTTGTCAGCATAACGACCTTCCCGTTTTCGATGCTAAAAATCGAGCGGGCTTTTGGCCTCTTTGATGGTTCGGCTTTTGATGGTATGGGTGTAGATCATGGTGGTTCTGACGTTGCTGTGCCCTAAAAGCTCCTGGACCGTGCGGATGTCGTAGTCGGCCTCCAGCAGGTGGGTGGCGAAGCTGTGGCGGAAGGTATGGCAGGTGGCCCGCTTCAGGAGCCGGGCCCGGAAAACGGCCTGTTTCAGAGTTTTCTGCACAAGGCTCTCATGGAGATGGTATCGGCGCCGCTCCCCGGTTTCGGGAATCCGGGTCAACTGCTTTGCCGGGAAGAACCACTGCCATATCCGCTCTTTTGCACAGCTTTTGTATTTCATCTCCATCTGCCCGAACATGAAGGTTCCGGCATACCCCGCCTTCAAATCATTCTCATAGATCCCGTTGACCACATCCAGTTGCCGTTTCAGCTCCGGAATGAGCGACTGCGGCATGGGAACGGTTCTCTCCTTTTTTCCCTTGCCGTCGTGGATTGTCAAAACCGCGTTGTCGAAGTTGAAGTCCTGAATGCGGAGGTTGAGGCATTCGGACAGCCGCAGTCCGCACCCGTACAGAAGTTTGACGACGAGATCATAGGGCGGGCTCAGGTGGGATAAAATTTTGTCGATTTCCTCCCGGGTCAGCACAACCGGTATGCAGGGCCTTCTCTTGGCTATGACGGTATCCCTGATCTCTCCGGGCTCTTTCTTCAGTACATTTCGGAAGAAGAAGAGCAGGGCATTGAATGCCTGGTTCTGTGTGGATGCGGATACGTCTCTTTCAACGGCCAGAAAGGTCATGTAGGCTTTGATGTCCGAATCCTCCAGTTCTTCCGGAGATTTCGGTTCCGTAAAATTTCGGAACTTTTGAAGCCATCCCGAATAGCTTTTCAAGGTCTTCGGCGAATAGTGGCGGACTTTGATTTCGTCGCTCAGGCTTTTGTAAGCGGTTTCCCATCGATCTGTTTTTGCGGGTTCAGGTATATTTTCCTTCTTTTCCGGTGGAAAAACGGATTCGGCGACGCCGGCAGCACCTGTGGTATGGGTATGTTGCGGTTGTGAAGGCCGGGATCTGTCATGGATCGTTCGGCCTTGTCCGTAGTGATTTGTATTATTGTCGATTGTGGGAGGAATCCGCTTGGGTTCGGGGAAAGCCGTTTTCCGGTTTGCCTGTTTCTGATCGGAAACGACCTCATAATAAAGGTTGACGGCCTGGGAAGCCTGTCTGATTTGAAACTCTTTTTCATTCTTTTCCTGAAGTTTTCGGATGAAAAGGGAAAGGCTTTTTTCATCGTTTGAGGGATGAGAATACTTGTTGCAGAAATCCAGGTAATAGCGGAGCCATTTGTGATAATAGGGTCGATAGTGTTGCGGTATGTTTTTCCGGGTTAAGATTTCTTTGTAAGGGGACAATATCTGATCAGGGACAGGCAACATAAATCACATCCGTTCTTACAGAATACTTTTTAAAAGGGTTTGGGCATCCTTCATTTTGTGGTTTACACTTTCCGGTAAAATGGAAATTGGCGATATTTTTTTGAACCGCCTGTAACGCCTTATTTCCAAGGGCTCTGCAAATCATATAAAAAAAATCAGGCTTTTTGAAAAACCCGAAAAGTGTAAACTACTTTTGGGATTCTATGAAGGATGCCAGGGTTTGCTGTGAATTTCAATTCGGCTTTTTTCTTGACAGATCGAAAAAAATCTGCTTTTAAAGAGATGTTGTAAACAATCTTTCAGGATCATTCGATATCCGGAATGCGAATACCGTGCCATTGTAAATATAGATATTTTTCGGAAGGAGGTCAAGAGAAAGTTTATTATCATTTATGGCATATTTTTTTGCATTCTGATTTTCGTGTCCATATGAATATTATCACGCATATTTTGCGGGATAATCACTGGATGTGCTTTAATAAGGTCATAAGAAAGTCACTATGGAACAATTTGAACGTGCAATGCGTTACTTGGAACGGATGCGCAAAATCGGGCTTGGTTCTAACTTCGCCCACTATCGGTTATGCCACCTTTTTCAGCCGGTTCCGCGGCCGGGTCGGATAATCCATCCTGTCCAGAAGAAATTCGAAGAGGTCGTTTGGTTTGGCCTCAAAAAATCTTTCTGCAGCGGTTGTGCCGTCCCGCCTTTTGATGTAATAGTTGTGAATGACCGTCGAGGCTTTTAAGTGTCGATCGCTCAGTCGATGAATGCCTTGGTGGCGGAGTGCCAATTGCGCATTCCTTCCTTCAACACAGGAACTTGATCTTTGAAAATATTGAGCGCAATCCATGGCAGCTTTCTCCAGCTCCTCTGTTGTATATTCTGAACTTTGGCTATCGAATTCAGCGGCAGCCGACAGCAGTTCCCGGGATTTTTGAAGGATATCCGCTTTCCGTTCAAGATTCCTCTCTTTATCTGCGGCGAGTTTTAAATATTGGCCTGGGATCAGGTACTTGTGCATGAGGTGCCTGTCGTACTCTGACATCTGCATATTGTCGAGGTAAAGATCGATCATCTGAAAGAAGAAGACTATGGTTGCCACCATACCGGCCACAACACGTTGGGCCTTGTTGATGCGTTGCTTACATCTGTCTGAGAGGTTGGCTGTCGCAGTGTGTATTCTGTCGAAACAATCTGTCAGAAGGTTGGAGACAGTTTCCGGATCCTGACGCTGACCGGAGTTGAGATCATACGGATGGTAAACATCCCCGATTTCGGCCTTTGCACTGCTCACAGTTTCAAGATTGGATTGGGCCTGTTCTGATTCTTCTTCTGCCTGTTTTTCCTGTTCCCTGGCCTTCTCGATTCTTTTCTCAAAATGAGGTCTTCTTCCCCGGCGCCGCTTTTCAGCACTATCGAATTTTTCTTTCTCATCTTCAATTTTCCGGGTCTGGCTGACCGCCTGTTCGTATTCTTTCTCCGCCTTCTTCACTTTTGACATCAATGCACCGCAAGTCCCCTTACCGACTTCATGAATAACATGAAAGCAGTCCGGAGAATGATGAACATTCAGACATTTCAGAGCATGGCTGATCAGGCTGCGGCCTTCGTCACTGGTAACCTGAACAACCTCGACCGGAAAATTTTTGAGTGCATCATTTACCGCCTCATCCCAGGTTTTTGTCTCTCGATTTACAGCATATTTTTCCACAAGAATAAAGTTTGAAACCGGCTCGATGGTGACAAGACAGATTTCCGGATGAAAAGTCTCATCCTCACAAAGGGTTATCTTTTTCACCGGCATTTGCCGGACGAGCCTTTCATCTTCACGGTTTCCGAACTCGATGATCGTTTTATCCATCTGTTCAGATACCCTGCGCTGAGATGAATAGGATGTTGCAAGAAACGGA
>JAABSP010000160.1 GCA_011390345.1 Desulfobacteraceae bacterium
GCTGAACTCATCCGAGCACCTGCTTCGAAAAGCTTTCGGATGGTTCAGGGAACGGATCAAAGACCGCTGCGAAAGCGGAGATCAGGGCGGGCGGAATCTGGCTGCATTCATCGACGCTCTGGTGGATAAGCTCTTCTTCACCGGGATTACCGTGACGGACGAATTGAATGCCTATAAAGTCTTCGAGACCCTGAACGCCCGGGGGGTACGGCTATCCTCGACGGACCTTCTGAAGAATTATCTGTTTTCGGTCATCAGTTCCGCAGACCCCCATGAGGCCGAGCTGCGGTCCGTAGAAGAGCGATGGGAGCGCATCGTCGGTCTGCTGGGGAGTGAAAGCTTTCCGGAATTTCTCCGGGTCTTCTGGAACAGTCGCAGCAAACTGGTTCGCAGATCGGAGCTTTTCAAAACCATCCGGCGGCATGTCAATACCCGTGATACCGCGTTCCATCTCCTGCGCCAATTGGATCAGTCCGCCGCGATCTATGCCGCGCTTCTCGATCCGTCCGACAGCCTCTGGGGGATGGAAGAGAAACGGGCATTGGCGGAACTTTTCCTGTTCGATGTCCGGCAACCCCTGGCCATGCTGATGGCCTGCCACGTTCGTTTTTTCGATGATGAACGCCCTGCATTTGCGAGGATATTGAAGGCCGTCTCGGTGATTTCCTTCCGCTACAATGTGATCTGTAATCTGCAGGCCCATGAACAGGAACGGCTGTACAATGAAATTGCCCGGAAGGTATCGGAGGGAACCTATGGCCGCGGATCACAGGTACTCCGGGCACTCAGTGGGATCTATCCCGATGATGCGCGGTTCAGAACGGCGTTTTCGGAGAAGGAGCTGCGCACGACAAACAGCCGCAGCCGAAAAATCGTCCGGTACATTCTGTTTGCCATTGAAAAACAGCGGTCGGGCAAGGATTTCGATATCGAGAGTGCAACCTACAGCCTGGAACATATTTTGCCGGAACATCCATCAGAGGCGTGGGCCTTTATCGAAGAATCGAAACAGGATCGGCTGATCTACAGGCTCGGCAACATGACACCGTTGGAAACCAAACGTAATCGGGAGGTGGGCAATCGGGATTATGAATCAAAAAGAGCTGTTTACGCGAAGAGTGCCTTCAAAATCACCCGGGCGGTTGCGGAGCATTATGACGTCTGGAATGAGCGGAAGATCGAGACCCGACAGCAGCAACTGGCCGGCGTTGCTGCCGGCATTTGGCGTCTGGAATTTTAACTGATTTTTGACAGGCTGTTACGCACCAAAAAAAACCGCTGATCCATCGGCAGAAATCCTCTGCCGAACCGGATTCAGCGGTTTTTTGATAGCAAAATGAGGGGTCGGATCAGGATGCGGCTGCGGCTTTGTTTGCGGCCTTTGCCAGGCGGGAGATCTTTCGGGCTGCAGCTCTTTTGTGGATCACGCCTTTCTTGGCGGCCCGGTCGATGACCGACTGGGCATCCTTGAGCTTCTCGTTCAACGGCTCGCCCGAACTCTCCGCAGCAGCGGTCCGCACTTCCTTGATGACGCCCTTGACCCGGGTCCGGACGCCTTTGTTCCGCAGGCGGCGGACTTCGTTCTGCCGGGCTCTCTTGACGGCTGATTTATGGTTGGCCAATGGTACGCTCCTTTCAACTTCGAAAATGGGATCTTAAAATTTTTTATAAACCAAATTTTTTATAAAATAAATTCTATATAAAATCTGACCCGGTTTGTCAAGAATTTTAAGAAAAAAAGAGATCATGCCACCTTTCGGCCGGCCGCGATATGGTGGCGCCGCTGACCGCTCAGCTCGGCCTTGCGCAGACGGATCGACTGCGGCGTCACCTCCACCATCTCGTCCTCCCGGATGAAATGGAGGGCATGCTCCAGGGTCATGGGCTTGACCGGGGTGAGGAGGATGTTGTCATCCTTGCCGGACGCGCGCATGTTGGAGAGCTTCTTCTCCTTGCAGGGGTTGGCGGTGATGTCATTGCCCCGGTTGTGTTCCCCCACGATCATTCCTTCGTAGACCGGATCATTGGGGCGGATGAAGATCCGGCCCCGGGGCTCTAAATTGAACAGGGCATAGGCCACCGCAGACCCTTGGCGGTCCGACACGATGGAGCCGGTGCGCCGGCTGGGAAAATCTCCCCGATACTCCTCGTAACCCGAAAAGCACCAGTTCATGATCCCCGATCCACGGGTGTCGGTCAGAAACTCGTCCCTGTACCCGATAAGCCCCCTCGACGGAATCGAGAATTCGAGCCGGACCCGGCCCGAGCCCATCTGGACCATGTTGACCATCCGGCCCTTGCGCACCGAAAGCTTTTCCGTCACAACCCCCATAAAGGTCTCGTCGCAGTCGATGAAGAGCTGCTCTGCCGGCTCCATCCGCTTTCCCTTTTCATACCTGAAGATCACCTCGGGCCGGCCCACGGTGAACTCGTACCCCTCCCGGCGCAGGGTCTCGATGAGGATGGCCATCTGGAACTCCCCCCGGCCTTTTACAATGAAGACCTCGCCGTTTTCGACCTCTTCTTCCACCTGGATCGCGACGTTTCTCAGGGTCTCTTTATAAAGGCGCTCCCGGATCTTTCTCGACTGGACGATCTTTCCCTCCCTTCCGGCAAAGGGGGAGGTATTGATGGTGAAGCGCATGGAGACCGTGGGCTCGTCCACCGAGATCCTTTTGAGGGCCTTGGCGTTCTCCTTTTTGCAGATGGTGTCCCCGATCTTGACATCGGAGACCCCGGAGATGATGATGATGTCTCCTGGCTCCGCGCTTTTGGCGTCCGTCAGTTGCAGCCCCTCATAGACCTGGGTCTTGGTGATCTTCAGGGGATGGATCTCGTTGTTTTTGTCGATGCAGATCATGCTGTCGTTGAAGCGGGCATGGCCGTTGGCCACCTTTCCGATGGCCAGCCTGCCCAGATAGTCGGAATAGCCCAGATCCGACACCAGCATCTGAAAGGGCTCTTCGGGATCATACTCCGGCGGCGGGATCTCCTTTAAAATGGCCTCGAACAGAGGCTTCAAGTCCTTCCCCTTCTCCTCCGGGGTCAACTGCGCGATCCCGTCCCGGCCAATGGCATAGAGGCAGGGGAAGTCGACCTGTTCGTCTCCGGCTCCCAGATCGATGAAGAGGTCGTAGATCTCATCTAAGACCTCTGCTGTTCTGGCGTCTTTCCGGTCGATCTTGTTGATCACCACAATGACCCGGAGCCCGGCCTCGAAGGTCTTCTTCAGCACGAACCGGGTCTGGGGCAGGGGGCCTTCGGAGGCATCCACCAGAAGGATCGCGCCGTCGGCCATGCCGAGAGCCCGCTCCACCTCGCCGCCGAAGTCGGCATGTCCCGGGGTGTCGATGATGTTGATCTTGACACCCTCCCAGACCACGGAGCAGTTCTTGGCCGCGATGGTGATCCCCCGCTCCCGCTCTAAATCCATTGTATCCATGACCCGCTCGTTTACGGCCTGTCCCTCCCGGAAGACGCCGCTTTGGGCGAACATCGTATCCACCAGGGTGGTCTTGCCGTGGTCGACGTGTGCGATGATCGCGATATTTCGGATGGCACTGTTCTTACGCATGATTTGTTTGTCTGTTCTGTTGCGGTTTTTGTAAAACGGTTTTCGAATAATAAGAGTGAACGATAGACGGATTTTATAAAAATCTATCGGAGGAAGATAACGCATAATGGTCCGAATTTCAATGGGGAAGGGAAAGAGAATTGCATTTTGTCGGGATTTATAATATTTTTGGAGACAGTGTCGGCAGATGGAGATAATATCTGCGGAAGTGATTATCGGTATTTTTGAAAAACAAATCAAGAGATTGCGCATCAATGGACATGATCAAAGAAAAAATAAGAGTTGAGATGAAAGGGGCGGTATGTGTAATCAGACCCATCCCCGCAAGAGAGTATGTCGATTATTTAGAGGAAACCATTGCGATTTTTGAAGATTACAGCCATTTGATGGATTTGGAAACCTATCTGGAAAGAGAGGCTCCGGGCTTCGATCTTCCCCATCTCTACGCGGCATTGAAGACGCTGTTCGGTGAGAGCGCGACCCTGTACGATGATTACAAATGCTCTTTCGGTTTTCCGTTTCTCCTGGAGATCACCCGAAAAGAGAAGATTTCGAAATATCTGCTCAATTTTATGGATCTGAAAGGCGGCCTCAACTTTCGGTTCACAAAGATTCTCACTACGCCGGAGGAGCGGGAGAAATATCCAGATAAAGTTCGGGATATCCTATATAAGCCATTGGCAGATGATTTTCCCAAGGAAGAAATGAGATATGTCATGAATTTTTTCCTTTCTTATCTTGTGGGCTTCATGGAGGCTTATGGAAAAATTTATAATGAACCGTTTATCAGAAGCCAGGACTATCGCTGGATAATCTATGGATTCAAAGACGGCCGCTTCTTTGTGGATCGGTATGAAGATTATGATGAGTTCAGAGCCGCGCAAAGCGATCTGATGAAGAGCGAAGTGATCCCGTTCAATCGGGTAAAACCGAATCCCTGATCTGAACAAGCTCTGAACAAGTTCTGAACAAGTGATGCCGTGAATTCGAAATGAGGGCTGCCATGAAAACCAGGATCGTCTGCTGTTTCTTTATCCTTCTGTTCTCTTTCGGCACCATTTTCTGCACCATTGGGTTTGCCGGGCAGAAGAGCCGAGAGGATGAGAAGACCATCTCCCCCTTCGGCCGGCACGAAAACCGGTATCGGCAATTGTTTCATTCCCTCACGGAAAAAGGGGTAGATCCGGAAAGAATCCGCACGATCTTCTCTTCGGACAAGGCCAAAAAGATCGATATGACCCCTGTGGAACGGATGGCTGAAAGGGTGATATCACCATACCGGTGGCGGAAACGAAGCCGGGCCGAACTCATGGCCGTTGCCGAAAGGATCGTCGAACATCTGCGCCGGTATGAGAAGGAGTATGATGCCCTTGAGGAAAGATACCGCGTCAACCGCGAGATCGGGGCCGCGATCCTGTACAAGGAGACCGCACTGGGCGAGTTCGACAACTGGCGTCACCATGCCTTTCCGGTTCTCAACTCCATTTTGGGGTTCATGGAAATGCCTGAAGATGAAGCCAAAAAGAAGAGGATCGAGCGGATCGTCGGGACCGCCGGCAAAAGCCTGGAGGGGCTGATCCTCTACTGCGAAAGGAACGGCATCGACATCCTGAAGCGGGATTTCCCGTCCAGCTTTGCCGGCGCGATCGGCATTCCGCAGTTCATGCCGATGTATATGGATTATGCGGTCCCGGCAAGCAGCACTGTTCCGGACCTGAGCATAATGGCCGATGCCATTCTCTCCCTCGGCAATATCTTTGAAAAGAAATTCGACTGGCCCGGATATATGGATCTTTCCCGTCTGGAAAAGATCGACGAGATCCGGGAAGCATATGCAGTATTCGACGAGCAGAAGGGCGTCAGCTTCTGCATGTCAAAGCATCTGGACGGCTATCCCCTGCGACCGTTCGTTAATGCATCGGATCGGTTTCCCCATCTCGAATATATCGGAGGGTACTGCAAGTCGGTCATGCAGTACAATTTTTCCTCCGCCTATACCCTCGATGTCTTTCAGTTCGCGTATTACGCGCATCGCATTCGAAGTTCTTCGGAATAGGTCATTTCAACCATAAAATGTTTTGTAACAGAAGAAGGAAAAGATTATGGCAAAACTGGGGACGGAAAAGAAGCCGGCTGTGGTACGGGTTCAGAACGAGGAGCGATTCGTTGAGGTCGCGTCGATTTTCGAAAAGCACGGCTGGCATTACATCGTCGGCCTCGAACCGGACAAGACGGAGGATATCACCGATCTGGAGAAGCTTTTGAATCCTCCGAAGCCCGTTGTTTCGGAGAAGAAAGTCGGGAGAAACGATCCCTGCACCTGCGGAAGCGGCAAAAAGTACAAGAAATGCTGCGGCAGATAGTGCGGTCTCATTGAAATCGAGGAGCGTGACGTATGGAGGCGACTGCTGAAGAAAGGCTTTGTTCTCCGGCGGAGTATCTGGAAAACGAGCGCCGCTCGGATGTGAAAAGCGAATACAT
>JAABSP010000028.1 GCA_011390345.1 Desulfobacteraceae bacterium
TTTTTGATTTCGCTCAAAACAGGCGATTCTCCCGGATGCCCCATATATAAAACGATAATAAAAGAGGTTGCGACAGATGATTGTTGCCGATAAAAAACCGATCGAAGAGATCATCGAATATGTAAAGGACAAGAAGAGCATCCTCGTGGCCGGCTGCAACGAGTGCGTGACTGTCTGCGAAGCCGGGGGGAAGAAAGAGGTGGGAATCCTCGCGTCGGCCCTTCGGATGTACTTCAAGAACAAGGGAGAAGATGTCCGCATCGACGAGGTGACGCTGGAGCGGCAGTGCGACCACGAGTACCTTCAGGAGATCGCCGGCACCGTCCGCGAGTATGACGGGATCCTCTCCATCGCCTGCGGCGTGGGGATCCAGTTCATGGCTGAAGAGTACCCGAACATGCCGGTCTATCCCGGGGTCAACACCTGCTTCATGGGCGCCACTGAAGAGCGGGGCCTCTGGGTGGAGCGGTGCCAGGGGTGCGGAGAGTGCGTACTGGCCTTCACGGGCGCGGTCTGCCCCGTGACCCGGTGTGCCAAGCGGGTCCTCAACGGCCCGTGCGGCGGCTCTACGGAGGGGAAGTGCGAGATCAGCAAGGATGTTGACTGCGCATGGCAGTTGATCGTGGACCGGCTCAAGGCCCTGGGCAGGCTCGAAGATTATGAGAAGCTCTTTCCGATCAAGAACTGGTCAACCGACAGGGCCGGCGGACCCCGAAAAGTCGTCAGAGAGGATGTGCAGTCATGAGCGTGAAGACCGACAGCAAACTGGAGAAGATTTTTGCCGCAGGGCATTACGCGGTAACCTCGGAGTGCGGCCCTCCCCGGGGAACCGACATGGAGGATGTGGAAAAAAAGGCGAATCTGATCAAAGACCATGTGGACGCGATCAACATCACCGACAACCAGACCTCCGTCACCCGCCTCTGCTCCCTGGCCGCGTGCATCAAGCTGAAGCTGATGGGCCTGGAGCCGGTGCTTCAGATGGTGACGAGAGACCGGAACCGGATCGCGCTGCAGAGCGACATCCTCGGGGCCGCGGCTTTCGGCATCAACAACATGCTCTGCCTCTCCGGAGACCACCAGAGCTTCGGGGACAACCCACAGGGTCAGAACGTCCACGACCTCGACTCCATGCAACTGCTCCAGGTGGTGCGGATGATGAGAGACGAGGGCAAGTTCCTGGGCGGCGACGACCTCAAGAAGCCGCCCAAGATGTTCGTGGGCGCGGCCGCCAACCCCTTTGCCGATCCTTTCGAGATCCGGGTTCCCCGTCTGGCCAAGAAGATCGCGGCCGGCGCGGAGTTCATCCAGACCCAGTGCATCTACAACCTCGAAAAGTTCGAGGAGTGGATGAAGGGGGTCCGGGAGAGAGGGCTGCACGAGAAGACCTGCATCATGGCCGGCCTCACCCCCATGAAGTCCGTGGGCATGGCCAAATACATGAAGAACCGGGTCCCCGGCATGGACGTTCCCGACGAGGTGATCAAGCGGCTCCAGGGCGTGCCCAAGGAGAAGCAGGCCCAGGAGGGAATCGACATCTGCGTGGAGTCGATCCAGCGCCTCAAGGAGTGCGAGGGGGTGCGGGGCTTTCACGTCATGGCGATCGAGTGGGAGGAGAAGGTTCCCGAGATCGTGGAGCGGGGCGGACTCTCACCTCGGCCCCAGGTATAAGAGCGATATAGATTCATTACAAGGCTTTTAAGCCTTTGTCCATAGGAAGTATTTTTTTCAGGAGGAACGAAAAACATTATGGCTGACGAAGCAATTAAAATAAAAAAGGGCAAAAGGAGCAGCTTGAAAGACAAGGTTGCCGAACTTCTGCCCGAGGGGGGGAACCTCAACCTCTGCCTGACCTGCGGGCTCTGTTCATCGGGATGCCCCGCAACCGGTCTGGAGGGAATGGACCCGAGAAAGTTTCTGCGGATGGCGGCCCTCGGCATGGACGAGGAGATCCTCAAATCTGACTGGCCCTGGATGTGTACCATGTGCCAGCGGTGCATCTACGCCTGCCCCATGAAGATCAACATCCCGCAGCTCACCTTCTATACGCGTCAGCAGCGCCCCAGGGACGAGCGTCCCAAGGGAATTCTGGGATCGTGCAACATGGCGCTGCAGAACGATAGCCTGAGCGCAATGGGCGCAAGCTCCGAGGATTTCCAGTTTGTGGTCGAAGATGTGCTGGAGGAGTACCAGGAGGCCCAGCCCGAATTCAAGGATATGGAGGCCCCGATCGACAAGCAGGGTGCGGAGTTCTTCCTGAACCAGAACTCCCGTGAGCCGGTTACCGAGCCGGACGAGATGACGCCCCTCTGGAAGATCCTCCACCTGGCCGGCGTCGATTGGACATACGGCTCCAAAGGATGGGCAGGGGAGAACTACTGCCTCTTCATGGCCGATGACCAGGGCTGGGAGCACATCACCCGGACCACCATCGGGCAGGCCGAGTCATTGGGGTGCAAAACGTACCTCAACACCGAGTGAGGGCATGTCACCTTTGCAGTCCTGGCAGGACTGAAAAAATTCAACATCGAGACCAATCTCGTCGTCAAGAACATCTACGAGTATTATGCAAAGTGGATTCGGGAGGGGAAACTGAAGCCCTCCTCAGACTGGAACAAGGATCTGAAGATCAAGTTCACGGTTCAGGACCCGTGCCAGATCGTCCGCAAGTCCTATGGGGACGCGATTGCAGATGATTTCCGGTATGCCATCAAGGCGGTAGTCGGCGAGGAGAACTTCATCGACATGCATCCGAACCGGTCCAACAACTTCTGCTGCGGCGGAGGCGGAGGCTTTCTCCAGTCCGGATTCAAAGAGCAGCGCCTCAAGTACGGCAAGGTCAAGGATGATCAGGTCAAGGCGACCAAGGCCGATTACATCATCGCGGGCTGCCACAACTGCCACGCGCAGATCCATGAGCTGAGCGAGCACTATGAGGGGCACTACGGCGTGATCCATTTCTGGACCATTCTTGCGCTCTCCCTGGGTATCCTCGGCCCCAAGGAGCGGACCTACCTGCATGACGACCTGAAGGATGTATGGGTCTTCCATCCGGAGCATGAGGATATGTAGGTCCGGAAGATCTGAAGGGTCGTTACCGGCGGTTTTACAAAGGGCGCGGCAGGGGCTGTGCCCTTTTGGAAATGAAAAAGCCTCTTTTCCGCGGAATGTGGAGAAGGGGCTTTTTTTTACAGACGGGATGGGGTCATCTCAATCGGAAAGAGGATCGATCATCTCCGCTCTTCAACAGGATCGCAGCAGGCATCCGTGTAGCGGTCCAGCACCTCCATGATCTTACGCTTCACCAGATATCCCGGAGTGCAAGGGATACGCCTTTCCCGAATCGCTTCATACTGGGCCGGCAGATACTGGCTGAGAAGCGGCAGTGGAATTCCGTATTGGGTCAAATTGTCAAACAGCTTTGCAACGGCCCCTGCGATCCGGGGATTTGACCAGTAATAGCGAATCCGATCGCTGAAGCCATAGGTCAACAGATACCGCAGATCTTCCGGGGAGCCGTGATAATGGTTTTGCCAGTGGGTCCGGTCCGCGGTCATCACCTCCAGCATCATTTGGGAAAGATCGGAAGAGTCCAACCCCCGGCGATTCCCTAAGAATTCCCGTTCAATCTGTTCAAGCGCGAAAAGGGTTTCCCGCATGGCAAAGGTCAGATTCGGTCCGACCTTGAGAATGGCAAAATGATCCCGCACCATCTGCCCGAGGGCCTTCCGGCTCTGATAATCCGTGGAATGGGCTTCGTAGACCAGATGATCGGTTTTTTGGATCAACGCCTTGAGATCACTGGTCTTTTGGCTGTCATACTCCCAGATGGTTTCCGGTCCGAAAGCCGCGCCGGTCTGTACAACAATGGCCACACAGCGATTCCATGCGGATTCGAGTCCTCTTCCGGCAAAAGCCGCCTGCAATCGGCCGATGGTCTCTTCCGTCTTTGCCGCAGAAGAGGCGGGAATATCGGCACTCTCTTCCGGCTCTCCGCCGGGCAGGGGAACCTCTGTCCCTGCAACATATAGAAGCTGTGCATTCGGGTTCGGAGATGAGGCCGCGGCCCCTTCAGCGCACGCACAAAGGGAAGCCGTTCTTTCGGCGATGGTCTCCACGGAAATATAGGGGCGTCCGTCGCGCACATCATCCCGGCAGGGCATGCTCGGGTCCAGATGCAGCTTTCGATAGCCCGCACGGACGCACTTTCTGATCAGTTCAAAGGCTTTTGCCATGGCCGCATCCGAGGTCTCGGAGCGCCAGGGTCCAGGCCCGAGGTGATCTCCTCCCAAAACCACCTGATCCGGCCCAAGACCTGCCTTCTCCGCCGTCTGCCGGACATGTTCTGCAAATTTTTCCGGATCAATTCCCGAATAGCCGCCATACTGGTTGACCTGCTGCCCTGTGGACTCCAGACAGGCCACCCGGTTCAGCTTTCGGGCATGTTCCAGTGCCGCCGCAACGACAAAGGGGTGTGCAGAACATACCGAAGGAAGCCCGACGCCTTCGTCTTCCTTGTTTTTTGAAAATATCTTTCTTATCTCATCGGACATTTCAACTGTTAGATCATCTACAGGAATAATATGGATACAATTTGCAACGGTCTGGATCAATAACGCAATTCAGAATCGATGCGTTCGGAAAGAAATATCTTCAACAGTGACTGGTATGGAACATCCCGTTTGTTTGCCAATAATTTCAGATCTTCAATCATTGATTCCGGAAGACGGATCGAGATGGTCCGGGTTGTCGGTTTCAACTTGGAAAAGACAGCTTCCTCTGCGTCTGACCAGTCCAGGTAATCTGAAGAATCGTTCTTCTGCCAGAAAAGGCGCTCTTCAGCCTCATTTGCAAATTCTGGAATTTTCTTCTTCATCTCTGATTCGGTCATATCTCGTGCCGAAATGAATTTGTGAGGAATGGGAAATTCCCCCTTCAAAAGAGAGAGGGGGGAACAGGAAAAAGCGCAAGGCAAAAAGATCTACAGCATCTCCCTCGTCTCCACCGGATGCGTTTTCAGATACTCCAGCCGGTTGAGCCCGTTGATATAGGCTTTTGCGCTTGCGGTGATGATGTCCGGATCGGCCCCTTTTCCCAGGGCCATCAGCCCGTTCTCACGCAGCCGCACAGTCACCTCGCCCTGGGCATCGGTGCCGCCGGTCAGGGCCGAGACCGAGAACCGGAGCAGCTCCGACTCCGCACCCGTCAGTTTTGCGATCGCGTTGAAGGCCGCGTCGATGGGGCCGTTGCCGTAGTCCGCGTCTTTTACCGAACGTCCGTTGATCGACATCTTGATGCTGGCCATCGGCATCACCGTGTTGCCGCAGGTGACGTGGATGTATTCCAGCTTGAATATGTCCGCGATGCGGAGAATCCCCTCGGTGACGATGACTTCCAGATCCTCGTCCACCACATGCTTCTTCTTGTCGGCCAGATCCTTGAACCGCTCGAAGACCATCTTCAGCTCCTCGTCCGACAGGTCGTAGCCCATATCCTTGAGCCGGGAGCGGAGGGCATGGCGGCCCGAATGCTTCCCCAGCACCAGGGTGCTCCGGTTCAGGCCCACGGTCTCGGGGCGCATGATCTCGTAGGTCATGGGGTTTTTCAGCATCCCGTCCTGGTGGATGCCGGCCTCGTGCGCGAACGCGTTGGCCCCCACAATGGCCTTATTCGGCTGCACCATCATGCCGGTGATCATGCTCACCAGCCGGCTGGAGGGGTGGATGTATTGTGTCTGGATATTGGTGTTCACCGGCAGGTAGTTGCCCCGGGTGTGGATGGCCATGACCACCTCCTCCAGAGAGGTGTTGCCGGCCCGCTCCCCGATGCCGTTGATGGTCACTTCGGCCTGTCTCGCGCCGTTGCTGATCGCGGCGATGGTGTTGGCCGTGGCCAGCCCCAGATCGTTGTGGCAGTGGACGCTCAAGATCGCCTTATGCATGTTCGGGGTGTTCTCAATGACATACCTGACCAGCTCGCCGAACTCGGAGGGGATTGCGTAGCCTACGGTGTCGGGCAGGTTGACCACGGTGGCCCCGGCCTCGATGGCAGCGCCGAAGATTTTACACAGAAAATCCCGGTCGCTGCGGGAGCCGTCCTCCGCGGAGAATTCCACGCTGTCGGTGAAGGATTTGGCATACTTCACGGCCTCCACCGCGTTTTTCAGCACCTCCTCCCGGCTCATCTTCAGCTTGTATTCCAAGTGAATGTCGGATGTCGCGATAAAGGTGTGGATCTTCGGCTTTGCCGCGTGCTGGACCGCGCCCCAGGCCCTGTCGATGTCATGCTTGGATGCCCGGGCCAGCCCTGCGACCTCACATTGGGTCAGCTTCTGCGCGATCCGGGATACGGCCTCGAAATCGCCCTCGGAGGCCGCGGGAAAGCCGGCCTCGATCACATCCACCCCCAGCTTCTCCAACTGGGTGGCCAGCCGCAGCTTTTCGCCGGTGTTCATGCTGGCGCCCGGGGACTGCTCGCCGTCTCTCAATGTGGTGTCGAAGATATAGACTCTGTCGTTGCTCATGGGATCGCTCCTGTTTTATTCTGTCTGGTTATCGATTTTGTTGGTTTTTTCAAAAAGTTTGAAAATACAGGTGCAATTTCCAAAGCATGGGCCGCAGGACTCGGCTGGGGGGCCTCTGTCCCGCGGCGTGTACGACTCCTTTGGTCTTCATGAATCCCTCGATTCTGTTCGATTTCCGATGATAATGGTTCTGCAATTGCCTATCCGACCTTCCGCTCTTTCGTAACCTGCTGTTCCTGTTCCATCTCAGGCGCATTGAGCCGGTACTGGAAGCTGTCGGCCAGTGCCTGCCAGCTCGCCTCGATGATGTCTTCGGAGACGCCGATGGTGCTCCAGATCCGGTCTTCATCCCTCGATTCGATGAGCACCCGGACCTTGGCTGCTGTCCCGACGCGGCCGTCGATGACCCGCACCTTGAAGTCGACCAGGTGCATCGCGTCGATGCCCCGGTAGAATTTGGCCAGCGCCTTTCTTAAAGCGTTGTCCAGTGCGCTTACGGGGCCCATCCCCTCGGCCGCGGTGATCTCCTGCTGGTCCCCTACCGATATCTTGATGGTGGCGTGGGCCGAGCAGGGCTTGTCTTTGTCCTTTTCGATGGTGACCCGGAAGGACTCCAGATCGAAGGTGGGGACGAATTGGTCCGTCAGCTTCTCCATCAGTACCTTGAAAGAGCCGTCAGCCACATCGAACTGATACCCCTCCTGCTCCATCTCTTTGATCCGGGAGACGATCCCGCGGCTGTCCACACCGTTTCCGCCGATCTTTATCCCCATCTCCCGGGCCTTGTACTCCACATTGCTCTTGCCGGAGAGATCCGAGATCAGCACCCGGCGCTGATTGCCCACCATCTCCGGGTCCATCTGCTCGTAGGCCCGGGTATCTTTGCGGATCGCGCTCACATGGATGCCGCCCTTGTGCGCGAATGCGCTCCTGCCCACAAATGGCCGGCTGTTGAGCGGGATCATGTTCGCGGTCTCGCTCACGAACCGGGAGAGACGCCTCAGCTTTGCCAGGTTCTCCTCGGTCACGCAGGGGATGCCCATCTTGGCTGCAAGAATGGGAACAATGGTTGTCAGATCCGCATTGCCGCACCGCTCGCCGTAGCCGTTGATGGTTCCCTGCACCATGACCGCGCCCGAACGGACGGCCGAGATGGTGTTGGCCACTGCAAGGCCGCAGTCGTTGTGGGTGTGGATGCCCAGGCGGACATCAAAACCGCGGTTTTCCACTGCAAAGAACTTCGAGACATCTGCAAGCGCGCTCTCCAGGTCGAAGGAGAGGGTCCCGCCGTTGGTGTCACAGAGGACGATGAATTCCGCGCCCGCGTCGGCCGCGGTTTTCAATGTCTTCAGCGCGTATTCCCGGTTGTCCCGGTATCCGTCGAAGAAGTGCTCCGCGTCGTAGATCACCTCCTTGCCCTTTGCCTTCAGAAAGGCCACCGTATCCCGGATCATGGCCAGGTTCTCGTCCATCGTGGTTCCCAGAAGATCGACATGCAGATCCCAGGTCTTGCCGAAGACCGCGACAGCAGGGGTTCCGCTGTTGATCAATGCCCGGAGGTTGCCGTCTTCGGCTGCCCGGACTCCCGGCTTTCGGGTGGCCCCGAAGGCGACCAGTTTTGCATTCTGGAAATCCTCCTGCCGTGCCAGCTCGAAGAACTCCTGATCTTTGGGGTTGGAACCGGGCCAGCCACCCTCGATGTAGTGGAACCCGAACGCATCCAGGCGCCGGGCGATCTTGATCTTCTCCTGTGCGGAAAAGTTTATGTTCTCCCCCTGGGTTCCGTCTCTCAACGTGGTGTCATAAAGGTAAACCGGTTCCATTTTATATTCTCCCTTTTCTTTTTTTTAAGCTTTTCGGTTTTCGGGCCGAAGCGATCGGACCTTTTTGCCGGCCTGCCACATCTCGGAGTTCCCGATCTCGTCGAGTTCCTTGTTCAGCTTCTCCCGGTAGTCGGATGTGCTGTTGGCTGAAAGCACCCGGGCCGTCTCCTTGCCGGTCTTTACGCTCTCATAGAGATTCTCGAACACGGGCGCGACCGCATCCCGGAACTTGGGGGCCCAGTCCAGTGCCCCCCTTTGGGCCGTGGTGGAGCAGTTGCCGAACATCCAGTCCATCCCGTTCTGGGCCACCAGCCGGATGAGGCTCTGGGTCAGCTCCTCAACGGTCTCGTTAAAGGCCTCCGAGGGGCTGTGGCCGTTTTTCCGCAGCACCTTGTACTGGGCATCCATCACCCCGGCCAGACATCCCATGAGGACCCCCCGCTCCCCGGTCAGATCCGAGAAGACCTCCTTTTCAAAGGTGGTGGGGAAGAGGTATCCGGAGCCGATCGCGATGCCTAATGCAACGGCCCGATCCTTTGCCCGGCCCGTATAGTCCTGATGGACCGCAAAGCTGGAGTTGATGCCGCTGCCCTCCAGGAAATTGGTGCGGACCGTGCGGCCCGACCCTTTGGGCGCAACCAGTATCACATCCACATTTTCCTGCGGGATGATCTCGGTCTGATCCCGGTAGACGATCCCGAAACCGTGGGAGAAGTAGAGCGCATCGCCCTCATCCAGACATTTTTTGACCTTCGGCCACATGGCCACCTGTCCCGCGTCCGATAGCAGGTACTGGATGACCGTGGCCGCTTTTGCAGCCTCTTCTATCGGCAGGAGCGTCTCTCCCGGCACGAATCCGTCCGCGACCGCCTTTTCCCAGGACTGGCTCCCCTCTCTTTGTCCCACCACCACCTCGATGCCGTTGTCTCTCAGGTTCAGCGCCTGTCCGGGCCCTTGAACTCCGTAGCCGAGAATGGCCACCTTTTCACTTTTAAGCACCTCCCGGGCCTTGTCCAGGGGGAACTCCTCTGAGGTAATGACCTCTTCCACAACTCCGCCAAAATCGATCTGCGCCATTGAACTTTTCCTCTTTTTTAAGATAATTGAATATTGTACCGGCCAAAGGCCATCTCTACTTCGGCTCCCGAAAGAGCGCGATCATACCCGTTCTTGCAATCTCCTTGATCCCGTGGGGGGCCATCATCTTCAGTATCGCGTTCATCTTTCCGTCGTCTCCGGTCACTTCGATGGTGTAGTGATCCAGGCTCACATCCACCACCTTGCACCTGAAGATATCCACGATCCGCAGAATCTCGGCCCGGCTTTCCGGCTTTGCCGATACCTTGATCAGGGCCATCTCCCGCTGGACATAAGGGGAGCCGGTCAGCTCAAACACCTTGAGCACGTTGATCAGCTTGTTGAGCTGCTTTTTGATCTGCTCCACTAGGGGCGTGTTGGCCTGTGTCACGATGGTTATCCGGGAGACCCCGGTCTCCGTGGTCTCTGCGACACAGAGGCTTTCGATGTTGTACCCCCTGCCCGAAAAGAGCCCCGAGATCCGGGATAGGACACCGGGCTGGTTGTCCACGAGAATGGAGAGCACATGTTTTTCTTCCTGCATGGATCGACCTCCCTTTTTTTATACCAGCAGCATCTCGGTGATGGGCGCGCCCGCGGGAACCATCGGGTAGACGCACTCCTCCTTGTCAACGGCAAAGTCCATGATCACGGGCCGGTCATTGTGGTTGAAAAGACCCTGCTTCAAAACGGTCTCCACCTCTTCCGGCTTTGTGGCCCGCAGCCCCACGCCGCCGTAAGCTTCTGCCAGCTTAACGAAGTCGGGCGCATGCTCCATGCAGGTGCAGGCGTACCGTTTGTCATAAAAAAGCTCTTGCCACTGCCGGACCATACCGAGATAGCCGTTGTTTAAAATCACCACCTTAACCGGCAGGCAGCACTGAACTGCGGTGGCCATCTCCTGGATGTTCATCTGGATGGAGCCGTCCCCTGCGATATCCACCACCAGCTTGTCGGGGCAGGCCATCTGCGCGCCGATCGCGGCCGGCAGGCCGAAGCCCATGCAGCCGAGTCCCCCGGAGGTGATGAAGTGGCCGGGCCGGTCAAAGTGGTAGTACTGGGCGGCCCACATCTGGTTCTGGCCCACCTCGGTGGTGATGATCGCCTTCCCCTCGGTCATCTCGTAGAGCTTCTCCACCACGAATTGGGGCTTGATGATCTCCTTCTGTTCATAGTCGAGGCGGCCGGCCCGCTTCCACTCATCGATCTGATCGAACCAGGGTTTGCGCCGTTCAAAGAGATCGCCGAGGTCCGCGTCGCCGAGCATTTCATTTAACATGTCCAGGGAGTTTTTGCAGTCCCCGACAACGGGGATGGTGACCGGGATGTTCTTCCGGATGGAGGTCGGGTCGATGTCGATGTGGACGATCTTGGATTGAGCCGCAAATGCGTCGGTCCTGCCCGTGACCCGGTCGTCGAACCGCACCCCGATGCCGATCAGCAGGTCGCAGGCGCTGGTCGACATGTTGGCCCGGTATGTTCCGTGCATCCCCAGCATCCCCAGCCATAATGGATCGGAGCCGGGAAATCCCCCCAGTCCCATGAGCGAGCCGGTTACGGGGATTTGGGCTTTTCTGGAAAATTCGGTCAGCGCTTTTGATGCCTCGGAAAGAATGATTCCGCCGCCTGCAAAGATCACGGGCCGTTCGGCCTCTTCAACGAGCTTGATCACCTTCTGCAACTGCCGGCGGTTCGGATTGTAGGTGGGATTGTAGGTGCGCATCTTCACCTTTCCCGGGGCTTTGTAGTCGATAACGGCCTTGACCACATCCTTTGGAATGTCCACCAGCACAGGACCCGGCCGTCCTGATCGTGCAATATGAAAGGCCTCCTTGATGATTCCGGCCAGGCTCTCCGCGCTCTGCACCAGATAGTTGTGCTTGGTGCAGGGCCGGGTGATGCCGACGATGTCCACCTCCTGAAACGCATCGTTTCCGATGAGGGTTTTTGGGACCTGTCCCGTGATCACCACCAGGGGAATGGAATCCATGTAGGCCGATGCAATTCCCGTTACTGTATTGGTCGCACCGGGGCCCGATGTCACGAGGCTGACGCCCACCCTGCCTTTGGCCCTGGCGTAGCCGTCCGCGGCATGAACCGCGGCCTGTTCGTGCCGGACCAGAACATGCCGGATATCGGTCTTGACCAGTTCATCATAGATGTCGATGACCGCGCCGCCCGGATATCCGAAGATGGTCTCCACCCCTTCGTCCTTCAGCGCCTTCATCAGAATCTGCGCACCGTTCATTTTCATGCTGTTTCCCCTTCCTTTGTACAGGTTCCCGTCACCACAGCGCCTCTGCTGGCCGAGGATACTGTCTGGGCATAGCGGGCCATATAGCCCCGGGTGATTTTGGGCGCAGGTGCTGTCCAACCCCCAAGCCGCTCTTGGATCTCGTCATCTCCCACCTGCAAGGTAAGCTGTTTGGCGGGAATGTCGATCTCAATGGTGTCTCCCTCCCTGACCGCTGCCATGGGACCGCCCTGCATGGCCTCGGGCGAGATGTGGCCGATTGCAGCCCCGCGGGTTCCGCCGGAGAATCTGCCGTCGGTGATGAGCGCAACATGCGCATCCAGCCCCATGCCCGCAATCGCGGAAGTGGGTGTGAGCATCTCCCGCATCCCGGGCCCTCCTTTCGGCCCTTCGTACCGGATCACCACCACATCCCCTTTGACGATCTTTTCAGCCAGAATCGCCTCGGTGGCCGCCTCCTCCGAATCGAATACCCTTGCCGGCCCTTTGTGGCGAAGCATCTCGTCTCTGACCGCCGACTGCTTCACCACGCATCCTTCGGGGGCCAGATTGCCGAAGAGAACCGCAAGCCCCCCCTGCTGATGGTACGGCTCTGCGACCGGCCGGATGACCGAAGAGTCCAGAACCGTCACCCCCGCAAGGTTTTCTCCCACGGATTTGCCGGTTGCGGTCATCGCATCCAAATCGATCTTCCCGGCTTCGGCAAGGATTTTCATCACCGCCTGGATGCCGCCTGCCCTGTCTAGGTCTTCCAGATGGTGCGCGCCGCCCGGGCTGAGGGAACAGAGGTGGGGGGTTTTCCCGCTGATCTCGTTGATCCGGTTCAGATCGATTTCGACGCCGGCCTCCTCTGCGATGGCCGTCAGGTGGAGCACCGTATTGGTGGAGCACCCCAGCGCCATATCCACGGCCAGTGCGTTGCCGAAGGCTTGCGGCGTCATGATCTTGCTCGGCGTGATTCCCTCTTGAATGAGTCGGACGATCTGCTGTCCCGCTCTTTTGGCCAGCCGGAACCGGGCCGCCATCACCGCAGGGATTGTTCCGTTTCCGGGAAGGCCCAGACCGATGGCCTCGGTCAGGCAGTTCATGGAGTTTGCGGTGAACATCCCGGAGCAGGAGCCGCAGGTGGGGCAGGCTGCATCCTCGATCTCGCAGAGTTCTGCCTCGGACATTTTGCCTGAACGGACTGCGCCAACGGCCTCGAAGACCGAGATGAGATCGACCTTGCCCTTTTTGGGATGGTATCCGGCCAGCATGGGCCCGCCGCTGACCACGATGGTCGGAATATCGAGGCGGGCTGCGGCCATGAGCATCCCCGGCACGATCTTGTCGCAGTTGGGGACCATCACCAGCGCGTCGAAGCCGTGGGCCGTTGCCATCACCTCGATGGAGTCCGCGATCAGTTCCCGGCTCCCCAGAGAGTACTTCATCCCCACATGGTTCATGGCTATCCCGTCGCAGACCCCGATGACGCCGAACTCCATGGGCGTGCCCCCGGCCATATAGACTCCGGCCTTGACCGAATCCACCACCTTATCCAGATGGACATGGCCCGGAATGACCTCGTTGAAGGCATTGGCAATCCCGACCAGAGGCCGGCCGATCTCCTCGTCGGTATAGCCCATCGCCTTGAAGAGCGCCCGGTGCGGCGCCCGCTCGATCCCTTTTTTTACGCTGTCGCTTTTCATCGGTCTCCCTGCTCTGTGTTATGAAATTCGGCAAAAAAAAATCCGTTATCGGCCTTTTCGGGCTGATAACGGATTTTCTGATTCCAGATGGTGCAAAATGTCAGAAGGCCATAATCAACCCTTTGTCCTCGACGCAGAGGAGAATCCCTACGACGAGGAGGATAATAAGGCTAATAAGGTTGATAAGGCCGATAAAGTTCATTGGGTTCCGTAAAAAATTCGTATTTTAATCTCAGCCCCTGTTTAACAGCTTCGGGATAGCCTTGTCAAACCTTTTTTTGGAGATGCCCGATTCTATCGGGATATCTCCCATTTTTGGGGGAAGAAAAGAGATTCATCCATGAAGACGGCTTGACAAGATGGGTTGCAAGGGGTAATAGTGAATAGAAAAAATGGAGATGCCTGGGTGGCGGAACAGGTAGACGCAAGGGACTTAAAATCCCTTGAGGCTTGACCTCGTGCGGGTTCAATTCCCGCCCCAGGCACCAGGAAATCAAGGGTTTACGGTTTTTTTACTGTAAGTTCTTTCTGGGTCTTTTCATAAGTTCGGCCACCTGCCTAATCTTCGAGCCTCTGGCGTTCCTATCGCCTTGATCTACAGAAAGGGGTTAGCCGGAAACTGGCCGATCTTATGATCAAGCCCCCCTTTTTACCGGATGGCTCTCGCTGCCGTCGGCCCCCACGGACGTCACCACAAAATGGTATGCGTTTCTATCCCCCACATAGCCCCCTTTTTTAGCTCTTGGAGTTCGTCACCTTGATCATTGAAGATACTCTCGGACTTCTGGGGTTTCAAGAGATCCTTTAAAGCTTACGATAACGATAGTTCTCTTGTCTTCTTGGGAGCGGTCTGCCGGAATGATTTTATTGACATCTGAAAGATTTAGTAAGATAAATTGTTTGACAATCAGGATACACATATCTGCAAGGGATAGGCAAAACGATGAAACAGAAGAACGATAAACCGTCAAAAAAACTTCAAAAGGATAATAAGTTTCGAATAGAATACATAATTCCCAATGATTTAAAGGACATGTATGTCAATGGGGTTTATGGAGGTATTTTTTCGGAAAATGGTGATATACAATTACATTTTTTTTCAGAGAGACCCTCTGTTCCGAAATTAGTAAATTATGATGTTGATATTGAGAATCAAAAGATAATAGCAGAAAGTGAGGAGTTAGATTTTGATAGTAACTTTGTAAGAGTAATTCAATCATCATTGATAATGAATTTTTCCACTGCTGTAAAAATTCGAGATTGGTTAGACGACAAAATAAACGAGATAAACAAAACAAAAGGGTAAGGAAATGATGTTTGATAGTCTTGGAAAAGCCGCCGTGCCAAATAATATTATGTCATTTAACAAAGCAAACAAACAGAATTCTACATTTTTATCAAGTGGGAAAATGTCTTTCGACTATTCTGCAAGTATAGATCCTTCTGATATATATCCTTCTGTAGCTAAGAAGAATTTCCTTGCTCTTAAAGAAGAAATTGCGTCTTCAGAGAAAGAAAAAAATCACAAAAAAGAATATATTAAAATTTCAAGATTAATTGATTATAATCTTTCTTTTCCAATTGATGTAGTGGTTGAACCGGATGATGAAGGATTTATTGCAAGGCCGTTTGATTTATCAATGCTTTATGGTTATGGAGATGATGAAATAGAAGCTGTTGATAATCTTAAGGATGAAATTGAGTCATTATATAAAGATCTTATGGAAGATGATGATTTTACAGAGGATTGGCTGAGTATAAAACAATATTTTAAAAAATTATTATTGAATGATTGATGAAAAATGCAAACTTTGACACCAAGGATGTGAAAAAGGTCTGTGAAAATAAATTAGATATTAATTTTAGAAAAGGTAAAGAATATAATGGTTGGTTTAATCTTGAAGGGAAAAAAGCTGCACGAATAACCATTCCCAAAGGAAGAAAGCCTATTCCAAGAAAAACCTATAAATCTATGGCAAAGCAGTTGCAGATAAATGTTGACCAATTTGATAGATTGTTAGAGTGCCCATTGGATAGAAATGAATATGTAAAACTACTTAAAGAAAGTAAGGGTGGATAAGGAATATAAATTTCCTTTTGATTTCCTTTCCCCCGATTGATAACTCATACTGCCGCTGAGTTTTTACAAGTATGAGATGGGCGTATAGAAAGGAGACGCATAGGGTTAAAGGCTTGGCAATTTATGATAACAGTTTGAAATGCAAATAAATTTCTACACCAGAGGCATTCTGAGCATATAGCTTTGATATAACAGCAAATAACCTGCTGATTTTATTACAAATATCCGAATGTTACAATTAAGTATTTATTCAACAAAATCAATCGCTTACGTCTTAAAGTACCAAAGTAGTAATAGAAATGCCAACACTTGTAGATCTATCCGATCAGGTTCTCCTTTCTGCGGACAAGAGGGGTTGAGTACATCGTTGCCCAATTGTTGCAGACGGGGGATCACATTGCAATATCATCTTGTAACGCACACCCGCTTAACTGGATGATAAGCCCTGTCAGAACAGCACATTGGACCGACAAGGAATCTTGTAACGCATCTTTTACCGGTGAGGAAATCGTTGATGCAACCGGTTGATTTACTACAGGTTTTTCTTCCAAGGGATCTTGTGACGTGCCCGAGGGCTCAGGACTCTTTTCGAGCCAGTAGCCAGGGTTCTTTTCGCGCCACCGGCGGACCCGTTCGACATTCTGCTTTCCCCGGAAATAATCCCGGTTTTCCGGCTTATTCAGCCAGCGCTTCTGGCTTTCAGCCTTGTTGGCCTTGCGGCACTCGTCTTTGATACAACAGGCCTGCCGGCCCACATTGCGGTGATCAGGGTTGAAAATGTCGCCGCAGTTCCTGCATTTGGACCCTTTTGATCTTTGCGCCATCGGCAGTCTCCTTTCAGCCCCAAGGATGCCGGATGAATGCGGATCAGGAAAGAAACAATTCAGGGTGGGAAGGAATGGGGAGAAAAAAGAAGAATATGGATGAATATGGTATAAATCGAAGGGAGGGGAAGAATGTGAGTTTATCTCGTAATTTGCATTTTCAAACCGCCCGTTTTTGGGCATTTTCAGGTCGGCGTTGACACTTGTTTCAACACAGCCGGTTGTGCGCTTATACAAGCTCTACTTTCAACCTTCTTCCCAGCGCTGATGCCGCTTTTGTCATCGTATTCAAGGTTACAGCGGCATTATCAGGGTTTAGCAGGCGGTCTAACGAGGGGCGGCTCGTGTTCATCTTTTTTGCCATGGCGGCCTTGGAAAGTCCCTTGTTTTTCATTTCCTGTCTGATCTGGTACGCCAGAACCCGCTTGATGGATGCCTCTGTGACCTCCTGAAGAATCCCTTCTTCTTCCAAGAAATCTTCAAAATCGCTGCCAATATAGTTTTCATTGATCGTCATAATTTCAATCCTTAGAAATCGAATTTTCCGGTCTTCTCATTTTTTCTCATGTATGGTCACATTGAAGACCGCCATGATGTTTATCACTATGCACCTATTTTTTTACATCGTCAACCTCGAATAGAGACCCTTTCATGGAAGGGGAAAGGGCCATCTGTGTCTGCGGCCGGAAATTGGACAATCTCCGCATGATCTCTTACAATAGAGAACGATGGTCGTGAATGTTTAGAGGTTTGGCATCGAAAACAATGTAAAGGGGGCTTGCCATGAATTCATCCAGACAGTGGGTTCCGTTTCAGGCCGGGGAATATCTGGTGGAGAGGGCGTTTCTGTCCGCACCGGATGGTACAGCGGTTCCGGTTGAGAATGCGGTGATCGAGGTCTATGAGGGCAGGGACGGGAAAAGATATCTCAAAGGGTATGGGAAAGTGCGGCCATTTCTGATGGTGGAGATTCAGGAGGAGAATGACCGGGTGGATCTGATTCTGGATCTGGGGGAGGAGTTCAAGTATCGCCTGAAAGATCCGGAACTCCATTCGGGGAAGGTCTTTTCATCGGATGTGTCTGCTACGCTACAGTTTTCGCCGTCGAGTCCCTGGGAACAGATTCCACAGGAGGGTTTTGTCGAGATGGTGGGGGCGGCAAGGTTCCTCTAATAGTTTCTTCACTCATTCTACGATTCCGCCGCAAAAAGAAACAGAGCCCTTAACGCAAAATGGCCTGCACCCGATAATTTTTCCCGGGGCAGGCCATTTTTAATTATGCGGGAGCCTGCGGAGAAGTTCCACAGGCTCCGGAATACTAATGGTTATTGGATCGGTTAACGAATCTCGCTGATCACCTGAAGATCATAAAGAATCTCAACCATATCGATCACGCCGTCACCATTGACATCCGCATCCATGTAAACATAGACGGGGAGGCCGGCCATCATCTGTAGACCAAGGATGACATCATTGAGCGTGACCCCATCATAACTATCGAGATCGCCCGGCTCTATGGTGAAATCAGCAACCGTAATGATGAATTCGCAGGAGGCCGTACCGTCGGGATTTCCATCGGATACATTGAGGACCATATTGTATTCGCCAACCTTATCCAGCGCCGGCCGATTCTGAAGGTTCGTCAATTTTCCCGTACTGGTATCGATATGGATCCAAGAGGGCTGCGAGTCGAGATAAAAGAAGAGTTCGTCCTTGTTTCCTTCCAAATCGAAATCGATATCTTCTACAACCGGTTGAAAGGTAAGGGCTTCTCCGGCACCCACGGTTTCGGTGGCCGGATCGATGGCATCCACTCGCGGCGGCGTCGTACAACTGATCACGGGGGGATCATTGACAGGTTGAACCGTAATCGAAAAAGCCGGCAACAGAGCCTTTGCTTCGCTGTTGTCGGTCACCTTGATTTCGATATTGGAATAGACACCTACGTCATCATTTCCGGGAGTTCCTGACAATTCGCCCGTTTCTGTGTTGAAGGCTGCCCAGGGTATATTGGTGGCCGTCTGGCCTTCAGATGTTGTATAACTGATTGAAAACGTGAGCTTTTCCGTGCTGTTGGGAATCTTCAGATCGTCGTCGTTTGCTGTCGGTTTGAAAGCATAGAGCGTATCCTCTTTGACCGTAGTCGCCGGTGTTCCGCTGATGGTCGGCTTGTCATTGGTATTCTCTACCACAAAATCGAATGTATAGGTGTCGGAGAGGCCGGAACTGTCCGTCACTTTCAGCTTTACGCCTCTGATCGTCCCGACGTCTGCATTGAGCGGTGCGGTGCTGGCTGCTAAAGTCGCCCTGGCAACATTATCTTCACTGACACCATCGTTGGTAAAGGTGAGCCAAGCGGGCTGCGTATTCGGCCAAACAAGTTCAAAGGTCAGGCTTTCAGTGATGCCGGTAATCTCTAAATCGGGATCTGTTGCCGCGAAAGTATGGGTATAGGCACTGTCATCCTCCGTGGCAGCCGGGACGGTCGCTTCGACAATAGACGGAGGATCAGGGGTGTTTTCCACTTGAATACTGAAGGTTCGACTGACATTTTCCGTACCATCACTTACGGTGATGGTGATGTCACTGTAAGTACCGACGTCTTTATTTGCCGGTTTTCCGCTGAGGATATAAGTTGTCGGTTCGGTCGTAGATGGATTGAAACTCGTCCATGAAGGTTGATTCGTGATGCTGAAGATGAGGTCATCTGCCGGCTCTCCTGCTACATTGATATCGATATCCGATGCAGCGACCGTCAAAGCAAAGGAATCATCATCCTCAAAGGCGGTAAGGGTCTGGCCATCCTGTACACCGGTAAGGGTGGGGGCGGTGTTGACATTCGTAATCGTCAGGGGATAGGAGACGGTAGTTGTTGCGCCGCTGTTATCGATGAACTGGATGCTGATCGTATACTCGCCCACATCGTAATTCCCTGCTGTTCCTTCCAGAACAAAGGTATATTGTGTCTCTCCTGCAGCGGGTGGGGTCTTTGTGATTAAAGCTTCTCCGGTATCCGGATCAAATAACCAGTCCGGCAGATCGAGTGTTGCAGCAACAATGTTCACATCCTCGGTGGTATCGACCATTTGGTCTACGTCCGTTACATAGATCGTCTCTGTGTACAGCCCCTCCGGAACCGTTCTCGAAGGGATGTCGGCTGCTGTAGGTGCATCATTGCTGTTTTTCACCTGGATTGTTCCGGTCAAGGTGAGAAGCTCCGCATCTGTCACCCTGCTGTCATCAATGGTGAATCCCACATCTGCCGTACCTACGTCAGCATTCTTCGGGGTACCTGTTAGTGTCAATTCCCAAATCGTATCCGAATCGGTTACCCGATTGAAAGACCAGCTTCCACCTCCGTCAGCAGTAAGCCAATTCGGAAGAGTTGTCGTGGGCTGTATGGTCAATGCATCACCATCTATATCCTGCACTCTGATGCTGTAGCTGTAATTTTTGTCCTCTGTAGCCGAAGGAGGAGCGAATGTTGATAAAGTCTCCGGGGGATCATTTAAATCTTCTACGGTGATGCTGAAAGGATCAAGTTGGGCGACCGCACCGGTGGCAATATTTTTGGCAAAAATCCGTATGTTTGTATAGGTTTCATCTACATCTGAATTGGTAGGGGTTCCGGTCAGTGTTCCCTGACCATCCGCATTGAATGTCAACCATTCCGGATAAGGATCCTGATCTAAATTCCAGCTCCAATTATACCCTTGGGAACAATCGGTCTGCGTCTCATCGCATACAAGCGGTGGTGTAAATTGATATAGCGAATTCTGCTGAATTGTTGTATCAGGCGCAGGCGTCTGTTCGAAATAAAAAGCTTCCTGTGCTTGTGCCGGAATGGATACCGCCATCGCCATTACCAACAGCATCAATCCGGTGAAATACCGAAATGCCTTTACCATCATCGAAACCTCCTTTATCATCCTTGTTTCAGACCAAAAATTCCGTTGTTTCTACGTTTGAATAAATCTAATGAATCCCAATTATAATCAATAAAATCCTATTTGGACTATAGATAATAAGGGGCTTCCCTGTCAAGCAAAAACCCCTTTTTGGATCATAGAGACGGAAAAGAGGCTTCCGTAGGCAGGAAAGCCAAAGCTAAATGTACATTTGCAAAAACTATGCCTGTCACATTTTTTGGCTCCGATGGAAGAATGGCGATTTTAATGTCAGGCAACGGATAGCCTTATCCTGTATCAAAAATGGATATCCTCGCTATTCTGACGGCTTCAGAAAAATTCTTTCATCGGGAATAAAAAAAATTTATAGTAGGGACATCCGGAGAACATCCGGAAACGATTAGAATCCCAAAGAGCCAAAGGAATGAACCGATGAAACAGAGCCATCACAAGATCATCTTCCCCCTGGATGTCCCCTCCCAGGAGGACGCGGAAAAATGGATCGACCGCCTTTCCAATCATGTCGGCATGTTCAAGGTCGGCCTGGAGCTTTTCATCCAGGCCGGGCCTGCCATCATCCGCAGTATCAATCAAAAAGGCAAAGCCCGTGTCTTTCTCGACCTCAAACTCCACGACATCCCCGAGACCGTCCGCCGGGCAATGAGGCGGGTTGCCGATCTGGATGTCGCCCTTGCCACGGTTCACTGCGGAGAGAACCAGGAGATGCTGAGAGCCGCAGTCAGAGGCGCGGATGGGAAAGTCGGGGTTCTCGGCGTTACGGTTCTCACCAGCGTCTCGGCCGCAGACATCGCGATGGCCGGATTCCGGGATGATTATGCAAAGGATCTCTCGGCGCTGGTGATGAAGCGGGCGAGTATGGCAAAGGACGCGGGCTGTGCCGGAGTGGTCTGCTCCGGATTGGAGGCTGCCCGAATCAAAATGGCCTATGGCGCGGATTTTCTGGCGGTGACGCCGGGCATCCGGCCCCTTCGGAGAGGGGAGGGGGATGATCAGAAAAGAGTGGTTACTCCTGCAAAGGCCATTGAAAACGGCGCGGACTATCTGGTGATCGGCCGTCCCATCCGGGATGCCGATGATCCGGTCGCGGCCGCAGAGGCCATCGCATCGGAGATCGAAGCGGCCATGAAAAAGATCGAGGATCAGGCCGTGTAGTTGCGGGCAAAGTTGATCTCGTCGTTCCGGGTCTTCACGCGACCGTTGAGCCTGGCTTCGAGCACCGCATCCAGGATCTCCCGGTATAATGGCCCCGGTTTGAGCCCCATGGATTTGAGGTCTTTTCCCCGGATGGAGGTCTCGACGAACCGGAGGCGGGTGAGATAGTGCGCGATGGCTCTTTTGGTCCGCTGCTGGCCCGCTGCGGCCATCATGTAGAGGGTGATCTCGATCCGGAAAGGGACAAGAGCCCGGTAAAGGGCACTGTTTTCCAGGGGCAGCCCCCGCTTGATACTGTAGAGGCAGCGCATGGCCTCGAACCGCTCCTCGGTGAAGATGCTCCGGTAACGGGGAGCCAGTTCCAACTTCTCGCAGATCTCTTCGGTGCTGTTGGGATCGCATCCGTGGAAGAGGGCCGCCAAGTAGACGACCCAGCGGAGAAAGGGCTCCTCGGTAAACTGCAGGTCGTGCCAGTCGATCACCTTTTTTGTCCCGGAGAGGCGGGCGTCAAAATGCTTATCCCGCTTCAGACTCGGGTGGAGGATGGCCAGCAGCCCGTAATCATCGAGCCGGCCGATGGCCGGGACCGGGTTCTCCTCTTCTAAAATCAACCGGAGTTCGGAAAAGATCCGCCGGCCGCTGAGGTGGCGGAAGAAGTCCATCTCGGCAACATTCTTGATCAGATTCGAGGTGAGCTTTCCGATGGTGAAGTCGAAGCGCTGCTCGAACCGGATGGCCCGGTAGACCCGGGTCGGATCCTCCACAAAGCTCAAATTGTGGAGGATCCGGACAACCTTCTCCTTGATGTCCTTCTGGGCCGAAAAAAAGTCGATGAGGGTTCCGAACCGCTTTTCGTTGAGCTGGATCGCCAGGGTGTTGATGGTAAAATCCCGCCGGAAGAGGTCGAGCTTGATGGAACTCATCTCGACCGTGGGCAGGTCGGCCGGGAACCGGTAGTGCTCCAGCCGGGCAGAGGCCACGTCGATCTTGAATCCGTCCGGAAAGATCACCACGGCCGTGCCGAACTTCTCGTGGGAGTGGATTCTGACCCCCTGCATCTTTGCAAAGGTGCGCGCGAACTCGATGCCGTCCCCCTCCACCACGATGTCGATGTCCTCGTTCTTTCGGAAAAGAAAGAGATCCCGGACAAATCCGCCCACCACAAAGACGCCGCAGCCGAGATCATCCCCTACATCCCCGATGGTCTTCATCAGCTCCATCAGCCGGTCCGGCAGGCGTTCCCGCATGAAGCGCAGGATATTCCGGGTTCTGGCATTCACCTCCTCTTTGTACGGGTTGGGCAGATCCCCGCCCTTGTACCGGGATTCTTGCACCAGAATATTCAACAGATCGGTGCGGGTGATCACTCCGATGATCCGATCCGCCTCCATCACCGGGAGCACCCGCTGCTTGTTGTCGATTATCTTCTCCTGGATCTCTCCGATCTCGGCATCGGGCCCCACTGTGCCCAGCTCCGTCATCATGTACTCTCTGACCTTGGGATTGAGATTCAGGTAAAGGGTCTTTGCGATGATCTGCCGGGTGATATAGCCCAGCAGCCGCTCTTTTCCGGACGGATCTTTTTCGACCACCAGAAGGGCGTTGACATTGTATTTAGTCAACAGGTTTCGGGCCTCTTCGCAGGAGAGATCCGGGTCAGCCGAAATGGCCGGGGAGGACATCAGATCGTTGGCTCTTTTGCTGGAGCGGAGGGTCTGGTGCAGGACATCCAGGAGCTGCTGTTCCACCTGGGCAAGGGTCCGCTCCTTGATGGTCGCGGACGCGGCATAGGGATGGCCCCCGCCTCCCAGCGCACGGATGATCGCGCCTGCATCCACGTCCGAAGTCCGGCTCCGGGCCACTACATAGACTTTGTTGCCCATCCGGGCCACCGCGAAGATGGAGTTGAGATTCTCCATCTTGACCATCTTATGTACCAGAAAGGCAAAATCAGAGATGTACCGCTCCGAGGTGACGCTGGTGACCATCACCTCTACACCTTTAATATGGTAGCGGGTCGCGGCCTGAAACATGTCGTTCAAGATGGAGACCTGCTCCTGGCTGATCTCCCTCGATATCAGATTGGAGACCATGCTCAGATTTGCGCCCTGGGAGACCAGAAAGGCCGCGGCCATGAAATCGGTCTCTGTGGTGGAGGTGAAGGTGAAGGAGCCGGTATCTTCGTAGATGCCGAGGCACAGGATGGTGGCCTCGTCCGGAGTGATGACGATCGCCTTCTCCCGGATGATTCGGGTAAGAATGCTTACCGTGGCCCCCACCAGCTCCTGCACCTCGTATTGGCCCCGGATGTCCTCGGGAAGGGAAGGGTGGTGGTCGTAGATGTGGATCTCCAGATCGGGCCGTTCCACGATCTCGGCAAAGCGGCCGATCCGGCCCGGCTGTCTCGTGTCCACCAGCACCAGCCGCTGGATGGCTGAAAAATCGATCTCCTTGATGTCGGCCATGTTGAAGAGATAGACCATGGACTGGACAAAGAAGTTGCGGAGGTTCTTTTCATGGGAGCCGGGAAAGACCACCAGCGCATCAGGGTAGAGCTTCTGGGCCGCGAGCATGGAGGCCATCGCGTCGAAGTCCGCATTGGTGTGGGTGGTGATGACGGTCAGGCCCTTTTTCTTCGGCGGGGTCATTCGAGGGGCCGCTCTTCCCCGTAGACCGCGAATGCATAGGCTTCGGGGCCGCTCAGATTGGCCACGGTTGGCCAGATCCGGTTTCGGATCACCCGGTAATTTTCGATGCCCAGCTTTTCAAAACCCTCCATAAACCGGGTATAGACCGCCTCCACCTGCCGCTTGTTCTTATCCAGGCCGTGGATCAGATAGATTTTGACGTTGTATGGCCGCTTTTCCAGAAATCGGAGCGCGTTTTCAGAGATCTTTTGGATCATCTTCTCCTTGCCCCGCTCTTTTGACAGAGGCGTGAGATATCCCTCCTCATCGATGCTGAGGATGGGGCGAAGGCCCAGCAGATTTCCCACAAGGGCTTGGGCCCGACCGATTCGCTTGTTCTTTACCAGATATTTGAGCGACGAGAGGGAGACCTGCATCAAAGTCGAACTCCGGATCTCCGGCAGGAGGGAGACCACGGTCTCATAAGGCTTTCCGGCATGGAGAAGCTCGATGACCTTTTCGGCCACCAGATAGGCTCCGGCCGAGATGTTCTCCGTGTCGAGAATCCGGACATCCAGGCCGCTGACCATGCCCCGGGCGTTGTTGCAGGTGGTGATCAGGTTGGACATCTTCGAAGAGACATGGACCCCGATGATCTCGTTATAGCCCCTGCGCTTGATCTCCTCGTAGATCTTCCGGATCTCCCAGACCAGCGGCGGATTGGTGTTGAAGTCTTTGACCTTGTCGATGATCGAGTAGTAGGTCTCCTTGTCCATGTCTGCGCCGTCGATGTAGGTCTTGTCGTCCAGAAAGAGCTTCATCCCCATCAGTTCGATGTCATACTTGCCGATGATCTCCTCTGTGGGTTCAGATCCGGTGTCCATCATGATCAGCCGTTTGCGTGCCATATTTCAGCTTTCTCCGATTCTGCTGGGATTGGTAATCTCAAATCGCGTTCTTTCTATCCAAGCGCCAATATCTCTATGGTGTTATCCATCAGATCGGCCACAAGCATCCGGTTTTGAAGAACGGTTCCCCGGCCTGTCAAAATCTTCATGGCTTCAGATGCCTCTAAGGTTCCCATCATGGCCACAATGGGAGAGAGGCAGCCAAGGGCTTTTTCCGCACCTTTTGATGGTGCGGTTTCCGGGGGGCCGTAGATCCGTTCCAATCCCTCATCCTCGGGACAGATGACGGTCAGATGGCCGCATGACCCGGCCACCGCGGCGGTGACCAGGGGGATTTGCAGATCTTTTGCGATTCTTTCCAGTACAAAGCGGCTCTCCAGGTTGTCGAGGCAGTCCACAATGAGATCCGCGTCTTCCATCAGCTTTCGATCCTCTCCGGGGGAGCGGACAAAGTGCTGGTGTGCGGAGACGGCTACAGATCGGTTGATCCGGTTGACCCGCTCGGCAGCAACTTGGGCTTTGGGCATTCTCAACCGATCCTCTTGGCTCAGGAACTGCCGGTTCAGATTGGTCTCGTCGAAGAGATCACCGTCGATGAGGATCAGAGAGCCGATACCGGCCCGGGCAAGATTCTCGATCACCGATCCTCCCAATCCACCCAGGCCGACCACGCAGACTTTGGCACGGAGCAGCGCGATCTGATCCGCAAAGGAGAGGGCGCGGAAGTTTCGTACATACCGCCACGGAATGATCCCGGCTTCCAAGGCTTGGATCTCGATCCTGTAACCGGGCAGACTGTATTGACCGGCCAGATCGGTCACATCGGCAACAGAGATCTTCCGGCATGGGGTTCCGTCCTGAAACACGGCATCAACGGCCCTTTTTTCGATCGCGCTGCGGATTTCGGAACCATTGTCAACGGGCATGACTAACCGCCTCCGACCGGTGGAAAGATCCCGAGACGGTCTCCGCTCTTAAGGAGGGAGTCCAGGTCTGCCCGTGTATTGTTGATGAAGATCAGCTTTGCCTCCTTTTTGGGAATCGAAAGCGCCGTTACAACGTCGGCAACGGTCGCATCATCGGGAATCGGATAATGATCCCCATTCTCCGGCGCGAATTTGTTAAGCGTTGCAAATAGTTTGATCTGGATTTCAGGATTGGCCATTATATTCTTTCCCATTGCATTATCGGAACCGGGAGTATAACATTTCAATTTTATGCAAGTGTACTGGGAAATTATCGGATAAGTCAAGCGGACAATGGAGATTCTCAATACAATCCTGCCGATATTCGCGGTCATCCTCACCGGATGGCTGGTCCGGCAGAAGGGTTTTATGCCCTCGAATTTTCTGGAGCCGGCAAACAGGCTCGTCTTCTACCTGGCGATCCCGGCCATGATCTTCAGAGCGATTGCCGGGGCATCTTTGAAGGCCCATTTCAACGGATATGCTCTTGCCATCACCCTCTTTTCCGCGGCACTGATCTTCGGCGCGGCCTGGGGTATGGGCCTGCTCTTTCATCTGCGGAGAAGGGAGATGGGGACCTTTGTCCAGAGCGCATTTCACGGAAATCTGGGCTACATCGGCCTTGCGGTGGCCTTCTATTTTCTGGGGGACGAGGGGCTGGTGCAGGCGAGCATCATCGCGGGATCGCTGATGATCCTGCAGAACCTGCTCGCGGTGCTGGTCCTTTCCTTTTACGGAGAGAACCGGGATGGAGAGGCCAAAGGAAAAAAGGATCTTAAAAAGCTGGTTTTCCGGATCTTCGGCAATCCCATCATCCTCTCCGCGGTCGCGGGCATGCTCTACTCCCTGTCGGAGCTGCCGATCCCGAAGATCATCGACCGGTCCCTGGATATCCTGAGCAATATGGCCCTCCCCCTGGCGCTTCTGATCATCGGCGCTTCCCTCTCTACGGAACTTATCCGAAGCCGGATCTGGCCGGTGCTCTGGACCGCGGCCATGAAATTGCTCCTGCTGCCGGCCCTGGGTCTTGGGTTTTTCACGCTGTTCGGCCTTCCGGCAAAGGTATATCTGCCGGGGCTGATCCTGCTGGCCTCGCCAACGGCCACGGTGGTCTATGTCATGGCCAAGGAGATGAACGGGGATGCTGATTTCGCGGTGGCCGCCATATCGGGAACAACGCTTCTGTCTGCAGTCACCTTTTTTCTGTGGCTCAACATTAGACTATAATCCGAATAGAACCCGAATAGAACAAGGAGGATATTCATGATTCTGGAATCATTGGGAAAGGAGGTCTATTGGCACATCGAATTCAAAAGGCGCTGGTGACGGGCGGAGCCGGTTTCATCGGCTCCCATATCGCAGAAACCCTCTCGGGGCAAGGGGTCGAGACCGTGGTGCTCGATGATCTGAGCAGCGGAAAGATGGCCAATCTCGATGGTTTCAAGGACCGGATCACCTTTGTCAAAGGAGACATCCGGGACATGGAGACCGTAAAGTCGGCCGCGGCCGGCTGTGATCTGGTCTTTCATGAGGCCGCGTTCGTTTCGGTTCCCGCGTCGGTGCGGGACCCGGTGCTTTCGGCCGGCATCAATGAGATCGGAACCCTAACGGTGCTGGAGGGAGCCCGAAGCGTCGGCGTAAAACGCGTTGTTCTGGCGGCTTCCAGCGCGGTCTATGGTGATCCGGAGACGGTTCCCATCACTGAAGAAGCCCGCAAACGCCCCACGAGCCCCTATGCGGTTCAAAAACTTACCCTCGAGTTCTATGCAGATCTCTACAATGAACTGTACGGGATGGAGACGGTCTGCCTCCGGTATTTCAATGTCTATGGCCCCCGCCAGGACCCCTCCTCCCCATATTCCGGGGTGATCTCCATCTTTTCCGCCAAAGCCGGTGCAAAGGAGAGACCGCTGATTTACGGAGACGGGAATCAGTTCCGGGATTTCATCTTTGTCTCGGATGTGGTAAGAGCAAACCTGATTGCAGCAGGGCATGAAGATGCCCCGGGCCATATTTTCAATATCGGAACCGGGCGGCGGACCTCGGTCAATGAACTCTGGGAGAGGATCGCAACCATTTCAGGTGCGGCCGGCATCGAACCGGAATATGAACCGGCAAGAGAGGGGGATATCTATGCATCCCTTGCCGAGGTGCAGAAGGCCGAATCGATCCTCGGCTTTAAAGCAAAGATCTCACTGGATGAGGGGCTGAAACGGACACTGGCCTGGTATCAGGGTTTGGCATAACAAAAAGGAGAGAGCATATGAAAGTGGAATTCAAGCGGGCGCTTGTGACAGGAGCTGCAGGGTTTATCGGGTACCATCTGTCGAAACGGCTTCTGGAGGCAGGAATTGGAGTTGTCGGGATTGACAATATGAACCCCTATTACGATGTGAAGCTGAAAGAAGACCGGCTGGCCCAACTGAGGGATTATAAAGGCTTCACCTTCCATCAGATCGATCTTGCCGATCTTTCGGCCATGGAGAAGGTCTTTGCCGAATCAGATATCGAGGTGGCCGTCAATCTTGCAGCCCAAGCCGGAGTCCGCTATTCGCTGGAAAACCCCCACGCCTATGTCCAGGCCAATCTGGTCGGATTCGTCAACCTTCTGGAGTGCTGCCGTCACAACAAGACAAAGCATCTCGTCTTTGCCTCTTCCAGCTCGGTTTACGGGGCCAATACAAAGATGCCCTTTTCGATCCACCAGAATATCGACCACCCGGTCTCCCTCTATGCGGCCACCAAAAAATCCAACGAGCTGATGGCCCACACCTATAGCCATCTCTACGGGCTCCCCTGCACAGGTCTCCGGTTTTTTACGGTCTACGGCCCCTGGGGAAGGCCCGACATGGCGCTCTTTCTCTTCACGGACGCGATCCTGAACGACCGGCCCATCCAGGTCTTCAATCACGGGAAGATGAGGCGGGACTTCACCTACATCGATGACATCGTCGAAGGGGTGGTCCGGGTCATGGCCCGATATCCCGAGCCTGATCCGGCGTGGAGCGGGGACGCCCCTGACCCCGGAACCTCCTATGTACCCTATCGGGTCTACAATATCGGCAACAATGCGCCCATCGAGCTGACCCGGTTCATCGAGGTGATCGAGGAGGCGCTTGGGAAAAAGGCTGTCAAGAATATGATGGAGATGCAGCCGGGGGATGTTCCCGCGACCTATGCCGATATCGATGATTTACAAAAGGATGTGGGATTCAGACCGGCAACGCCCATCGAGACGGGCGTTGCCCGGTTTGTGGAGTGGTATCGCGACTATTACGGTCGCTGAGGAGGGATGTACGCGGCCCCTGCATTCTCCGACTCCCATGCCCGGACCCGGCTCACCCGGGCAGGGCTCCCGGCAAGGCGTTCGGACAGGGCGTCAGCAATATAGCGGGCGATGTTTTCGGAAGAGGGCGGAACTGCATCGTTAAAAAGATCCAGCTCGTTCAAGAACTTGTGGTCGAGGGTCTCCATGATCTCGGCCACATGCTTTTTCAGTACCCCGAAGTCCATGAGGATGCCGGCCTTCGGTTCGAGCTGATCTCCCTGAACCTGCACCTCCACCTTCCAATTGTGGCCGTGGAGGTTTTCGCATTTTTCGGCCACCATCTTCAGTTGGTGCGCGGCCGCAAAATGGGTTACTACCGTCAGTTCGTACATGGTCGCTCCCTTATATCAGCCGTAACCGGTTGCCCGGCCCGATGAGTCCGGATGGATACTTGATGGATCAGTTGGCCGCCTGCGCGCGGTCCCCTTTGAAGATGTTTTTCAGTTTGCTTCGGAATTTCTTGGCCTCGGCATTTTCAAACTCCTGGAGCAGTTCCTCCTGCTTCTTGCTGAGATTGGTGGGGGTCTTGACCATCACCTGGATGATCTGATCGCCCTTGTCACCGGTCCGCAGGGAAGGGATGCCCTCGCCGCGCATCCGGATGATCTCTCCGGCCTGGGTCCCTTTGGGGATCTCGAAGAGTTTCTCCCCCTCGAGGGTGGGAACTTTGATCTTGTCGCCTAACGCGGCCTGGACAAAGGAGATCGAGATCTGGCAGATAACATCCGTGCCGTTTCTCTGGAAGAAGTCATGGGGCTCCACATGGATGAAGACGTAGAGATCCCCTGGAGGTCCGCCCATTGTTCCGGGCTCGCCCTCTTCGGTGAGGCGAAGCCTGGACCCGTTGTCCACTCCGCCCGGTATTTTCACCGAGACTTTTTTGGTGGTCCGGATCTTTCCCATGCCCCGGCACTCGGGACAGGGGTGGGTGATGGCCTGGCCCGCGCCCCGACACCCGGGACATGTGGTGCGTACCGTAAAAAAACCCTGGGAGCGGGAGATCTGTCCTATGCCTCCGCACTGCCTGCAGGTCTCCGGATAGGTTCCGGGCTCACTGCCGGTTCCGTTACATTCGGGGCAGCCGGACATCTTGTCCACGGAGATCTCGGTCTCCTTGCCGAAAGCGGCATCCATGAAGCTCAACTTCATATCATACCGGAGATCCGATCCCCGGTTGGCACGGCTTCGGGTTCGCCGGCCCGTGTTGAAGCCGAAGAAGTCCTCGAAGATGTCTCCGAAGCTGGAGAAGATGTCATCAAAGCCGCCGAACCCGGAAAAGCCGGTTCCCTCCAGACCCTGATGGCCGTACTGATCGTATAGACTCCGCTTCTGCGGGTCCCGCAGGACCTCATATGCCTCGGCCCCCTCCTTGAATTTCTCCTCGGCCGTTTTGTCTCCCGGATTCTTGTCCGGGTGGTATTTCATTGCCAGTTTTCGATAGTTTGCCTTGATCTCGCCGTCCGTTGCGGTCCGGCTGATGCCAAGGATCTCGTAATAGTCCCTTTTGTTCGCCATGAAAGTTCCTGATTATTCCTAGTGCTTTCTTATAGTTAGAATTTGACAGACCACCCTTGGGATAGGATAATGCAAAATCGGCCCTTGTCAATAATGGTTCTCAACCCACAAAGGGGCGTCGGATGACCGTATCCTTCTGCCAGCGTTGGTCGTCCCGGTTCGGATATTCGATGTTGTAGTGGAGCCCTCGGCTCTCCCGCCGGTGCATCGCGCCTCTGATGATCAGCTCGGCCACGGTCGCGATGTTCCGCAGTTCGATCAGATCCGAGGCCACTTTGAAGTTCCAGTAATACTCGTGGATCTCGCTGGTGATGATCTTGATGCGCCGGCGGGCCCGGGCAAGCCGCTTGTTTGATCGGACTATCCCGACATAGTTCCACATGAGCCGGCGGATCTCGTCCCAGTTATGGGAGACCATGATCAGCTCGTCGCTGTCGGTGGTTCCCGATTCATCCCATAGGGGCGGGTGGGGCGTCTGGCGGATGTCGGGCCTTTTCAGTTCTCCGATGGCTTTTTCTGCGGCCCGGTCCGCATAGACCAGAGCCTCGATCAGGGAGTTGCTGGCCAGCCGGTTGGCCCCGTGCAGGCCCGTGCAGGCGCTCTCCCCCACCACATAGAGGCGCTGGATGTCGCTTCTGCCGAACATGTCGGTCGCGATGCCGCCGCACATATAGTGGGCCGCGGGAACAACAGGGATCGGCTCTGCGGTCATATCTATGTTGAACTCCAGACATTTCCCGTAGAGATTCGGGAACCGGCGCCGGACAATCTCCCCATCCTTTTGTGAAATATCGAGAAAGACCGAATCGTCACCGCTCTTTTTCATCTCCCTGTCGATGGCCCGGGCCACCACATCCCGGCACGCCAGATCTTTCAGCGGGGAATACTTCTCCATGAAGGGCTGCCCCCTGGCGTCGATGAGAACTCCGCCTTCCCCCCGGACCGCCTCGGAGATGAGGAAGTTCTTGGCCTCGGGATGGTAGAGGCAGGTCGGGTGGAACTGGACGAATTCGGTGTTGGCCACTGTGGCCCCGGCCCGATATCCCATCGCGATGCCGTCGCCAGTGGCCACATCCGGGTTGCTGGTGTAGAGATAGACCTTGCCCGCGCCCCCCGTAGCCAGAAGGGTGACGGCCGCGCAGAAGGTCTTGACATGCTGGGTCCGGTTGTCCAGTACATAGGCCCCGTAGCAGTGATCCTCATGGGTGGTCGTCACCTGGCCCCGATTCATCCGGGTTGAGACGGTGATCAGATCGATGGCGATATGCTCTTCATGGATCTCGATATTCGGATGGGCCCGGACATGGTCCACCAGCACCCGCTCCACCTCCCGGCCCGTCATATCCTCGGCATGGACGATCCGCTTGCAGGAGTGCCCCCCCTCCCGGCCCAGATCGAGATCCGATCCGTTATCCTCTTTCCGGTTGAATTTCACCCCGAGTTCGATCAGCTCCTGAATCCGGTCCGGACCGTTTTTGACCACCATCTCCACAACATCCGGGTTGCAGAGGCCGTCGCCCGAGTCCAGGGTATCCTGGATATGCAGGTCAAAGGAGTCGAGGGTGTCGAAAACCGATGCGATCCCGCCCTGGGCCAAACTCGTGTTGCTGTCTGCAATCCCCCGCTTGGTGACGATGGCCACGGTTCCGGCCTGTGCGGCCTTCAGTGCAAAGGTGAGGCCTGCCACGCCGCTGCCGATCACCAGAAAGTCTGTTTTGATCTCCATAGGTTTCCCGATCTTCCGGTTTCTTACGGACCGGTTTTTTTTATAGATAAGAGGATCGTTTGTTCCGCCTGGTCCGAACCCCGATGAGTATCCCCAGCAGCAGCACACCCGAACCGGCCAGAAACCATTTGATGTTCCGCTGTCGCTCCAGATCCTTGAGTTCAATTTCCAGGGTCTCCAGCCGTTGTGCCTGCTGGTCCCGTTCCGATGCGGTCCGTTCGAATGCGTTCTTCATCTTGAGGTAATCCGCACATTCGGCCTGAAGGCTCTGGTAGGATGTGTTCAGCTTTTCAAGCTGGTCCGCCTTGCTCTGAAGCGCATCGCTCAGGCGGCCATTCTCCTCGGTCAGGGTCGTGTTCTGCCCTTTCAGTTCTTCCACCTCCCTGGTCAACTGCTGCTTCTCCTCCTGCAGATTGGCCAGCTCCAGCTTGTTGGGAACCTGGGCCGTCAGAAACCGGCTGAGGACCCAGCCGGTCTTGCCGCTCGGAAGCTTTACCTCGCTCCAGCCGCCTTCGGTACGGATCAGCTCCACCCGCTGTCCTGATTCGAGTTCGTCCACTACCTTGTGCGCGACTCCGGGCCCGGTTCTGAAGGTGATTTTAATGATATCATTGACATATCGAGACTGTGCCATCCCCCATGCGGGAAAGAGCAGGAAAAGTAGAAAGATGCCTGCAATCCTTGTTGATTTCATTTTTTATGGCTCCGTGATTCGGATTTTCGTCCGGATGCATCCGGTTTCCTTCTGTGTCAGAACAAAAAAGGTTCATATTATACTTCGCAGAACCGTGAGGCTGTCAATAAATTCTTTTCATTTTTTTCTGGTCATGCTACAATTTCAATCCTGTAATTTGTTGAATAAAAAACAGGATACCCCTATTCATGATTGTATTCGATCTGCAATGCGGCAGCGGACATAAATTCGAAGGATGGTTCGACGACAGCGACGCGTATGAGGATCAGCAGCAGCGTTCCCTGATCGCCTGTCCGATCTGCAGCGATACCCATATCTCCAAAGCCCCGACGGCCTTTGCCATCAAATCGTCACAGCCGGCCCCTTCGGCTCCCGATGCTGAGCCCCAGCTCATGGCTATTGCCGAGAAAATCTCCTCCATTGTGGAGAAGAATTTTGAAAACGTCGGCTGCGACTTTGCCAAAGAGGCGCTGAAGATCCATTACGGGGTTTCAGAGCCGCGCAACATCCGCGGCGTAACCACGCAGGAGGAGGAGAAGACCTTGAAAGAAGAGGGTATCAAGTATTTCAAAGTCCCGGTCTCCTCCACCGATTCCGATGATGCCTGATCTCCTGGCGCTGCGGATTCGGGTTTTGGTTCCTCGCCCCTGATTACTCGGCCCCCTCCTCGGCAAATTTTTTCAATCCCTTAATATCATTCACCGAATAGATTCGGATCTCCGTCTTTTTGGGAAGACTCTTCTTTAGGAGGTTGGAGAGCACTTTTCCGGGTCCAACCTCCAAAAATACGGTTCCGCCCTCTTCAATCAGCCGCTGCATGGTCTGATACCAGCGGACCGGGCTGTAGAGCTGACTGGCCATGATCTCCCGGATCCTATCCGGCTCCGATGCGGTATCGGCCGTGACATTGTGGATGAGGGGGATTTTGGGCAGGTTGAAGGGAATCGATTGGAGGTACTCGGCAAATTCGGCCTCGGCCCCCCGCATCAGCTCGCTGTGCCATGCACCGCTCACATTGAGCGGGATCGCCTTTCCGCCGGCCGCTTTGGCCAGCTCCGCCGCGTTTTGGACCGCTTGGGGCGCGCCCGAGATCACGATCTGGCTCTCGGCATTGTGGTTGGCCACTGAAACCGGGCCGGCCCCGCGGGCTTCGACCGTGATCCGTTCCACGGTCTCGATGGGCAGGCCGATGATCGCGGACATTGCCCCTGTATTCTTATCCGCTTCCCGGTGCATCAACTCTCCGCGCCGGAACACCAGTTTGAAGACATCGGCCGCAGAGAGAATCTGTGCCGCATAGAGTGCGCTGTACTCACCGAGACTGTGGCCGGCCACGATGTCCGGCTCCATGCCGGTCTTCCGGATGGCCTCCAGGCAGACCAGGTCCACTGCGGTGACGGCCGGTTGAAGATTGACGGTCCGGGTCAGTTCCTCCATGGGGCCCTCGAAACAGAGTTTTTTCAGATCGAGCCCTGTGATGGATGAGCCGACTTCAAAGATCTCCTTGGCCTCTTGGTCCGCGTCGAAGAAATCCCTGCCCATCCCTACGGTCTGGGAGCCCTGGCCCGGGAAGAGGAAGACATATTTTTTCAAAAGGAACCTCCTGTTTCATTTGCAGTGTCGGCTTCGATTTCCGCGGCGCAGGAAGATGTCCCGCTTTTTCTGTCCTCGGGAAAATCGGGGGGCGGGTGCGAATGGGAATCCCCGTTGTCGAGATTGAAGAGCCGTCGGGTGATGTCGATATAGAGGGATTTGTCCCCCCGGCAGCCGTTGTTTTTGAGAAAGAGGGTCGGATGGTGGAGGGTCTTGTTGATGAGCGCGTCAGTCATCCGCTCGATGGCCTCCTTGTCCGCTTCCGATAGGTGGCTCATGCCCGTCAGGGTCTTTTTCAGTTCCGCGGCCGCGATCCGGGCCATCCGGGTCCGCATCTCGATTATGGTGGGGACCACATCGAGGCTCTCATACCAGCGCCGGAAGCTGATCACGGCCTCGTCAATGATCCGATCGGCTCTCAATGCCTCCCGGTTCCGATCCTCCATATTGTCATCCACAACCCCCTTGAGATCGTCGATGTCATAGATATAGGCGTTCGAGATCCGGTTGATAGCAGGCTCGATGTTTCTGGGAACCGCGATGTCGATGAAGAATAGGGGGCGATTCTTCCGGCCCCGCATCGCGCCCTTCACCGATTCCCGGCGGATGACGAACTCGGTCGCGCCCGTGGAGCTGATGATGATATCGACCTCGTTGAGATAATGGCCGATCTCGTTGAATTTGATGGCCGTGCCCTTAAACCGCTTGGCCAGATCGAGCCCCCGCTCGAATGTCCGGTTGGCCACGAAAATGTTATGAGCCCGATGGCGGATCAGATGCTCCACCGCGAGTTCTGCCATCTCCCCCGCGCCGATGAGAAGCACCCGCTTTCCTTCCAGTTCCCCGAAGATCTTCCGGGCCAGCTCGATGGCCGCATAGCTGATGGAGACCGCATGATCACCGATCCCGGTCTCACTTCTCACCCGTTTGGCCGCAAAAAAGGCCTTGTGGAGCAGCCGGTTCAAAATCACGCCCGAGGTCTTCTTGACGGTGGCGATCCTATAGGCCTCCTTGATCTGCCCCAGGATCTGGGGCTCTCCCACCACCATCGAATCGAGGCTTGCCGCCACCCGGAAGAGGTGGCGGACCGCATCATCTCCCTGGTGGATATAGAGAGCATCTTCAAACTGTTCCACCGGAAGGTTTTTGAATCTTGAAATGATCTCCTTGGCAGTCCCGACGGCCCTTTTGGGCCAATCGGCTGTCATCAGCACCTCCACCCGGTTGCAGGTGGAGAGTAAAACGGCCTCTGCGATCTCCGGATTTTCCCCGAATGCCCGCAGAGCATCATCTGCATCGGTCCTGGAAAAGGCGATGCACTCCCGCAGATCAACGGACGCGGTTTTATGGTTCATTCCCAGCAATATAATGGTACGCATGAATCTCGTTTGACATATTGGTCGTAAAAGCGGCAGCTTACAGCCTACCACCGCGTAAATGGCTGATGGTGTCCCTCAAAAAGGAAATTGACGCCGAAAAATGTGAAGAGCAGCACCCCGAACCCGATAATCGACATGATGGCCGCACGCCTTCCCCGCCATCCCACGGTCAGCCGCTCATGGAGCAGGGCCGCATAGAAGAGCCACATGATCGCGGACCAGACCTCCTTGGGGTCCCAGCTCCAGAAGCGGCCCCAGACGGTTCTGGCATAGAGAAAGCCGGAGATCAGCCCCAGTGTCAGCGCGATGAATCCGATCACGATGCAGCCGTATCCCACCGCATCCAAGAGGTCGAGAGAGGGGAGCCGGCTGTAAAAAAAGCCCCGGATCTTCTCCTTGATGGCCCGCTCCTGGAGCAGGTAGAGGATTCCAACGCCGCAGGCCAGGCCAAAGGCCGCATTTCCCACGAGGATCACCACCACATGGAAGATGATCCAGAAATTGTTGAAGGTGATCTCCTGCTGGGCCGGATTCTGGGATAAGGGCGCAGCCATTCCCATAATAGATGCCGTCAGTGGCGCGGCCACAATTCCCAGAATTTTGAGACGGAATCGGTATTGAAGCCCCAGAAATACACTGGCCACGGCCCATGCTGCGATCACGAAGGTCTCCCGCAGGTTCCGGACCGGAAAATGTCCTGTCTGAGCAAAACCGACGAGGATCAGCAGCGTATGGGTGAAAAATCCGCCCATCAGCAGCCCCAGCCCCCATTTTCGGAACCGCTCCTGCTGAAAGAATAGATAGGCGAGATACCCGGCCGTTGCCCCCAGGTAGAGAAGCGTCGTTGTGATGAAAAGTATTTTTGCCGCCATATCAGCCGTCTTCCGATTCCGTAGCGCCGGTTTTCATCAATTTGGTTTTCATCAATTCGTTGTAATGAAACCCCAGGCCGAGTACCGAAGCCAGCAGTCGGTCGATGGCTCCGACATCCTCTTTTCGCACCAGGTCCAGCAGCCCCTGCCGGATCAGGGATTCAAAGAGGGGTTTATGTTCCTCGGGCGCATGCTCCTGCACCAGCAGCTTTTTCCGGATCGCGCCCATGAGATCGAGGAAACGGCCGTATTCCGGGCCATAATCCCTTTGAATCTCTCTTTTCAGGTGCTTGGCAAAGGCCGGGCTCTTTCCGGAGGTTGAAATCGCAATGACCATGTCCCCCTGCTGAACCAGGGCAGGCAGAATGAAGTTGCAGATCTCGGGCCGGTCAGCGATGTTGCAGAGGATGTTTCGAGCCCCGGCATCGGCATGGATCTGACGGTTCAGGGTTTCGTCATCGGTTGCACCGATCACCAGAAATACCCCCTCGATATCTTTGGATCGATAATTCCGCTGATGCAGCTCGATCAGATCCTCTTTTGCCAGCCTTTGGATCTCCGGCGTATTTTCAGGGCTCACCACCCGCACCTTCGCGCCGCAGTTCAAAAGCCCCTTCACCTTGCGGGTTCCCACGGCTCCGCCCCCCACCACCAGGCACTGCTGATTGGTAATGTCCAGATTGACAGGATAGTAGCGCATCATATCTTTAACTGCATCAGATCCTGGGCCAGATAGAGTGGCCCGCTGTAGGTCTTCCGGCACTGTCCGACCATGTCCACACCGTCACATTCCGGGTAGAAGTGGATCAGCATCAGGTTTTTGACATTTGCCCATGTTGCCATCTCTCCGGCAAGGGAGGGGGTGAGATGGCCTTCGACCTTGAGCCCGTCCGGATGCGCGCACTCGCAGATGAGCAGATCCGCATCCTTTGCCAGCAGAGACAGATTCTCATTTCTGTCCGTGTCCCCGGAATAGACCGCGGACCGGCCGGTATTGTCGGAGATCCGGTAGGCGAGGCTCTGTTCCGTATGCCTCATGGGAAGGGTCTTTACGGAAAACCCCTCGAACGCGGCCCGGTCTTCGGCTCCGTTGTCCATCTCCAGGATCTTCAACAGCTCCTCATCCCACTCGATCCACTCCCCGTAAACCTTCCGGAGCCCGTCATAGAAATCGACAAACCCCTTTCCCCCGACAATTGTCAGCGGCGTTTTGCGCGCCCGGCTCCACCCCGCATATTTGGTGGAGAAGAGAAAAGAGACCAGCTCCCCCGTATGATCCGGATGAAGATGGCTGAAGAAGAGGTAGTCGATCTCCGTGATCATATGGCCGGCCTCCAGAAGTCTTCTGATGGTTCCCGCGCCGCAGTCGAAGAGCAGCTTCGCCTCCCCGGTCTCCATCAGCATCGAACAGGAGCTGCGCTGCAGGCTGGGCACACATGTTCCGGACCCGAGAACCGTTACCGATATCATGATTCATCCTCCTCAGATTCATCCTCCTCAGATTCATCCTCCGATTCCTTTTTTTCGGCCGACTGCCCCCGCTTGGGACTCTTCTCGATCTGGTCGATGACCCACTGCGCGGTGCGGCGGGTGTCGGCCGTATCCAGGGACGAGGGCAGGTTCTCCAGGGTAATCTCTGCCCTGGCCATGCTCTTGTGTCCCCCGGCAGATCCAATCTGCTCGAAGGTCTGCTTGGCCTTCTTTCCCGCGTTCTTCCGGATGCCGTCATTGCGGAAGATCACCACCAGTTTCTCCTCGTAAACACCCGATATAATGCTCCATTTCACCGGATTGACCCGCATGAAGAAGTCCGCGATAAGCACGCAGATATCCGGGTTGGTCACACTCCCCAGATGGACAAAGGCCCTCCCCTTCCTCATGCAGAGGTTCTGAAGGGCATACCGGAAATATTTTAGAAAATCAAGGCGCAAGTCCGCAAGTTCGATTTTTCGGGCCAGATGGATGTTGGCATGGCGGAAGAGAAACTGGAAGGCTTTGACATCCTCGATCAGGGCCTGGCGCTCGAAGTCGCTGGTGTCGGTCTTGATCCCGATGAAAAGGCCCGTTGCCAGCTTTGCCGAGGGCTTGATCTTCGCGGCCCGCAGGTATTCGGTCATCATGCTTGCGGTCGCGCCGTATTCGGGCCGGATGTCCACAAATGGGGCCTTGACCGGCTCGGATACGGGGTGATGGTCGATCACCACATCGAATTTGAAGGGTTTGAAGGCCTCGCTGTGGCCCGGTTGAGAATCGACCACCACGAACTTGTCGAATTTCTTCGGGTCGATCTCATCCGTATGGATCAGAGAGACCCGCAGCAGCCGGGTCATCGCTATGTTGTCGGGCCGTTTGATCGCGTTGAAATGGGACAGGGTAACGCCTGCGGCCTTGCGCCAGAGGAGGCGTTTGACGGCCATTGCGCTTCCAATGGCGTCCGGATCCGCATTGATCACGACCAGCACCTGATCCGTTTTCGAAAACTGGTTGTAAAAACGGCGCAGCCGTTCGCTGCCGGAGAGTTTCATCTTCATTTTTCCCATTTTGAAATGTTGATGATAAAAAACATCCCCTACTTTAGGATTGCCTGAAAAGAATTGCAACCCGAAAAAGTATCTTCTTGACAGGGAGGCAACTCATTTGATACGGATACTCTCTTGATTATGGGAATGAGAAAGGAAGATGAGCTTTTATAAAAAGAATCGAGACTGGACCGAACATTTAACCATTGTAATGCAGCTCGGCCTGACTATGGCCGGAAGCATCATCTTCTGCTTTGCCGTCGGATGGTATATCGATAAATGGCTGGGTACCCGGGGGATCTTTGTAACGATCTTCATCCTGCTTGGGGTTATCGGCGGCGGCAATGTCGCATACCGGCAGATTATGGAGATCACCCGGCAGAAAGAACCGGAACAGGGTGGGTCAGCCCCGGGAGAGGAGGATAAGGAGTACAGAGATGGAAACCCTTAAACAGACACGGAACCGATACTGCTCTGCGGCCATGACCGCGGCCATTGTCATCGGACTCGGGCTGATCATCGTAGACATGCGGCCCATGGGCAAGGGCCTGATTCTGGGCACACTCTTTTCTGTTTTCAATTTCATTCTCATGGCCCAGGCCCTGCCCCTGAGGATGGCGCATACAAAAGGTAAAACTCTTTTTTACTCCCTCTTCTCCATTTTTTTCCGTTTTTCTCTCATGGCCGTCCCTCTGATCATAGCCCTCAAGGTCGAAAATTTTGCCCTGATCGGGGTTCTGATCGGCCTTGTGGCAATTCAGATCATGATTCTTGCCGACCATGTGTTGAGCTTATTCATATCAACTCGTACAGGACAGGTTTAGGAAAAACGCTATGGAAGATCTCGGTAGGATATCTCAGTTGGTCATTCCCATCATGGGCCATGACATGGTCTTCAACCTCAATGTCATCATCATGACATGGATCGTCATGGGCCTCCTCGTATTCTTCGGCATCATGGCCTCCCGAAAGCGGAACGTGCTGCCCAATCCGGTGCAGGTGGTCGGTGAGCTTCTCGTGTCGAATCTATACGGGCTCACCGAAGATGCCTTGAACAAAGAGCGGAGCAAGAGCTACTCCCCGCTGATTACCGCACTCTTCATGTTCCTGCTTCTCTCCAACTGGATAGGGATGATCCCCCACATGCATGAGCCCACAAAGGATTTGAACACGCCGCTGAGCCTTGGGTTCATGGGTTTTGTAATCGCACATTATGCGGGCATCAGGGCGAAAGGATTCAAAAATTATGCCAAAGCATATTTCGAGCCGATCTTCTTCATGGCGCCCTTGAATATTATCGGTGAAGTGTCGAAAGTGATTTCCATTTCCTTTCGTCTGTTCGGAAATATAATGGGAGGATCCATTATCATACTGGTGGTTTCGCACCTGGTCTTCAGCCTGGTGCTGCCCCCGTTTTTGAACGCCTTTTTCGTTATATTCATCGGTGCAATACAGGCCTTTGTTTTTACAATGCTCACCCTGGTTTACATTGCAGTACAGGTTAATTGACTATGGCAATCGAAATCGAATCTTGGGTAAAAGTGGCGGCATTTGTCGGAGCCGGGCTCTCGATGGGGCTTGGGGCCATTGGTGCCGCAATCGGTGAAGGTTTTGCCGCTGCAAAAGCGAATGCGGCCATTTCCCGGAATCCGGGCATATCCGGTGACATTTTCAAACTGATGCTTGTGGGGCAGGCTGTAGCCGAAACCGCAGCCATATTCTCGCTGGTAATCGGCATAATTCTCCTTTTCTCCAACTATTCAACAGCCTCTATCATCTCGATGGCCGCACTTCTTGGGGCCGGTCTATGTATGGGCTTCGGAGCGATCGGCTCCGGTGTCGGGTCCGGTTATCCGGCAGGTGAGGCGTGCAAAGGCGTTGCCCGCCAGCCTGAAATGAGAGGACGCCTTACGACCAATATGCTTATCGGTTCGGCCGTCAGCCAGACCCCTGCCATTTTCTCAATGGTGGTAGCCTTCATGTTGATGTTTCTCAACTTTTCCGGCGCACCCCTGCATCCGACTTCGGCAGCCCTGCTCGGAGCCGGCCTGGCCACGGGGCTCGCATCCATCGGATCCGGCCTCGGCAGCGGACTTGCCGCCGGCGCGAGCTGTGAGGGATCGGCCAGACAACCGCTCAATGTCGGTAATATAACTGTTATAATGCTGGTGGGACAGGCCGTATCTCAGACACCATCGATTTTCGGTCTGCTGATCAGTTTTGTCCTCATGTTCAAGACGTATCCATCCTCGGAATTGCTGGGTGCATCGATGGCTTTGCTCTCCGCGGGACTGTGTACCGGCTTCGGCGGCATCGGCCCCGGTGTCGGCAACGGCATGACTGCACAAAGTGCCGTTACATGGGTGGCTCGAAATGTTCGGCAGGAATCTGTGCTTATGCGCTCCATGCTGGTAGGGCAGGCGGTTTCCCAATCGACAGCCATTTATGCTATGGTGATATCGCTGGCACTTATTTTTCTGATATGAAATCTGGGTTCAATCAATAAACTGGAGGTAGTTATGGCAATTGAAGGTATCGACCTTATCAAGGCTGCATCCTATCTGGGCGCCGGCTTGGCAATGGGGCTAGGCGCAATCGGCCCCGGACTCGGGGAAGGAATGGTCGGGGCCAAAGCGTGCGAGGCTATCGGCAAAAATCCCGGAGAAGCTGGCCTCCTGACCCGGACCATGCTTGTGGGGCAGGCGGTTTCTGAATCGACCGGCATCTATTCTCTTGTAATCGCTCTGCTGCTTCTCTTTGTCGTATAGTCTGTTATTCTAAAAAAGCCTTGATAAAATGGGCAAACACTCTCGAACAGGAGGCGGTTACGCAATCTGCCTCGTTAAACCAATAATCTGGCAAACTGGAGGTAATTATGGCAATTGAAGGTATCGACTTGATCAAGGCCGCATCCTATCTGGGGGCCGGCTTGGCAATGGGATTGGGCGCAATCGGCCCAGGACTGGGGGAAGGAATGGTCGGGGCCAAAGCGTGCGAGGCGATCGGAAAAAATCCCGGAGAGGCCGGTCTCCTGACCCGGACCATGCTCGTGGGGCAGGCGGTTTCTGAATCGACCGGCATCTACTCCCTTGTAATCGCTCTGTTGCTTCTCTTTGTCGTATAATAATATTTCCCAAGAGCCCTAACGAAACGGAAACCGCTATGGAAATCGTCAGCAACATTGCTCTTATCAGCATCAATGAGACCATGATCGTCCAACTGGTCTCCTTTCTGATCTTTCTGTTTATCATCAATCGGGTGATGTTTCGTCCTTTGAGAGGGGTGATGGGGGAGAGAGAGCAGTTTGTGGAAGGCATCAAATCGGAGATCTCCGATGCCGAGTCCGAGATGGAGAAGATCAACTCCCTTCTGAAAAAGCAGGAATCCGCCACCCGGCAGCAGGCTTTTGATATGCGTAAAGAGCTTGAAGACGCGGGAAGTCAGCAGGCCTCGGTCATATTTGCCGCGGCCAGAAAAGAGGTGATGGATTTGAAGGAGCGGACCGAAGAGGAGATCGAAGTACAGATCAGCGAGGCCAGAAAGAAGCTGAAGGAAGAATCTGAGGCCCTGGCCCTTCGGATTATGGAAAAGATTCTTGAACGGAGAATACCCCATGAAACACATCCGTAGAAGCATCCGCCTGCTCGGCCCCTCGGCTCTTATAATCGGAGGACTTGCCTTTCCGGCCTGGGCAGCCGAAGATACGGGAAACTGGCGGGGGACGTATGACCTGGTCATGATGTGGGTCAACTTCGGTATTCTCGCCTTTATCATCGTCAAGTTCGGCAGAAAGCCCCTGATGGATTTTCTCTACAGCCAGAGGGCCCAAGTGGCAGAGGAGATCGGCCGTCTGGAAGAGGAGAAGAGCCGGATGACGGACAAGATCAACAAAACCTTCAAAATCCTGGATGAAAGCGACGCGCACTTTGAAAAGATCAAGGAGCGGATCGTTGAAGAAGGGGAAAAGCGGAAGCAGGAGATCATCGATGAGGCCAATGAGCAGAGCCGGATGATCATCGAAATGTCCAAACAGAAGGTCGGAAACAAGATCTATCGGGCCCGGGAGAACTTCCGGGCCGAACTGGTCGATTTGGCCATGGAACTGGCCATGAAGCGCATCCCCGGCGAGATCACCCAAGAGGACAACGAACGCTTGATCGAGGAGTACATCTCCGCGGCCGGTTAGGTCACGCGTTTTTTTAAAGACATCTTTTTTCGGACAGAAAGAAAAAACCCGACTTTTTTGAAAAAAGCCGGGTTTTTTCGTTCGGGTGGACGAAGATCTCTCCTGCCCCTTTCAGGGCATTCAATTTATATTACTGGAAATCCCGCTTTGACGAACACGGATATGCGGGGCTGGAAGCCTTTGAAAGCAAAGCCTCGAAGAATCCGCGCAAGACCCCGCCTGACGTAGAGGCACAGGTGATCGAGATGCGGCGCAAGCATCCGAAATGGGGCAGACAGGGCATTGCCGACGAACTGGCAAAAGCAAACGGCTGGAAACCCCTTGTCAGTGCCAATACCGTCAAGCGGATACTGAAAGACGCCGGCCTGTGGGAAACCATTGAGGCCGACGTAAAAAAAAATCCCGGAAGAGGAGAAGCCGCACCGCAGCAGAGCCGGAACAGACCGCAAACATTGACCTGTGCTTTGTTCCCGCCACCCACGAAGACGTAACGAAACTGCCTGCGGTAAGCGGATCTTCGGGCAAACTGAAGGTGCAGCCCCCGAAGGCGGAGACGGATGATCGAACATGGCCCGGACAGGTGTTCGAAGATCCGGAGCTGGACTATACAGAGGCAATGCTTGAGTATGTAGCCGCCTCTCAGGAACGGGATGAACAGCGGGCAAACAGTCCTGATGATGCCCAAACGCCGGTTCCGGAGACTCCCAAGGCCGAAAAGAAGGCATTGAAGCGTGAAGAAGAGCAACTGCGGGACGAACGGCGGTCTGTTCGGGAGCAGAGGAAGATCGAGGACGAGGCCTGGAAGGAGACTCGGGCAGCCCGGAAGGAAGAGCAGGAGGCGTTCAAGGAGCTTCCGAAGGAGGAACGGCGGCAGCAGAAAGCCGCCAAAGAAGCTGCTGACGAGTACTGGCGGAAGATGCATGAACAGCGCCGTGCCAAGCAGCAGCAGCGGAAAGAGGAGGACAGGGGATGGCGGGAAACGCGGAACAGTCTTCGTGAGCAGATGTCCCGGCTGCCCGTTGTCATGGCCTGGGTCGCCATTCTTGTTGTCATCGACAACTGTACCCGGCAGTGTTTTGGCCTCCCGCTCTTCGTCGTCGGCCCTCATGTAACCTCCGAAATGATCGTTGAAGCCCTGGAGTCGCTCCTGCCGCCTGAACTCCAGTTTCTGATTTCGGATCGGGGCATTCACTTCAAGGCCGGCGTCTTCAAAAATTTTCTGCTCAGCAAGGAGGTTATCCATGTCCTCATCTCCCGCCAGCGACCCGAAACGAACGGAATCGCCGAGCGTTTTGTCCGAACCCTCAAAGATTGGCTGGAGGATAAAACCTGGAGCAGCGATGAGGAACTGGCAGCTCTTCTGGAGCAATTCCTGAAAGAATATAATGATCGCCCGCATCAGGGCCTGGATATGCCGGGTTTATCCCCCAATGAGTATGCCAGACGCCTGAAGCTCAGGCAGCCTGACGGTTAGTGTTTTAACTGTTGCTGCCGATTACACTTTTTGTGAAGGTTGATCTGCATCTGCAAGACAGAGCAATATCCTTATGGTATAGATGGTTTTTTCCCACCGCTGTCAACCGCTTAGAATTGCTGGGATTGAAATCCCAGACTGAACCCAGAAAACCGGCTGAAAGCCGGTTACGGCGATCAGAGCTTAGGTGGTCATTGGAAATTTGAACCGGCTTTCAGCCGGTTTTGAATGATTTGAGCCTGGGGTTTCAACCCAAGGCGATCTTACAGATCCTCCAGCCGCTTCCAGACCCAGATCGCCCTCCCCAGACAGAGATCCCGCCAGTCCAGCCGGGTCAGCTCCGGCGGATAGTCGGGATTGCTGCTGATGAGCACGAATCCCTCGTCCCAGGTCTGCACCCGTTTGACGGCCGCGATGTTCTCACCCTCCGAGGGATAGTTGACCGCATAGACCCGGTTGTTGATCATCTCCTGGTCATCCATGTCAACTATCACGATGGAGCCTTGGGGGATCAAAGGGCTCATACTGAGGCCCCCCACATTCAGCCCTACCAGATGGTGGTTTCGCCGCCCTGTGAGCTCCTGCTCGCTGAGCATCAGGGAGGAGGCCGGCTCCTCAAACGGGTCGAAGATCATTCCTTTGGCCCCGGCTGCAAGCTTTCCCGATGCATAGACCGCAATTCCCTTGTACGCGGTCTCATCATCCGGAGTCGGCAGCATATTTGCGGCAAAGCTGACCGGCGACGGCTCCCCCGCCTCCAGAAGCCGCCTTCCCAATGCCAGAAATTCGAAGATATCCAGATCAAAGGCCATCGCAATCTTCGCCTGAGTCTTGGGGCCATAGGACTTCTTCTTCAAGATCTCGCTCAACACGCTCGGGCTCACGCCGGCCGCCTTTGCTACGGCCCGCTGATTCGGGTATTCCGAATTATCAAGACAGTACCGCAGCGCTGTCCGGAACATTTCGATTGTCTCCATGTCTCATCTCCTCTTCTATCATTTCGATCTTGCAAGAGATTTGCACACTCTATCCGAAAAGGCAAGGTAAATTCGATGTAGTCGAATATTTTTGTTGACATGGTCACGACTATTCGATATAAACGAACCAACATGGAACAGGAGGAGGGAAGGCCGAAAACGCTTCGGATGACCCGGCAGAGGAAAACTTTGGCACGCTCAGAGGTAAGCATGACAGGCATTGTGATTGTCACCCACGGCCCCTTGGGGGAGGCGCTGATCCGGACCGCGGAATTTGTTCTGGAAAGGCCCATCGAGCAGATTGCTGCGGTACGCATCGACGTCCATCCCGATTCCGAGACGACCCGGGCCGAGATCGCCAGAGCCATCATCCGAGTCAACCGGGGAAAGGGGGTGATCCTGCTGACCGACATGTTCGGCGGCGCGCCTATGGATATCAGTTGTGCGTTTCTGGAGAAGCGGCGGGTGGAGGTGATCTCGGCCGCCAACCTGCCGATTCTGCTCAAGGCCGTGGGGATGCGGGGCAGGCTCTCGTTCGACGATCTTGTCCGGTGCATTGAAATCCACGGGAAGAAGAGCATCGCCGCGGCCGGGGGAATTCTTGCGGGAAGGCCGAGAAGAGCCGGGGCTTCATCCTGCCCCTTTGAAACCGGCTGCCGGTTTTTCGACAAACCGAAATTCGAAAATATCGAAATGGAGGAGGTACACACATGCATAAGAGAAGATGTTGTCGCTGCGGCCAGTTCTTTTTAGATGCGGAGATGCTCGACCTGCGGTCAATGGCACTGGATGCGGAGTCCAGTTACGCGTGCGAGGGATGTCTGCTCTCCTTTGAGCAGGATCTTTTCTATGGGCAGTGGATGCCGATCACCCGGCCCCGGCGAACCGGGGGCGGCAGGAACGGCAGGGGAGGGAGGCCCCTATCGATCGGCGAGATACTTACCGAATTTCCGGTCGGTTTCCATGATGTGCCTGGCCAGCCAGTTTTTTAAAAAGTTGCTGATTTGAACAGGAGCTGAGATCACGCCGTCGTCGAACTGGGTCTTCAGCTCCAGCACCTTGCGGGTCATCTTGTTATGCTTTTCCTTGTGAAGGGCGTATTCCGGATATCCGTGCTGCTGCATCAGCCGCTCTTCAGTGGCAAAATGGTATCCGGCATATTTCACCAGCCCCTGAAGAACATTGCCAAGGGCTTCCCGGCCTTTGCCGGCATGCATGGCTGTGAAAAGCTCGTTCAGCAGCGCGACCAGCTCCTTGTGCTGATCGTCGATCTGGGGAATACCGACGCTGTAGAGTCGGTCATTCCATTCAAAGAAATTTCGCGGCTTTTGATTCTCTTGCAAATGAACCTCCTGAAACTCTTTGGGGCATCGTCTTTTCCCCTTTTGCGCAGCAGTTCAGCATTACGGAATAAAAAAAGGGATTAGCCATTTCATCTATTGACTAACCCCATATGATCGCTGTGTCAACCGTTTATAAGCGTCTTTGCGGCTGCTCCACTTTTTTTGTGGCGGGGACGACGAGACTCGAACTCGCGACCTCCGGCGTGACAGGCCGGCGCTCTAACCAAACTGAGCTACGCCCCCGCAGGCGTTATTTACTTCACTTGCGCTGCCCTGTAAAATTGGTAGGCGGAACAGGGCTTGAACCTGTGACCCTCGGCTTGTAAGGCCGATGCTCTCCCAACTGAGCTACCCGCCCTTCTCCGCAACCGAAGAAACATACTTATAACAGGGCTGTGGGCTCCCGTCAAGATATTTTTTCGGCGGGATGCATTTTTTTCAGTTGATGGAGGTCGGCTGCCCCGTCTCTCCACCGGTCTTCTCACGGGGGATCATCTCGAAGGCCAGATCATCCTTCTGAAAGAGGCTCGTCTCATTCTTCCCCAGCAGGATCGCGTGGGAGAGTACCTCGTCCATATGATCCACCACCACCAGTTCCAACTGTTTGGAGATGCTGGCCGGGATGTCCTTGAGGTCCTTCTCGTTCTCCTTGGGCAGCAGCACCTTCTTGATGCCGCCCCGATGGGCCGCCAATACCTTCTCCTTGAGGCCCCCGATGGGCAGCACCCGGCCCCGGAGAGTTATCTCGCCGGTCATGGCCACATCCCGTCGCACGGGCCGCTGGGTCAGTGCCGATACGATGGAGGTACACATCGCGATCCCGGCAGAAGGGCCGTCTTTGGGGGTGGCCCCTTCGGGCACATGGATGTGGAGGTCGAAGTCCTTGTAGAAATCGGTTTCGATCATCAACTGCTTTGACCGGGAGCGGACATAGCTGACCGCGGCCTGGGCCGATTCCTTCATCACGTCGCCCAGTTTTCCGGTGATGATCTGGTTCCCCTTGCCCGGCATCACTACGGTCTCGATGTTGAGCAGCTCTCCGCCGAACTGGGTCCAGGCCAGGCCAGTGGAGAGGCCCACCTGATCCTTCTTCTCGGCCATCCCGTACCGGAAGCGCGCGGGGCCCAGATATTTTGCCACCGATTTGGCAGTGATCCGCACCGATGACTCTTCCCCTTTGTTTCTGAGGATCTCCTTGGCCACCTTCCGGCAGATGGAGGCGATCTCCCGCTCCAGGTTCCTCACCCCGGCCTCTCTCGTATACTCCCGGATGATCGAGAGGATCGCGCTCTTGGAAAAGCCGATATCCCGGCCCGCAAGGCCGTTGGCCTCCATCTGCTTTTCGATGAGAAACTCCTTGGCGATCCGGTATTTTTCATACTCGGTATAGCCGGGCAGTCGGATGATCTCCATCCGGTCCTGCAGGGGGAGGGGGATGTCCGGCAGGGTGTTGGCCGTGGTGATGAATAGGATCTCGGAAAGATCGTAGTCAAGGTCGAGATAATGGTCGTTGAAGGCATAATTCTGCTCCGGGTCCAGCACCTCCAGCAGCGCGGCAGAAGGATCTCCCCGGAAGTCCATGCTCATCTTGTCCACCTCATCCAGGCAGAAGACCGGGTTGGTCGCGCCCACTTTCTTCAGGGACTGGATCACCTTTCCGGGCATCGCACCGATGTAGGTGCGCCGATGGCCCCGGATCTCGGCCTCGTCCCGCACCCCGCCCAGGGAGAGGCGCACGAACTTCCGGCTCGTGGCCCGGGCCACCGATTTCGCGATGGAGGTCTTGCCCACGCCCGGCGGCCCCACCAGGCAGAGGATGGGCCCCCGGATCTTCTTCACCAGCGCCTGCACCGCAAGATACTCTAAAATCCGCTCCTTGGGCTTCTCCAGACCGTAGTGGTCCTCGTTCAATATCTTTTCGGCCTCGTCGATATCGGTCTGCACCTTGGATCGGTCGTTCCAGGGAAGGCCGATGATCCACTCGATGTAGTTGCGCACCACCGTGGCCTCGGCCGACATCGGGGTCATCATCTTGAGCTTCTTCAGCTCGGCCTGGGCCTTGGATTTGGCCTCTTTGGACATCTTCTTGCGCCGGATCCGCTTTTCCAGCTCGTTGATCTCGTCCGCGCCGTCGTCTTCGCCCATCTCCTTTTTGATGGCCCGCATCTGCTCGTTGAGATAGTAGTTCTTCTGGGTCTTCTCCATCTGATCTTTGACCCGGCCCTTGATCTTCTTGTCCATCTGGAAGACCTCGATCTCCATCCGCACCAGCTTCAGAAGGAGGCTGAGCCGATCTTTCATGGAGGGGTTCTCCAGAAGCTTCTGCTTCTCTTCGATCTTGAAGGAGAAGTGCGCGGCCACCGTGTCCACCAGCCGGGAGGGGTCCGAGATGTTGGCGATGTTGCCTACCAGATCCTTGGAGATGTTCTGGTTGATCTTCGCGTATTCGGCAAAGCTCTCGATGACGCCTCTGGATAGCGCAACCTCTTCGGGGCCGGTCGTATGATCCTCGGGAAGGAGCCCCACTTCCACCTCATGAAAATCATCGTTACCGGTGAAGGAGAGAATCCGTCCCCGGGCCTTTCCCTCCACCAGGGCCTTGACGGTTCCGTCCGGAAGGCGCAGCAACTGGAGAACCGTGCCGATGGTTCCCACCTGGCTGATGTCCTTGGGACGGGGGGTGTCGATGTTTGCCTTTTTCTGGGTGGATAAAAAGACGGTCTTGTCCTTGTTCATGGCCTCGGACAGGGCATTGACCGACTTGGATCGGCCCACGAAGAGCGGCGCGACCATATGGGGAAAGATCACGATATCCCTCAGGGGCAGCAGTGGCAGCACCCGTTTGGGCGTATCGGAATCATCCTGTTTGAAAAATTTGGGAAGATTGATCATAATATATATATCTTGTCCGGTTTTATGGGTTTTCGATCTTCATACGGGAAGGCGCGGCCCATTTGGAATAGACCGCCCATGCTCCTTACATACACGGTTTTCGGATCGTTGTCTACCGGTTCTTTTTGTCGGATTCGGAATATACGAGGGGGGAAAGGCGGGATTTCGTTGAAAATCCCGCCCGGCTACAGCGAATTTCGAAAAGCGGTTCCGGCTGATCTATGCCTGCTTCTTGCTCTGCTCGAACAGAAGGATCGGTTCCTCCTTGTTGAGGACCACATCCTCTCCGATCACACACTCTTTGACATTGGGAACCGACGGTATATCATACATGATGTCGAGCATACAGCTCTCCATGATCGCTCGCAGTCCCCGCGCCCCGGATTTGCGTTTCAGGGCCTCCTTGGCAATGGCCAGCAGTGCGCTGTCGGTGAGGCGCAGGTTGACGCCTTCCATCTCGAAGAGCTTCTGAAACTGCTTGGTGAGAGCGTTCTTGGGCTCTTTCAGGATGCGCATCAGCGACTCTTCGTTCAGCTCATGCAGGGTTGCCACCACCGGCAGCCGGCCGATGAACTCGGGGATCAGACCGAACTTGATCAGATCCTCGGGCTGCACCAGCTTGAGCATTTCGCCGATGCTCCTCTCTTCAGGCTTGGGCAGCTTCGCGCCAAATCCCATGGTCTTGGTCGCGATCCGGCGCTGGACCACCTTCTCCAGGCCGTTGAAGGTTCCGCCGCAGATGAAGAGGATGTTGGAGGTGTCAACCTTCACGAAATCCTGCTGGGGATGCTTTCTTCCCCCCTTGGGCGGAACGCTCGCGGTAGTCCCCTCGATGATCTTCAGGAGGGCCTGCTGCACTCCCTCGCCCGAGACATCCCGGGTGATGGAGGGGTTGTCCGACTTGCCCGCGATCTTGTCGATCTCGTCGATGTAGACGATGCCCCGTTTGGCCCGCTCCACATCGTAATCCGCGTTCTGCAGCAGGGCCAGGATGATGTTCTCCACATCTTCGCCCACATAACCGGCCTCGGTGAGGCTGGTCGCGTCCGCGATGGTGAAGGGGACGTTCAGAAACCGCGCCAGGGTCTGGGCCAGCAGGGTCTTTCCGGAACCGGTGGGGCCGATGAGCAGGATGTTGCTCTTCTGCAGCTCCACATCCCCGGCCTTGAGGCCCGTATTCAGGCGCTTGTAATGGTTGTATACCGCAACCGACAGGACTTTTTTGGCCCCCTCCTGCTCGATCACGTAATCATCCAGCATGGTCTTGATCTCTTTGGGGATGAGGGAGATCTCCGAATCCCGCAGATCCTTCTCGTTCTCCTCTTCGATGATCTCGCTGCAGAGCTGGATGCACTCGTCGCATATGTAGACCGCAGGGCCTGCGATCAGTTTCTTCACCTCTTTCTGATTCTTTCCGCAGAAGGAGCAGAAGAGGTTCTCCGTATCGTTTCGCTTTTTGGTCATGTCTGACTTCCTCCGTCTGTGGTCAACTCGTCCAACCGGTCCAGGTCTTCACGATTGGTGATCACATGATCCAGTATACCATATTTTTTTGCTTCCATACCAGACATGAAGAAGTCTCGGTCCGTATCTTTCTGAACTTGTTTAATATCTTTTCCGGTATGAAACGATATAATCTTGTTAAGGGCATCCCGCATCCGCAGGATCTCTTTGGCCTGGATCGCGATGTCCGAGGCCTGGCCCTGGGACCCGCCCATGGGCTGATGAATCATGATCCGGGCGTTGGGCAGGGCATACCGTTTTTCCTTTGCACCGGCCGCCAGCAGCAGTGCGCCCATGCTCGCGGCCTGACCGATGCAGACTGTTGCGATATCAGGTTTGATATACTGCATGGTGTCATATACTGCAAGGCCGGCGGTCACGATGCCGCCCGGGGAATTGATGTAGAAGTTGATATCCTTTTCCGGGTCCTCGGATTCCAGGAAGAGCAACTGTGCGATGAGCAGGTTCGATACCTCGTCGTTGATCTGGGTTCCCAAAAAGATGATCCGATCCTTCAGAAGACGGGAGTAGATATCATAGGCCCGCTCGCCCCTGCTGCTCTGTTCGATGACCATGGGAATTAGCACAAGGAATCTCCTTTTATATTATATAAATTGAAAAAGTGGTTTAATTCGTCTCTTCTTCGGTTTCAGCAGCCGTTTCCGGCTGCGCCTCGACCTCTTCGATGTCGCTGTTTTCAATGATAAGACGCATCGCCTCTTTTTCAAGCAGTCCGTGTTTCAAATGATCGATCGCGTTGGGGGTTTCCTTGTAGTATTTCTGAAGCTCTTCAAGGGACTGGCCTATGGAGACCGACATCCTGGCCATCTCCTGATTCACCTTCTCCTCGGGAAGGTCGAGCTTCTCCTGGTCGATGATCTTGGCCAGGATCATCTGGCGCTTTACCTGGTTGACCGCGGTCTCCCTCCTGTCCTCGGCGATCTTTTCAGGGGTCAGCCCCATCTCCTCCATCGAGGTGTTGTGATAGGCAAAGGAGCGCTGGACATCATCGACGATCCGGTTGAGTTCCCCTTCCACCAGGACTTCGGGAACGTCGAACTCCACCTGTTCCAGCAGTTTGGAAAAGGCCTGTTCGTTGAGTTCCTGTTCGGAGCGCTTCTCGTACCCCTGCTGCAGGTTGACGCGGATCGCGTCCTTCAGGGCATCGATCGATTCATAGGGGCCGAATTGACTGGCGAATTCAGCGTCCAGCTCCGGCAGGGTCTCCTCCCGGATCTCCTTTACGGTCAGGTCGAAGGTGAGCGCCTGGCCCGCCATCTCCGGGTTCAGGTAATCCTCGGGAAATGTAACGGTGATGGCTCTGGATTCGCCGGCCTTCATCCCTTTGATGTTTTCGTCCAGATCCTTGTGGATGGAATTCTTTCCCACTTCCAGCATGACGTTTTCGTTTCTGCCGATATCGGCCAGGACCTCGCCATCCTTTTTGGCTTCATAATCCACCAGCACGAAATCTCCCTCCCGGGCCGGCCGATCCTCTTCGATCTTTTTCCGATCCGCGCCCCGCTTCCGGAGCATGGCGAGCTGGGCATCTATCTCCCCGTCCGTGATGGGGTAGACCGGCTTTTTCAGTTCCAGGCCTTTGAAGGCGAGGTCCGAAATCTCCGGCATAATATCGACGGTCACCTTGCAGCGAAACGGCTCCTTTCCCAGGGTTTCGGGCGGTTCCACCTGGGGAGTGCCGACCACCTTCAACTGCAGCTCCTGCAGGACTTCGGAAAAGGACTCCTGGACAAACTGCTGGGTGAGATCGGCCTGGACCTGTTTGCCGTAGACCCGTTCCAACTGGGACCGGGGGACCTTGCCGGGCCGAAACCCTTTGATCTTCGCGTTCTTCTTCAACTCCTTGTAGGCATCATCGAGCCTTTCCCTGACCGTCTCCTCGGGAACCTCGATATGGATGACCTTTTTTACGCTGCTGACATCTTCGACGTTGAACTGCATATCCTGTTTTTACCTTTCTATAAACCAAATGCCTGAAGGGTATCTCTTCAGGCACTCTTTGAGATTATCGGCTGCGGCGAAATGTTCCCACAAGGACTGGTGCGAGAGGGGAGACTCGAACTCCCATTCCGTTGCCGGAGCTGGATCCTAAGTCCAGTGCGTCTACCAGTTCCGCCACTCTCGCCGACCCGATTTTTGACGGTTTTCCGTCGGAAAGTCTTTTGCGAATCCCGCAAAAAACGCCACTAAGTGTCCGAAACCAATTTCATTTCAAAATAGTATTAAAACAAAGTAGTGTCAAGAGAATATTGACATCATTAGGACTTGCACAGAAGGAAAAAGCATGGTAAAAGGGATTTTTAAAACGTCGGGGCGTGGCGCAGTCTGGCAGCGCGCCTGCTTTGGGAGCAGGAGGTCGGAGGTTCAAATCCTCTCGCCCCGACCAATCCGAGCCGTCTTTTTCCCCCTCTGTCCATCCTTTCCAGATGGCCTTTTCATCCGGAAAACCATCTCGTTTAAATGCTTTTTCCGACCCTGCCCCTTTCCGGCCCTCAACTAAAAAGCCTTTCAGGTACATTCCCGTTATCCCTCGGTTTCAACCATAAATCCGGTGCTGCTGAAAAGCCCGGGAACCGGAAGGATCGGGCTTCCGTCCGCGTCGGTCTCGACCCCTTGGGGCCAGGCGAAATGGGGGGCCATCTCCCGGTAATAGTCGAGGGAGAAGGGAACGAGCCGCACCCGAAGTCCTTCCTCTCCATCAGATCCGTTCTTCGGTGCCCTCAGAACCCCCGAGATCCCGAAATCGACCTCCCCCAGTTCTGTCCGGATGATATAGCGGGGGATCTCCCTGCCGCTGCCGTCCCTTCGAACCTTTGTCGCGATGTCGATGAAATCCTCGGTATCGACCGGATGCTTTTCTGCCCATTCCCGCTGCATGGGAAGCCCCCCTATATAAAGGTGGTGGAATTCGATCCCCGATTCCCGGAGCCGGTAGGCCAGTCTCTGGATCGTCTCGGGATGGTCGTTGATCCCGGAAAACATCGGAACGTCGGCATAGACGGTGATCCCGCGAAATCCCAGAGCCCGGGCGATCTCCCGGTGTTCCGGCAGCACCTCGTCCGGATGGAGAAACCAGGTCTCGATCTCCAGCCGCTGGGGCCGCGAGACCGTCAATTTGTTGAGCCCGCCGAGCCGGTCGATCAGGGCTTCGGAATACCGCTCCGGATGGGCTGCGTAATCGTGGCTCCGGATGCGGATCGCGTTGATGTGGGGGATCTCCCGGAGCCGTTCGATGATCCGCTCGATCCGGTAGAGGCCGCGGATCGCATCGGTCTCTCCCGCGAGGACAACATCGGTGATCTCGTCGTTCTTCTCCAGATATTCGAAGACCTCAGCCCCGGCTTCGATATCCATCTCCGCACGGGTCTTGTGAATCCGGAAGATCCCGTCATATCCGGTGGGGGCCATGCTCTGTTCTTCCCGGCCATCCGCTTCCATCTTCTCCCGGACACCCGCGATCCGCTGGCGCACCTGATCCGGGTCCGGCGGTTCCTGGGCAGGGCTTTGCCGGGGAATCCGTTTTCCGAAGAAACGACCATTCTCTCCCATGTCGGCCATATACCGGACATCGAATGTCCCCTCCTCGTTCTTCCGAAGCATCTCCAAAGAGCTGGTGAGGGGGGCAAACGACTCGAAGTATGCCGCATCATAGGGGCTTCTCAGCCAGACGAACTGATCGTTTTCGCTGTCCGGCTCCACGGCCCAGCCGCTGGTGTGCCAGTCGAGCTTGCCGATCGGGGTGGCGGTGCAGATTCTGGGGATGACCCTGTCAGACAGGTGTGCCCGCAGATATCTTCCCACCGCAAGCCCCCGGTCGATGGATGTCCAGTAGATGCTGTTGCCGTGGATGGGGCTGCAGGGGATATAGATATAGTGGAGTTCAGCGCCCGCGCCCCGCAGCAGGCTGTAGAGGCGGACAAGTTCGGGCCCCTCGTCGTTGCAGTCCTTTAAAAAAGGGGTCTGGACATAGACCGCGATCCCGCTTTTCACCAGCTCGGTTATGATGGCAAGGCTCTGGACCGAGATCTCGGCCGGATGGATGAAGTGGGTGGCCACCTCCATCCGTTTCCCTCTGCGCTTCAGCTCGATATTCTTCCGCTTCAGCTCGTCGATCAGCTCCCGGTCATCCCCCAGAAAAAGGTGCGGATAATAGGCGATGGAGCGGGTGGCCAGCCGCAGGGTCTGGACATGGGGGACCTCCTTGAGGCCGTCTATCGCGGCCGCGATGTTCGCGCGGTTCAAAAAAGGGTCTCCGCCGGTGATGACGATCTCCTTGATCTCCGGAGAGGCCGCGACATGCGCGACAGCGTCATTGACATCTTTTACCGTCGGGTTTTGCTGGTTCCGGGACTCCTTGTGCTTCCGGAAGCAGAACCGGCAGTAGACCGGGCAGCTCATGTTCAAAAGAAAGATCACCCGGTTCCGGTACATCTGCTCCAGCAGCCCCTGGTGGAACTGGCCGATCCAGGTGTTGGTGTGGCCCACCGGGTCCAGCTCCTCCACAAACGGGAGGTACTGGTAGGCCACGTTTTTGGAGACCCGCATCTGGCGGATGATGTGCATGGAGAGGCGCACCGGGTAGGTATCGATCACCCGCTGCATATCGTCTCGATCCCCTTCCGGCACCGAGATGTTGGTGAGCTGCTCCAGTTGATCCACGTTTCTGACCGTGATGAACCGGCTTCCCGGAACCAGCACCTCCAGAACCGCGGTCACCAGGAGGTGGGGCAGGGCAACATTATTGATCCGGACCGGCTCCGGGTCCGCGCTGTCGGCCTCCTCGATCCCTTTGAGCAGCGCGGCATAGAATCCTTCCGGATCACCGGGATAGCCCGCGGCTTCGATCAGCCGCGTCAGCCGCATCTCCCCGTTCCCCGTGCCGATGATCCCGTAGAAGGGCTTTCCCACCAGCGCCGGTTCTCCGTAATGGTCCAGAAAGTCGATCAATGCCCGTTCCAGCTCGGGACGGGCCACCTGGGTCTCCTCTCCGGACTGGCGGAATTCTGCGGTATAGACCGTGTCGTCTTCGAAATACATTTCCTGCTGTTCCCCTGAGTTTTAAAATATCCTTGATTGCAGCTAACCCGGTTGTTCACATAATCATCTCCGAGTTCTTGGAATACTCCGGTCTTCTCTGAGGGTCATTGACATTTAACGCCCCCTTTGTCAACACCGATCTGAAAAATATGTGAAAGATTGGGTTTCTTGCAACTGATCCCCGCTTTCAATCTTCAACATTCTGTACGCCAGATCGTTCCCTGGATTTTCGAACCGCCGCGAGGATGTCTTCTGTAGTCGCTTGGGTACGGATTCCCGGAACATCAAAGGGAGAATTCCCGCTTTTTTTCAATGTTACCGAAAATGTTTCACCGCCTCTTCTTTTGATAAAGACCTCTTCTGTCCGCGCGATGTTGAGAACATCCGCAAAACGCTTCCTGGCTTCGGAATATGTATAAACTTTCATGATAGATTACTCCAGCTTTGACAAATTTTCGATCTTCCGGCAATTTGCTGCAGCAATGAGCGGCCGAACCCCTCTGCATTGGAAATTCATTCCCGCCAGTGTTCGGGCCGGTTCAATTTCTCCGCACAGATCACCGTCCCCTTATAGGAGATGCATTTTCCCGGCTGCAGCGCCTGAACCATCCACGCGTCCGCATCCTTTTCCGGGATGGGATAGGGCGCGTTGAAGCCGAGCCATCCGGCCGTCCGGAATCCGTGGCGGGGATAGTATGCGGGATGTCCCAGCACAAAGACCAGATCGATGCCCGATTCCCTCAGCATCCGCAGGCCATGTTCGATGAGCTTTCGGCCGATCCCCTGCTTCTGGCGGTCGGGAACCACCGCCAGGGGCGCGAGAATGGAGATGGAAAGGGGGGCTTCCGGTTCCATCTGGGCGCTGGTGAAAAGGATGTGTCCCACGGCCCGATCCCCGTCAAAGGCCAGCAGGGAGAGCGTCGGATTTGCGGTGGGATCGGACAGCAGATCCCTGACCAGATCCGGCACTTCGTCTGATCCAAACGCGGAACGGGCCACGGACAGGATGGTGTCCAGCTCCGAATGGCGGGTTTCCCGAATCTGCATCTTGTTCTCCGTTTTCTTTGGGTTCATCCGATCAACTGATGGCCGACCATGCCGACCGCAAATCCCAGCACCGCGCCGATGGGCGGCTTCCAGTGGCGCTGCATTTTCGCCTGGGGCGCGATGTCCTGGAAGACCAGGTAGAGGATGCCGCCCCCGGCAAAGCTCATGATGGCTGCGGTCCAGATCTTCTGATCCTGCAGAAACCGGTATCCGCAATAGGCCGCGACGGGGCCCAGCAGGCTGATCAGGAAGAGCGCGGTCAGCGCGCTTTTGGATGTGGCGCCCGATGCCCGGATCTCCCGAAAGGAGTTGAAGCCTTCGGGGAGGTTCTGGGCTGCGATGAAAATGGCCAGCAGATATCCGAGGCTCCGGTCCCGGCCAAAGACCGCGCCCAGGGAGATGGCCTCGGGAACGAAGTCGAGCAGCATGGCCATGAACTGCGCAAGGCTGCCCCCGCGACCCGCGATCCAGGCATCGACGCCGCAGAAGAGAATCCCCCCGGCGCAGAAGGTCAGGGCGAGCAGCCAGGGGCTCAGGACTTCGATGGCCTCGGGCGCGAGCGCGAACGCGACCGCAGCGGCCAGAATGCCACCGCCGAACGCGACGATGCCGTGGATGCATTCGCTTTTGACTGTGGACTCGGGAATGGTTTCCCATCTTGCGCCGAGGCTGCCGATGAATGCGGTGAGGCCGGCGAGCCAGGAGAGGGTGATGATGATGAGGAGCGGGGTCATTGACGATATCTTACCGGAGCCAGCGGCAGCTCATTTTTCGGTAAGTTCACACAATGCATTCCGATACTTTTCCATGCCGCGGCGGGCGGCTCCCATCTGTTCTTCGAATTCCGGGTCATAGGGTGTGATGATATATCCATCGGGGGGTTCCGTGAGAAAGAGGCTGTCGCCCTTCTTCACCTTGAGACGGGCAGCGACCTCCCTGGGCAGGATAACGCCGGTCGAATTTCCGATTTGCGTTACGGTTGCACGCATCCGCTACGACTTTCATGGGCTAAGACAAATCCTTCCTGTACTCCTCCCATGCGGCATTTCTGATCTCTTCCATTTCATTGTAATACTCTTTTTCATCCGTCGTTTTCAACGCTTCCGAAATTCTTCTGAAGGAAGTCTTGAGCTTCATCCATCGAAGCGTGTTATTCATTTCCTGATAAATCGATTCTCTTCCGAATTCGATCAGATCCTTTTCCGGTATATCAATAGTCATTTTCATAAAATTTCAACCTCATATCCCGGCGGCTTCCGACCCCTTCCGATTTCTTTCCAAAGCCCTGTATGCCGCCGATGGGATTGCTGATTTGTTTTGCTGCTGCATGGCTTGGTTCATGTCTCTTTTCAACCATATATTGTAACTTGTTTTCCGTCAAGAATAAAGCTTGACAAGTTACAGATCGGTTGAACCCAATCCCCTACATATCCGGGGCTCTCACCTGACCTGATCCATATCCATACTCGGAAGTATCACCTGAAGTCCCAATCCCCTACATATCCGGGGCTCTCACCTGACTACACCTTGGTTTTCGATAGGAATACTAATGTAGTCCCAATCCCCTACATATCCGGGGCTCTCACCTGACTTTTTTTATTTCCAATGTGGCGGTGGGAGATGTCCCAATCCCCTACATATCCGGGGCTCTCACCTGACT
>JAABSP010000087.1 GCA_011390345.1 Desulfobacteraceae bacterium
CGTGTTTTTTTGAGGAATCTATGAGAAGGCTACCTGAAGGAGAGATCGGCAACCGCAGCGGTATCGTTCTGGTCGGTCTGATTGCCGCCATTATGATATGCGCCATCCTCGGTATTGCCATCATTACCCTCAGCACCTCGTCGGCCTATATCAACACGACCTTCAACAGCTTCAATCAGGCCCGGTATCTGGCAGATTCCGCAAGGCGGTATCAGTTATCTTTCCCGCTGACAACCACCGGCACATACACCTTTACCACTGCAGACGGGGATCGGTTCGAGATCGACGTCGCTGCCGGATGTACCACATATAGGGGAATTGCAAATCCGGGAACCAGTTTCGAGGCCCTGCGGCAATGGTCCGAGGGCGCAAGCTGCCCCTGATCCCGTTACAGGCGCCGAAGCTTCAGCCTCTTGGATAACCGTCATATTTCAATAATTCTCCTTTGTCCATATCCCCCCTTTATGATATATCTACAGAAGTGTTGCTTCGATTGATTTTACCGACGCTTCTGATCTTTAGGAGGTAACGATGTCCTACAAAACCATCCATACCGAAACCCGGGATGCCATCGGCATCCTCACCCTCAACCGACCGGACCGGTTCAACACCTTCAGCTCCCAACTGGCTGCGGAACTGAATACATCCCTTCAGGAGATGGATAAAAATGCCGAGGTCTTTGCCAGGCTCTGCACAACAGAGGATGCGGCCGAGGCGGTGGCCGCTTTTACCGGGAAACGCAAACCCCAGTGGAAAGAATGTTGAAAGGAGGCGGATACATGTCCGATTTCAGAATCTCCGATCCCCTGCTGCGCAAGATGGTCTATGCCATAGGCGTGATGGGGATCATCTCTTTTGGTTTTTATACGTTAGGGCTCTTGAGCGGTATTCTCTCCGTCTCCCTGAACATCCTGACCCCGTTCATCGCGGCCTTTCTGGTGGCCTATATCCTCGCGCCCATCGTGATCGGGCTCCAGCGCCGGTTGAGGCTGGGCCGGATCATGGGGACCCTGGTAAGATCGGAAGGCACACGTCTGTCTATCTGATCATTCTCATCGCGGTCTTTCTGCTGCTGGCTTTTCTCATCCCCAAGGTGATCAGCCAGTTCATCGAGCTGGCGACGATCATCAAGGCATCTCTTCCCGCGGTACTCAACAAACTTGCGGAGAATCCCTACCTCAATATCGACAGGGAGCTGATCAATACGGTTCAGGAGTGGATTCAGGGCATCGAGATCGACTATGAAAAGTTCATGAGCACGATTCTGCCGAGCCTGAAGCGCTTGGCGTCCGGGGGATTCGAGGCAGTGGGGATGGCCACCCGGGGCATCTTCAGCAGCGTCGGTTCGGTGATCGGATTCTTCTCGTTTATCGTCCTGGTCGGCATTATCAACTTCTATCTCATCATCGACTGGGAGAAGATCCGGCCCATCATCCGGAAGATGGTTCCCCCGGAGCACCGGGAGCGGATTCTACGCGTCATGGACAAGGTCGATAAAGCGGTCGGCGGCTTTCTCCGGGGGCAGTTGACGGTCTCTGTCATCATCGGAACCCTCTTTGCCGTGGGCCTCTTCTTTATCGGCTTTACCGGCTTTCCTGTGCTGACCAACTACAGCATCCTCATCGGGACCGGTGCGGCCATCGGTGGATTCATTCCCTATCTGGGCGCGCTTATTGGGGTGCTGCCGGCCATTCTCATCATCCTGCTGACGGGCGGGGTGGCCTGGAGCGTCAAGCTCGCCACCCTTGCCGGCGTCATCGCCCTATTTTCCGCGATCCAGGCCGTGGAGGGTTTCGTGCTCCAGCCCAAGATCGTGGGAAAGGGCGCAGGGCTCCATCCCCTGGTGGTGATGCTGGCGCTGGTGGCCGGCGCGCAGTTCGGCATCGGCGGCATGATCATCGCCGTGCCCATCGCGAGCATCCTCCGGGTCGTGGTCCTGGAGTTCTACTGGAAGCCGGTCCTCCGGCGGGAAGAGGAGCAATCATCGAATCTGACAGTACCATCGGAATCCTGAAGTGAAGGGAGAATGAAAATGATTACGGCAAGAGATATCATGACAACGGAGCTGATCACCATAAATCCGGATACCGAGATCAGCCGGGCAGCAAAGATGCTGCTGGAAAAGCATATCAACGGGCTGCCGGTGGTGAATCCGGGTACGGGAAAACTGGTGGGCATCCTCTGCCAGAGCGATCTCATCGGTCAGCAGAAGAAGCTCTCTCTGCCCTCTTTCTTCACGTTTTTAGATGGCTTCATTCCCCTGACCTCCATGAACGACTTTGAAAATGAGATCAAAAGGGTCTCTGCAACGGCCGTCTCCGAGGTGATGACGGCCGATCCCATCACCGTGAACCCGGACATCTCCATCCATGATGTGGCCTCTCTCATGGTAGAGAACAGCATTCACACCCTGCCGGTGGTGGAAAACGGTGTCATTGTGGGGATTGTGGGGAAAGAGGATGTCTTGAAAACCCTGATCGTGGAAGAAAAGGAGTAGCTGATATGCCGATCAAAACCATTGCCTGCTGCGTCGATTTTTCCAAAAACGCGAATGCGGCCTTTGAAACCGCGCTGGAAATGGCGGGGAAGTACGGGGCAAAGCTCTACCTTCTCCATGTGGTGCCGCCGGTGATCAATCCGGTGCTTGCGGATGCGCCGCCGGTCTACACGGATGAGGATCAACGCTCCCTCATCCCCCGGATCGAGGGGCGGATGGCCGATGAATACGGGGAGCGGATTCCGGACGAGGTGGCTCATGAGCTGATCGTCATGGACGGTCATGTCTCGTCCGAGATCCTGGCTTTTCTGGAGGAGCGGAAGGTGGATGTCGCAGTGCTAGGGGCCTATGGGCTCACGGGCATGGGGCTCGTCTTCTTCGGCAGTATCGCCAGGGGCCTATGGGCTCACGGGCATGGGGCTCGTCTTCTTCGGCAGTATCGCCAAGCGGATCGCGCACAAGGCCCCATGTTCCGTAATGATTGTCCGGAGCCCGGAACTCCCCTCTACTTGATGTAGCCGGCCCGCTCCAGAAAGAGCAGCACCTCCTGGGCAGACTCGTCCGGGGTCATGTCGGTGGTATCGACAAAGACCTCGGACCGCTCCGGGGGTTCATAGGGATCGTTGATGCCGGTGAACCCCTGGATCAGCCCTTCTCTGGCCTTTGCATAGAGCCCTTTCCGGTCCCGGTTCTCGCAGACCGCAAGGGGCGTTGCCACATGCACCTCCACAAACCCGCCATAGGTCTCGATCATCTCCCGGATCAGCTTTCGGGTGAGGGCATAGGGGGCAATGGGCGCACAGATCGCGATCCCCCGGTTCTTGGTGATCTCGCTGGCCACAAAGCCGATCCGTCGCACATTGATGTCTCTGTGCTCCTTGGTAAAGCCCAGCTCGCTCGACAGATTCCGGCGCACGATATCCCCGTCCAGAAGCGTCACGGGCCTGCCGCCCATCTCCAGAAACCGGGCATACAAGATCTTTGCAATGGTCGATTTTCCCGCGCCCGAAAGGCCCGTGCAGAAGACCGTGAACCCCTGACGGTGGCGGGGGGGATAGGCTTTCTGAAGGACTTCGATCACCTTCGGAAAACTGTACCATTCCGGAATCCGCCGGCCGGTTCTTAGCCGCCCATGGAAATCATCGCTGTCCAGGGCATGGACAGTATCCTCCGGCTTCACCTCGGCCCGGGGGAGATATTCGTCAGCTTCGGAGACATAGAGCATCTCCTCGAAGGGAACGATCTCGATTCCAAGATCCTCCTGGTTGGTGAGCGACAGGGCCTTTGAAGCCTCCGGATCATAAAAAGGGGTTCCGTCGGCACATTTTCCGGGGCAGGCGTGGCTTCGGCCCACGATGAAATGGGTGCAGCCGTAATTCTTCCGGATCAGGGCATGGAGCAGGGTCTCTCTTGGGCCTGCCATACGCATGGAAAATGGAAGCAGGCTCAGGATCATCATGTTGGGCGGGTACCGGTCCTGAATCTGCATATAGGATCGGACCCGGGTATAGCTGTCGATATCTGCGGTTTTGACCCTTCGGACCACCGGATGGAGCAGAAGGTTTGCCTTGGCCTGGGCCATGGCCCGCAGGGTGATCTCGAACTGAGCCCGGTGGATCGGATTCCGGGTGTGAAATCCCACAATCCGCCGCCAGCCCAGTTTGTTATACAGGGCTCTCAGCTCCTTTGGGGTATGGCGGAGCCTGCGGAACGCAAAATGGAGCGGGATCTGGATGCCTTCGATCCTGCCGCCCACATAATGGGTTTTTGTGTTGTAGAGCAGACCATTGACACCGGGATGATCCGGATCATTTGTTCCGTAGACCGTTTGGGCTTCAGCTTTCTTATCGATGGCCCAGATGTCGCCCACGGAGAGAACCGCCACCATGAACCCCTCATTGTCCCGCAGGGCCACGAGCTGTCCCGGCTTCAGCCCATCGGCCTCATTTTCCGTGATATCCAGACAGACCGGAAGAGGCCACAGAGTCCCATCCGGCAGCCGCATCCGCTCCAGCACCGATTCGTATTCGGCCTTTCCCATAAAGCCCCGCAGGGGGGAGAAGCCGCCATTCATCAGCAGTTCCAGATCGGAGATCTGTCGTCCTGTCAGGGTGATGCTTGTCAGATCCTTGGATCGCTTCTGCAGCTCCTCTATCCGTCCCGGTGTCGCGATCAGATCCACCAGGTCCCCGCCGTGGGGGGTCGCGCGAAATGCATCCATCCTTTATAAACCTATATAAAAAATTCCTGTTTCGACTTTAGGGGTTGCTTATCAGAACATCTATGATTCGATCCTGATCCGTTTGATCCAGATAGGGGTGCATCGGAAGGCTGAAGATCCGTGCCGCGCAGGCTTCGCTGACGGGAAAACTCCCTTTTTCATATCCCAGACCTGAAAATGCCTCCTGAAGATGGAGCGGCTTGGGATAGTAGATGGCCGTGGGGATTCCTGCGTCTTTTAGGCGCGCCTGAAGACGGTTTCTATGATCTCCATCTTCAGCAAGCACCGAATATTGTGCCCAGACGCTTTTCAGATTGGGCGGAACCGTCGGCGGGATCAGGCCGCTTCCCTCCAGCGCTGCCGTATAGCGAAGGGCCACTTCCTGGCGCAGATCCACCTCTTCGGGGAAGATCGAGAACTTGGCCAGCAGGATCGCGGCCTGAAGGGTGTCCATCCGGCCGTTGAGTCCGATGCGGATGTTGTCGTACTTGTTCTTTCCCTGGCCGTGGATTCGAATGGATTGTAGCCATTGGGCCAGATTTCCGTTATCGGTAAAGATGGCGCCGCCGTCGCCGTAGCATCCCAAAGGCTTTGCCGGGAAAAAGGAGGTGCAGGCGCAGTCTCCCAGCCCGCAGGCCTTCTGGCCGTGATATTTTGCGCCAAAGGACTGGGCAGCATCTTCCATCACAAAGAGCCCGTGGGTCCTTGCAATCCTGTTGATCTCGCCGTAATCCGCGGGCAGGCCAAAGAGATCCACGGGGATGATCCCCCTCGGAGTCAGATTTGGATGGCGGGTCTCAAGCCCGATGATCTCGGCCTCCAGGGCCCCCGGATCGATGTTGCAGGTCTTTGGATCGATATCGGCAAAGACCGGCGTCGCTCCCAGAAGCCGGATCACCTCCGCAGTCGCGATAAAGGTGAAGGGGGTGGTGAAGACGGCATCCCCGGGCTTTACCCCATAGGCCATCAGACCCATCAGCAGGGCGTCGGTTCCGGAGGCGCAGCAGATGACATTCTTGACGCCGACATACTCTCCAAGGCGCTGTTCCAGTTCGGCAATTTCCGGGCCCATGATATATTTGCCATGATCCAGAACCGCCCCGATATTCTCCTCGATACGGTTCCGCACCCGCCGCTGTTGGGCCTCAAGATCGATAAACTGCATCGTTTCCTTTCCTTATTTATATTGAAACTGAATTTATATTGAAACTAATCTGTAAATGCTGATTTTTTCCCGTCTTGAAACTTGAAGATCTGCTCGTCCTTTCGAATCACGCCCAGCTCTTTTCTGGCGATGTTTTCAATATAATAGGGGTCCGTCTTGAGCCGTTCGATGGAGCGGTACAAAGAGAGGTTCTCCCGAAGCAGGGTCTCGTTTTTCAAGACCAGGGCATCCCGGCTCCGCTTGAGCATGTTGAGATCTGCGAGCCCTTTGTCGCCGAAGACTATGAGCATCATCAAGGAGAACAGCCCCAGAATTGCCCCGGTCAAGAGAATGTTCTGCTTTGAAGCCAAAAACCTTCCACCCGATTCTTCAAGAATTCATCATTCACAGTCCTTCTGCCTGCTTCAGCCTACGATTATGGCAGAACGGGCGGGCCCTTAGCAAGTAAATTCGTCACAGATCTTTTGCAGACACTGCTCTTTTGGGATGTTTTTTTACCGATAATATGATAGTATTTGCAGGATATCGATTCGGATATGGGTCGGATATAGGGTTGACAATTAAAATAACAAGATGAAATCTTTCGGAGAAATTACAGGAAAATGGCCGCAGAAATGGTTACGATCGAGTCGCTGAAAGAAAAAGAGGATAAAATCGCCGTGGTGGGGCTCGGATATGTGGGGCTGCCGTTGGCCGTGGAACTGGCAAAGCATTTCGATGTGGTGGGATATGATCTTAAAACCAGACGGATCGAGGAACTCCGGGCCGGTCGGGATCGAACTCTGGAGGTTTCGGACGAGGACCTGAAGGGATCGACCATGACCTTCACCAATGATCCGGGGGAGCTTTCCCAATGCCGTCTGATCATCGTTGCGGTTCCCACCCCCATCGACGGTTTTCGAATCCCGGATCTCAGACCTCTTCTGGGCGCATCTGAGACGGTAGGGAAGAACATGGTCAAAGGAACCTGTGTGGTCTTTGAATCCACGGTCTATCCGGGCGCGACCGAGGAGGACTGCGTGCCCATCCTGGAGCGGGAGTCAGGGCTGGCGTTCGGAGACGATTTTGCGGTGGGATACTCTCCGGAGCGGATCAACCCGGGCGACAAGGTCCATACCCTGAGCAGCATCGTCAAGATCGTATCCGGATCGAATGCGGACATGCTGGATCTTCTCTGCGGCGTCTATGGTGAGGTTGTCCATGCCGGGCTTCACCGGGCATCCTCCATCAAAGTGGCCGAGGCCGCAAAGGTTATCGAGAACACACAGCGGGATCTCAACATCGCGCTGATGAACGAGCTTTCCATGATCTTCGACCGGATGGGCATCGATACCCTAGAAGTGCTGGAGGCGGCCGGCACCAAATGGAACTTTCTTCCTTTCCGGCCCGGCCTGGTGGGTGGGCACTGCATCGGCGTCGATCCCTACTATCTCACCTTCAAGTCCGAGGCGATCGGGTACCACCCGGAGATGATCCTGGCGGGCCGGCGGATCAATGACGGCATGGGGAAATTCGTTGCCGAACGGACCGTAAAGATGCTCATCAAACAGGGAAAGCAGGTGCAGGGGGCAAGGGTCGGGGTGCTGGGCATCACCTTTAAAGAGGATGTTCCGGATCTGAGAAACACCCATGTGGTGGATATTGTCCGGGAGCTGGAGGATTATGAGGTGGAGGTTCTCTGCCATGATCCTCTGGCCGATACTGAAGAGGCAAAGCACTATTACAATATTGATCTGCAGCCCATCGAGCGGTTGTCCGGCTCCGATGCGATCATTATCGCGGTGATGCACCGCTCCTACCGGGAGATGGGGCTGGAACAGATTGTCGGCCTCTGCCGGAACCGCTCCCCCCTTCTGATCGATATGAAAGGGCTTTTCACTCCCCGGCAGGCCGCGAAACTGAAGATCGATTACTGGCGACTGTAGAAGAGCGGCAGCCGTTGTGAAGACTCCCAATCCTGAGCATATCCGGACGATCAAAAGCTTTATCGAGTACTCTCCCTTTCCTGCCCTGATCGACATGCGCCTTTCCGACATCGGTGTCGGTTTTGCGGCTCTGGAGATCGATCTCGAAAAGAAGCATCTGCAACTGCTGGGAGTGGTTCATGGCGGCGTGATCGCCTCTCTGATCGATACCGCCTCCTTCTGGGCAGTCTATTACGATATCGAAGATCCGGATGCCTGGCTGGTGACGGTCGATCTGAAGCTCAATTTCCTCGCGCCTGCGGTTTCCGGTACGATCCGGGCAGAGGGGCAGCGGATACGAGCCGGGAGAACCATCTGCTACTCCACGGCATCGGTGACAGATGCCTCGGGCAATCTGGTGGCTCACGGCGCCTCCACCCTGATGGTGATCCGAAACCGCCATCCGGACAAAGGGGTTTCCTTTCCGGGGAAATTTATGGAGGATCTGTAACCACCATCCGGACAAAGGGTTTTCCTTTCCGGCAAAATTTATGGAGGAGCTGTAATCTAAAAGGAGGTGACCATGTCCATTGATCGTCTGGTGCTGGCATTTGCCGGCGGTATGATTATTTTTTCTGTTCTGCTGGCTCTGTTTCACAGTTTCTACTGGCTCTGGCTGACGGCCTTTGTGGGTGCAAATCTCTTCCAGTCGGCCTTTACCGGCTTCTGTCCCCTGGCCAAGGTCTTAAAAAAGATGGGGATCTCACCGGGAAGGGCATTCGAATAGCCCGAATCAGAATTAGAGTCCGAAGTAGAGTCCGAAGTAGAGTCCCAAGTATTGGTTCTTGACAACTGCAACTGTTTGTACCGATAATGCCGGGGCTTCCCAAGGGGAGTTTCCGGCTTTTTTGTGCCCGGAAACAACCTGAAGAAGATCTGTTACCGCCCGATAGAGATGGAGGCATATGTGAAGAGAAAAGAGCTGATGCTGGGCAATGAAGCCATTGCAAGGGGCCTGGTGGAGAGCGGTTGTGCCGTTGCCGCGGCCTATCCCGGAACCCCCTCGTCCGAGATCCTGCCGGCCGTGGCCGAGCTGGCAAAGGAGAATCCGACGCCGCTGCATGTCCAGTGGGCTGTCAACGAGAAGGTGGCCTTCGAGATCGCGTATGCGGCCGCGATCTCAGGGCTTCGTGCTGCTGTCTGCATGAAGCAGGTGGGGCTCAATGTGGCCGCGGACCCGCTCATGAGCGCGGCCTATATGGGCACAAAGGGGGGATTTGTGGTGATCAGCGCGGACGATCCGGGCCCCCACTCCTCCCAGACTGAGCAGGACAGCAGGATGATGGCCATGATGGCAAAGATTCCGGTGCTTGACCCGAATTCCCCGGCTCAGGCAAAGGCCATGGCAGGCCTCGCATTCGAACTCTCCGAAGCCTTTTCCATTCCGGTGATGCTGAGGCCCACCACACGGATCTGCCACGCTCGGCAGGATATCGAACTGGGGGAGCTGCCGAAGAATCTTCCGACGCCCGATTTTCAAAAGGAGCCCTCCCGGTGGGCCGCCACCCCGAAATTCCGGCTCCGCCTCCACGGGGAACTGACGGAAAAGCTGGACCAGATCGCGGCCTATCCGAAGACCGCGCCCATTCTCTGCAATCCGGGGTGTAATCCCAAGTCTAATCCCGGGTCTAATTTCGGGTCTGATGCCGGGGCCGCAAATGAGGGCCAGCATCGGGAAAAGATTGCCGTTGTGGCCTCCGGCGTGGCCGCGGCCCATGCCGAAGAGATTTTGAAGAGTTCGGATCTGTGGAATCGACTTCCGCTTTACCAGGTGATCCAGCCCTTTCCCCTCCACACCACTTTTGCCGAGGATCTGCTGAAGAATTACGAGAAGATCCTGGTGATCGAGGAGACGACCGGGATCATCGAGATGCAGCTTTCTGACCGGAATCGGGTTTTGGGAAAGCGGAATCATTATGTTCCGGAAGTCGGAGAGATTCTGCCGGAGACCGTGGAGCGCCTGGTGAAGGAATTTGCCGGGGAATCTTTTTCCCCGATCCATGTTCCCCAGAGTCCGGGCCGCAGGCCCACTCTCTGTGCAGGATGCTCCCATCGGGCCGCATTCTTTGCCATCAAAAAGGCGGCCCCCAAAGGGATCTACACCAGCGATATCGGCTGCTATACTTTGGGCTTGAACCTTGGCGCGGTCGATACGGTGCTATGCATGGGCGCGGCCATCAGCCAGGCCGCAGGGTTCTACCATACCTATAAGCATGAGAAGAAGCGGCCCGATATCGTGGCCACTATGGGGGATTCCACCTTCTTCCATGCCGGAATTCCGCCCCTCATCGACGCAGCCGTCCAGAAGGCAAAGTTCACCCTGGTTATTTTAGACAACCGCACCACCGCGATGACGGGCCATCAGCCCACCCCTTCTACCGGGTCGGGCGCATGCGGAGAACCCCTTAACAGGGTCGATATCGAAGCCATTGTCCGGGGATGCGGCATCGAATACTGCCGCACCGCTTCTCCTTATGATCTGAAAAGTTTTCTTCCTCTGCTCAAAGAGGCCGTTCAATACAGCCGGGAAAAGGGGCCGGCTGTGGTGATCGCACACCACCCTTGCATTCTGGACAGAACCCGGACTGATCTTCAACAGGAGAGATACCGGATGGAGGTCGGGGATACCTGTGATGGCTGCGGGTACTGCGTGGGGCATTTCGAATGTCCGGCGCTGATCCTGGAAAAAATTGAAGTGGATAAAGAGGATGAAGAGGAGAAGCTGGTGCGGATCGATCAGACCCTCTGCTGCGGATGCGGCGTCTGTGTCCATGTCTGCCCCAAGGGATCATTTATCGCACATCCGATCGAAGCTTCACCGGTCGAAGTGAAGCCGGAAGAAAGGGGGGGAAAATGAACCAGCAGCAGATCCTCATCAGCGGCGTCGGGGGGCAGGGGGTGCTTTTTGTCACCCGGCTTCTGGCCGAGGCCGCGATCGAAAAAAATCTTCCGGTTCTCACCGCAGAGACCCACGGCATGGCCCAGCGGGGGGGAAGCGTGATCTCCCATCTCAAGGTGGGCGATTTCATCAGTCCCATGATCCGCCCCGGCAACGCGGATCTTCTGATTGCTTTAAAGGCCGAAAATCTGGAGTCCCACGGGGCATATCTCAAACCGGCGGGGCGGATGGTGGTCAACTCGGGAAAAGAGGCGGCCCATGCGGAACATAAAGAAGGCTGGCAGGTTTTCCTTCCTGCGGAAAAGGCAGCCGAAGCCATCGGCAATCTCAAATCGGTCAACCTGATCCTTCTGGGATATGCCGCAGCCCAAAACGCGCTCTTCTGCACCTTCGAAGAGATCCGCTCGGTGCTGGAGAGCCGGTTTTCAAAGAATCCGAAGCTGCTCAAAGCCTCGGTTCAGGCCATCGAGGCCGGGGCTGATCTCTTTTGAAGCCGAGAAACCAAAGGAGCCGGCCATGATCATCGAATCCCTGCTGGACACGGATCTTTACAAACTCACCATGATGCAGGGGGTGCTTCATCAGTTTCCCTGGGCCGAGGTGGAGTATCGGTTCAAATGCCGGACCCCGGATGTGGATCTCTCCTCCATTGCCGGGGAGGTCGAAAGGGAGATCGATGCTCTCTGTTCTCTGCGCTTTCAAAGGGATGAACTCGACTATCTGCGGAAGCTGCGCTTCATCAAAGAGGATTTTGTCCAGTTTCTGCGGCTGTTCCAGCTCAACCGGGAATTCATACGGATCGAAAGGGGCGGGCAGAACGAAGATAAAACCGGATTGGATCTTATCATCAAAGGCCCCTGGCTCCACACCATCCTCTTTGAAGTGCCGCTGCTGGCCATCATCAGTGAGGTCTATTTCCAAAAGATGCGCCAGCCGGCCGATCTGGAACTGGGCCGGAAAAAGCTTTCCAAAAAGATCGAACAGGTGAGGGAGACAACGGAAGAGGGGCTTGGGCTCGTCTTCTCCGATTTCGGAACCCGCAGGCGCTACTCCCGTGACTGGCAGGGGGAGCTTCTCCAAACTCTGAAAAATTCGCTTCCCGATAATTTCCGGGGCACGAGCAATGTCTATTTTGCAAAGGAATTCAACCTCACCCCCATCGGTACAATGGCCCATGAATGGCTCATGGCTGCCCAATCTCTGGGGCCGAAACTCCTCTACAGCCAGAAGTTCGCCTTGGAGCACTGGGCCCAGGAGTACCGGGGAGATCTGGGAATCGCGCTCTCGGATGTGGTGGGCTTTGATGCCTTTTTGAGCGATTTCGACATGTACTTTGCCAAACTCTTTGACGGGTGCCGCCATGACAGCGGAGACCCTTTCGAATGGGGGGAGAAGCTCATCGCACACTATAAAACCCAGCGGGTCGATCCGGCCTCGAAAGCCGCGGTCTTCAGCGACGGCCTTACCTTTCCCCGGGCCATCGAGATCGCCCGATACTTCAAAGGCCGGATCAAGACATCTTTCGGTATCGGGACAAATCTCACCAATGACATCTCGGACAATGCCCTGCAACTGGTGATCAAGATGACCCGGTGCCAGGGAACCCCTGTGGCCAAAATCTCCGACTCTCCGGGAAAGCAGATGTGCCGAAACCAGGGGTTTTTAGAATATCTGAAATCGGTCTTTGCAAAGAAAATCCAACAATCCAAAGGAGGCTGAAGTCCATGAACAGAACCGCCAGACAAACTCTTATCCCTATTCCTATCCTTACCCTTTTTTCCCTTACCCTTTCCTTTCTCTTCCTGATCTCGGCTATCTGCTTTGCCCCGGCCCCTGCTGAAGCTGCAGATCCCATCCGTCTCAATTATGCCAATTTCCCCCCCGCACCCACCTTCCCCTGCGTCCAGATGGAGCGATGGAAGGAGGAGGTGGAGAAGAGAACGGCCGGAAAGGTTGCGATCAAAACCTTTCCCGGCGGAACCCTGCTGGGGGCAAAGGACATGATGGACGGCGTGATCGCGGGTCAGGCCGACATCGGTTGCCTCTGCATGGCCTATCAGCCGGGGCGATTTATCATCACCAATGCCACCAGCCTGCCCCTGGACATTCCCAATGCAAAGGTCGGCAGCCGGGTTCTCTGGGATCTGTACAACCAGTACAAACCCGAATCCTTTGCCAAAGTCAAGGTGCTCACCATGTTCACAACCGCGCCGGCCAACATCATGTCCCAGAAGCCGGTGAGAAGCCTTGAGGATATCCGGGGGCTCGATCTCCGGGCATCTGGCGGCGCTGCCCAGATCCTCAAAGCCTGGGGCGCAAACCAGGTGGGGATGCCCATGTCCGCGACCCCCGAGGCCCTGCAGAAGGGCGTGGTGCAGGGGCTCTTCTCCTCTCTGGAGGTGATGAAGGATCTCAAATTCGCCGAGACCTGCCGGTATGTCACGATGACCGATACGGTGATCTATCCTTTTGCCGTGGTGATGAACATGGATCGATGGAACGCGCTGCCGGACGATGTCAAGGCCGTGATCGAGGGGATGGGAACCGAACAGTCCGAGTGGACCGGAGACTACATGGACAACCATGTGAAGGATTCGATGGAGTGGTCCGAAAAGACCCATGATGTGGAGTCCATCACTCTGACGGACGAGCAGAAGGCGCAGTGGAACGAGAAGCTGTCGCCCATTGTCCAGAGCTGGATCGACGAGAACAAGGGGGCCTATCCGGCAGAGAAGATCGTGGAGGATATCCGGACCTTGACCCAAAAGTATGAATAGTCATCCGAAAAGAGGGATCGAACAGGTAGCGGTCGGATTCAACCGTTTTCTCGCGCTGATCGGGGGGATCTTTCTGGTGGCCATGATTGTTCTCACCTGCGCCAATATCCTCTTCCGGATCATCTGGGTCCCGGTTCCCGGAACCTTTGAGCTGATGGGTTTTTTCGGCGCACTGGTGGCATCCTTTGCCCTCGGCTACACCCAGATCCGGAAGGGGCATATTGCAGTGGATGTGCTGATCACCACCTTTTCTCCCATGACACGGCGGGTTCTTTTCGGCGTCAACAGCCTGATCTGCATGGCCTTTTTCGGACTTGCCGCATGGCAGGTGGGAAAAAAGGCTGCGGTTCTGATGCGCACAGGCGAGGTGACAGAGACCCTGCGCATCGGCTATTACCCCTTCACCTATGGGGTTGCGGTCGGGTGCGGGGCCCTTGCGCTCGTCTTTGCCGCGGATCTGATCCGGGCCCTCTTTCCGGAAAAGAGGCCAGAAACCGAGGCAACCTCATGAGCCCGGCCGCGGTCGGCATCATCGGGATCATCGGGCTGCTATGCGTCCTCTTTCTGCTGGGGATGCCGGTCGGCTTTGCCATGGCCATCGTCGGTTTCATCGGCTTCTGCTATATCATATCGATCCCCGCGGGATTGAACATGATCGGCGGAGCCCTCTGGGAGACCTTCTCCGGCTACGGCCTCACCGTCATCCCCCTCTTCATCTTCATGGGGCAGGTGGCCTTCCACTCCGGGGTCAATGAAAAACTCTACAATGCGGCCTACCGGTGGGTGGGCCACATCCGGGGCGGGATAGCGATGGCAACGGTCATGGCCTGTGCGGCCTTCTCCGCGATCTGCGGCTCCAATGCGGCCACAGCAGCCACCATGACCACGGTGGCCCTGCCCCAGATGAAGAAGTACCATTACGATCCACTGTTGAGCACGGGCGCGGTGGCCTGCGGCTCCACGCTCGGCGTGGTGATTCCGCCGAGCGTGGTGCTGATCGTCATCGGCCTCTCCACGGAGCAGTCGATTGCAAAGCTCTTCTACGGGGGGATCGGCGCGGGGATTCTCCTCTCCCTGCTGCTGATTCTGACGGTCTATCTCATGTGTCTGCACCATCCGGAATGGGGCCCCACAGGCCCCAGAGCCGGTTTTAAAGAGCGTTTCCGCTCCCTTTCGGGCGCATTTGAAATGCTGCTTCTTTTTCTGCTGGTGATGCTCGGCCTCTACTTCGGGATCTTCACCCCGGCCGAAGCCGGCGCTGCCGGTTCATTTTTCGCAGTGCTCATCAGCGTGCTTCAGAAACGCCTCACCTGGAAGGGATTTACGGCCTCCGTCACCGACACCCTTCGGATTTCCTGTATGGTGATCACCATCGTGGCCGGCGCAATGATCTTCGGAAAATTTCTGGCCGTCACCCGAATTCCCTATGACATTGCGGACTGGGTGGCGGCGCTGCCGATTCCGGGCGCGGCCGTCATGGGCATCATCTTTCTCATCTACATCATCGGCGGCGCGGTGATGGACGCGCTGGCGCTGCTGCTCATCACCATCCCCATCTTCTTTCAGGTGGCAGAGGGGCTCGGATACGACCCGGTCTGGTTTGCCGTCACCATCACCGTCGTCACCACCCTGGGCGCGGTCACCCCGCCGGTCGGCGCAACCACTTATGTGGTGGGGGGAATGGCCCCGGAAGTGCCCCTGGAGACTGTCTTCAAGGGCGTCACATTCTTCCTGCCGGCCTATATCCTCTGCATTTTCATCCTGATGCTCTTTCCCGGCATCGTCACCTGGCTGCCGGGGCTGATGCGGTATTGAAGCCGGAGGTCTTATAAAAGAAATGCTCGAATCGGCCATATTCATCTTCAAAAAGATTGTGGGTGGGCTTCTCGCGCCCATGTCGCTCGGGCTTGCGGTTTCTGGGGTGGGCCTCCTTCTGCTCTGGTTCACGAGCCGGCAGCTCCCCGGCCGGATCATCGTCACCGGCGGATTTCTCCTGCTGTTTCTGTTGAGCATCCGGCCCGTGGCAGATCTGCTCCTGGATCCGATAGAGGATCGGTATCCGGTATATGAAGGCGGAGCAGACGTAAAAAAGATCGTGGTGCTCGGCGGAGGGCGCACCGTAGATCCGGAGCTTCCCCTCATGAGCCAGTTGAGTTCAGCCAGCAGAAGCCGCCTCATGGAGGGCATCCGCCTCTACCGAACCCATCCCGGAACTGAGATGATCCTGACGGGAAAAGATATTGCAAAGGCCGCAGCAAATGTCGCTATCGCGCTGGGGGTTCCGGAAGCCGACATCATCCCTCTGGATTCCCCCAAAGATACCAAGGACGAGGCAAGGGCGGTCCGCGGCATTATCAACGATAATGAATCCTTTCTCCTCGTCACCTCGGCCTCTCACATGTACCGGGCAATGGGGCTCTTCCGAAAGCAGGGGCTGGATCCGATTCCGGCTCCGACCGACCATATGGTCCTGCGGGATAGAAAGTTCCGGCAGGACGACATCTTCCCCAGCTCCTGGGAGATGAGAAAATCCCAACGGGCGATCTATGAGATACTTGGTACCCTTTGGGCAAGGCTGCGGGGGCAGATAGACTGATGGAAAACCTCTGGAGTGCATGGTATCCTGCAAAATGTAAAAAAACGGTCTCCGATAGCGGATGGGGGTATGATTGTTTTCAGAGGGGGTTTGAAATGACCAGACAATACAGCGTAATTATCGAACGCGACAAGGAAGGTTACTATGTGGCATCGGTTCCTGCTCTTAAAGGATGCCATACACAAGCCAAATCGATAGATGAACTAATGGATCGGATCAAAGAGGCCATTGAACTGTGTCTTGAAGTTTTAGAGGAAGCAAAAATTCTGAAAGATTGTGAGCTTTCTAATGAGGACTTGCGGTATCTTCTTTAAATTGCTTCACCCGGTCCCCCTTCTGCAGGCTTCTTTGTATCTTGTCCGACTTCGCTATTTTCCGGCCGGCTGCCCTTCAGCGGATATACTGTTTCAGAACAGCATCGTAGGTCTTGTTCTCCTTTATCCGGTCAAAAGCCTGCCGGAGTTTTTCCACAAGAGCGGGATCTGTCTCCCTGTTGATGGCATAGTAGTAGTCGCTAACGCCCGCCTGGGTAACGTCAAAGACCTTTTCCATATCCCCGAGGCCTCGCCCCGCCTTCTGCAGATTGTAGGAGAAGACCATATCGTTGTTCGGAATCAGATCGAAGCGGTTTCCGTATAATTTCCGGATATTCAGGGTCTCGTCCACAGTTCTTTCCAGGTTCTCATCCGGAATGCCGATCTTCAGCAGGTCGGTTACGGAAGCATACCCCCGGACAACACCGATTTTATAGCGCATAACATCTTCCAAGCCATTGATTTTGATATCAGAGCGGCTTTTCAGTTTATACAATGAGATCTTCCGGGGGTAGACAGGACCGATCCATTCATACAGATCCTCGCGTCTTTCGATTCGCGCGCAGAAGACCATTGTATTTTTATCATGGTTGAGCATGGTCTCGGCCCGTTTCCAAGGAAGGGTTCTCATTTGCGCCTGAACGCCGGCCTCCCGGAACATGGCCCGAAGGAGATCGATGGCAAATCCGGCCGCTTTTCCGTCTTCGGTATAGGTAAAGGGCGGATATTCGGTATACAGGACCGTCATCTTGCCGAAACCCTCTGTCTCAGCACCTGCAACAGCAGCGAAAGCCATCAGAAAACAGACAAATAAAGCGCCAATCAGGGTCTGTTTCATCAAAGCACCTTCCTTTTGATTCTCGAATTTTCGTTTATGCATTTTCTTCCAGCCGGTCCTTCTCCTTCATCTTTCTGTATATTTTGCAGCGGTATCGGGTTTTCTCCTGCTTTTCCATCCATCTGCCGTCATCTCTTTTATTATCAGAAAATCGGGCCCATGCCAACGCCATTTTTTAAGGCTCAATTCTTCATGAGGCTGCCGGAGATGGTGCGGATGTCAGGTACAGAGCGATTCAACGGACAGAGGTGAAAGAATTCGGACAGCAGCAAAATATATGGACGATGCCATGCGCATGTGGTAGAAGTTTTTTGGGATACAGCTCTTACCTGTACAGAGCGGAACAGAATCTTTTGGCAAAATCTCAAGACGGAAAATGGCAAAGGCCTGCTGGAATACAACCAACTAATGAGCCGTATCAGGGGGGCAAAAAGAAAGCTATCCGCCGGTTCGATGCGGCAATGGAAATGAGCAGACAGGGCAAGACAAATTTCGAGGATATCATCCAGGTAGCGGTGGGCGCTTCCGCGCTTTCCGTTCCCGTGGCGTTTTCCGAAGAGGCCTGGAATCTGGGCCGGACACTGCCGGCCGCCAATATCATCTTTTTGGTTGCGCTGTCGCTGTTGTTCGTCAATCTATATTCCCTGCACAACATTTTTCAGGGCAGAATCACACACCGGGTTTTTGCCTTTTTTATGAGAACCGTGATCGATTACGGCATCACCTTGCTGGTCGTGGTCATTGTGCTGGCCGCACTTGATCACATGCCGATCATCAGCGAGCCGTGGGTCGCGGTCAGGCGTGTCGTGGTGCTTTCTTTCCCCGCGTCTATGGGAGCGGTTGTCGTGGACAGTTTCGACAAGGAGTGACCGCTCGTGCCATTAGCACCGGGGCAGGTAAAGTTTTGAGATAGGAAAGAGAGGGCGTTACAATCCGATTGGGAGAATAAACAATAAGGAGCGCGTCTTTGAACCTGCAAGGATATATTCAGAAATTCAATGAATTAAAAACCGTTTTCGATAGCTTGCCCGATGGAGTGGTTGCCATTCTGGATCGGGAACTAAGGATTGCGACAGCCAATACGGCCGTTTCAGAAATGCTTCGTTTGCCCATGGAGAAAATCGTTGGTCAAAGCGCGCCTGATATATTCAACGGCCGCATTCCAGGTTTGGACAAGGTGATTTCTGAGGCATTGATTCGTAGAGAAGACATCCGGAATTACACTTTCGAATTTGTGGATTCCACTGGCGACGTCGCCTCCTATCTGGTAAGCCTCGTCATGATCAGAGAAATAGCAGAGACCGAGATTGCGATGCTCCTCATTTTGCACGATGTCTCGGAAGTGACGCGCTTGCGTAAAATTGCCATGCAGATAAACCGCTACAATGAAATCATCGGCAGTTCCGAGGCGATGAAAAGGATTTATGCCCTCATCGAATCCATCAAGAATTACAGCAGTTCAGTTCTCATTCTGGGGGAGACCGGAACAGGAAAGGAACTTGTAGCCCGCACCATTCACAATTCCAGTACAAGAAAGAACGAGCCGTTTGTGCCGGTCAACTGCTCTGCACTGCCGCTGGGATTGATCGAAAGCGAACTGTTCGGCCATGTCAAGGGCGCATTCACCGGGGCTGTCGCCAATCGCATCGGACGTTTCAAGGCAGCGGACAAAGGGACTCTTTTTCTTGATGAAGTGGGCACTTTGGCCATGGAGACCCAGGTCAAGTTTTTACGAGTGCTGCAGGAAAAAGTGGTCGAGCCGCTGGGGGCCAAAAATGGCATTGCCGTAGACATTCGGGTCATCTCGGCCACCAACAGAGATTTAAATACATTGATTGCCGAAGGCAAGTTCCGCGAGGATTTATACTATCGGCTCAAAATCATACAGATCAACCTTCCCCCCTTGCGCGATAGAAAGGACGATATCCTGATTCTGACGAATTATTTCATCAGGCGTCTCAACCGCTATTATGGCAAAAACATTCTTGGGGTGTGTAGAAACGCGGAAAAATTGCTGATGCGATATGCTTGGCCCGGCAATGTCCGCGAGCTGGAAAATGCGATCGAGCATGCTTTTGTCTTGACCAACGGCGCGCTGATACAATCCAAGGATTTGCCAGCCGAGATTCGCCTGGCAACAGACAATGGCGCCCCACCGCTTTCAACAGAGGCTGATCCTGATGTCGAAGAACTCCGCATAAAAAAGGCTTTGTTGACG
>JAABSP010000088.1 GCA_011390345.1 Desulfobacteraceae bacterium
AAGGAACCCTAAACGCCACCAACGCCTTTTTCACCTCCTACAAAGACGACACCCTCGCAGGCGACACCAACGCGGACGCGGACCAGACCACTCCCGCCCCCGGCGACTGGCGATCTATCGTCTATAAAGCCGGATCGAGCGGCACATTGGACAACGCCACCATCCGATACGGCGATGAAACCACAATTGACAGCAAAACCTACAGCGGGCAGCTCGTCATCCTCTCCGACGATGTCTCCGTCAAAAACAGCCTCCTCCAATTCGGAGACCGCGCCGGCATCTACATCGAAAGCGCAGCCCCCGCATTGGCCAACAACCGCCTTTTCAACAACACTTACGGCCTTTACACCAGAAACATCGCCCTGCCGGTTCACGACAACACCTTTGCCGGAAACACTTCCTACGGCCTCTACAACGCCTCGGCCGACTACACCGTTGACGCCATAAACAATTTCTGGGGTGATCCCAGCGGCCCCCGGCATTCCAGCAACCCCGGCGGACTCGGTGACAAAGTCAGCGATTATGTCATCTTCAGCACATGGCAGAATTCCGAGTATACCCTGGCGGATGCCATCCTCATCCTGCAGCTTTTGGCAGGTATCCAAACCGATTATATCCCCATTGACAGCTTGGGCAATGCCCCGGTCGGCCTTCCCGAAGCCATTTATATCCTGCAGTTGACAGCCGATTTGAGATAACAAATACATCTTTGAAGGCAGCAGCTTCACCACCTGTTTGCACCGCTGCCTTCAAAGACAACCGATGATGCCTCCATCCGCAGGCATAGCACTTTTGAATGTAGTTGAAATCGAAAGGATTTCGAGGCAGGGCAAATCAGGAAGGAAATATAAAAATGCAAACGATTCGCATTGATATTCCGGATGTTATCTGGAAATCTCATGGCAACAATGCCAGTTCCATAAGAGAAGAGGCAAAACGAGGACTTGTCATATGGGAATATCTGAACGGAAATCTGACAATTGGAGAGTGCGGCGAGATCCTGGAGACAGGCTATAGGGGATTTTTAGAGTTATTGTGGAACAGAGGGATTCCGACCGACGCGCTCAGTCAGGATGAATTGGATTCCCAACTCAGCCATTTGAGGGAGATCGTTGATTCCAAGTGAAAATTGTCACTGATACAAGTCCGCTGATCGCTCTTGCCAAAATTGATCATTTGTGGATATTGGAACGCCTTTTTCAGAAAGTTCTGATTCCAGGTTCAGTATCTGCCGAATTTCTCAAAAATTGTACCCAAATAGAACGATCGGCTTTTGAAGAGGCATGCAGAAAATTTCTCAGCATTGTTGAACCAGAGGAGATATATCCATTCAATCGGCAACTGGATGTTGGTGAAAAGGATGCATTGTCCCTGGCAATTGAGAAGAAAGCTGCCATTATCATTGATGACCGCAAAGGTTTCAACGAAGCGAAAGAGAAAGGGCTGATTGCAATTTCCACAAGAGCGGTTTTGAAAATAGCCGAGGAGAAAAGCATAATCTCAGATTCCCGGGAAATCGAAAAAGCGCTGAGGGAAAAGGCTTTTTTTCCACCTGATTACGAGTGTTGAATAGGGTGTATCCGTTGAAGCGGTTCGGCAAAGGCTGAAAATCTTCTCATCGTTTGCCGCAACCGATATGACATCAATTATCCCAAAACCGGAAAGGAGCCAAAAAATGAAAAGACTGGTATTGATCGCGGCAATGATCGGGGTTTTCGGCATCGGAACCGCCGACGCCCAAGGAACATTTACTCTGAAAACCGATGATTTCGGGGGGCAGTTGACCCAGGAGCAGGTCTATTCCGGATTCGGATGCAGCGGGAAGAACATTTCCCCCGCCCTGAAATGGATGAACGCGCCTGCTGGAACCAAAAGTTTTGCGGTCAATGTCTATGATCCGGATGCCCCGACCGGCAGCGGATGGTGGCACTGGGTGATCTTCAACATTCCCGCAGATGTGGATGAACTGCCGGCCGGTGCGGGAGATCCGGAGAAGAATCTTGCGCCCAAGGGCAGCGTGCAGAGCATGACGAGCTACGGAAAGCCCGGATTCGGCGGTGCTTGTCCTCCGGAAGGGGATGCGCCCCATCGGTATATTTTTACCGTGTATGCGCTGGATGTGGAGAAGCTCGATCTGGATGAGAAAGCCCAGCCCGCGCTGGCCGGTTTTCTGCTGAACCATCATGCATTGGCAAAGGCTTCTTTGATTGCCTATTACGGGCGATAAGTCCGGTATGAATAATGTGGAGCGGGCGGCGAAAGCCGTTCCGCTCACCCCTCAGATGCTTTGAACCCATAAAACATTAGTAAAGCGGAAATGAAACACCTCTTCACATACGGAACCCTGATGTGCGAGGACATCATGGAAGATGTCTCGGGCTGCCGCCTCCCCTTTGAACCGGGAGTGTTGAATGGCTACAGCCGAAAATCGGTCCGGGGAGAAGATTACCCCGGCATTATTCCCCATGATGGCGGCAGCGTCGCGGGCCTCCTCTACCGGAATGTGCCCGACCCGGCATGGGAGCGTCTGGACCGATTCGAAGACGTGATGTATGCCCGCCATTCCGTACCGATCCTATTGAAAAACGGGGAGACGGTGACGGCGCAGGCATATGTGGTGCAGCCGGAATATCGAAAGCTGCTGGAGCCGTCTGAGTGGGACTTCGAGGCATTCCTCCGCAGCGGCAAGGCAAGGTTTCAAAGCCATTTCAAAGGATACCGGTCCCTATGATCCGCCGCTGCAGAACCTAACCCGGAGTTGCCGCTATTCTCCGCTTTCCCGTCAGCCGTCCTTTTTTCGGATATAGAAAACCTTCGTCACCCGAGCCACTGTAGGGCCCGGCTTCATCCCGAATCTCCTCCCGGAAAATGAGAAGCGGCTAAAACAGGCTTAAAATGTTCGTACCGAACGAAATTGAAATTTTTTCCGTTGCACGCCTCTCGGTTCCTGTATTATCCTGATCCTATGATACATTTCTGTTTTTTATCATGCAATGGGTTTCTTTTGATCTATTATTTGGCTTTAACATGCTGAAAATATCCAACAACGTCTCTATTCCGGATCACGAGATCGAAATGACCGCGGTCCGCTCCCAGGGGGCCGGGGGGCAGAATGTGAACAAGGTGGCAACGGCCATCCACCTCCGTTTCGACATCCGGGAGTCGTCTCTGCCGCCCTTTTACAAGAGCCGGCTGTTGAAGCTCAATGACCAGCGGATCACCAAGGATGGGATCATCGTCATCAAGGCGCAGTCGAGCCGGACACAGGAGGGAAACCGGGAGGAGGCCCTGGAACGGCTTCGGGAGCTGGTGAAGAGCGTTTCGAAAATCCCGAAGAGGCGCAGGGCCACGAAGCCGACAAAATCATCCGAAGAGAAGCGGCTGGGGGGAAAAAAGAAGCGGGGGCGGATCAAATCCCTGCGGGGGAAGGTTGAGCCGTCCGAATGAAGGGGGATCAACGGTCTTTGGATCATCTTTCCATGATTTTACAAACCGGCAGGAGAAGAAAAACCAGCATATGACCACATGCAGCCACAACCAACTCGTTCTGTTGAAGGAAAATGAAAAACGGCTTCGGTGCCGGCATTGCCATCTGACCATCAAGGCCGAGGAACTCAAAGGGGGACACTGCCCCGAATGCTACGAGGAGAGCGGGGTTCGGCGGTATGATTTCGAAGAGATCGAGGCCCAAGAACCGGATAAGGTTCGGTATCGGTGTGAGGGGTGCAATGCGATTATCGAGGCCGATTGACGGATTTGCCGGAATCCGGCCGGCACCGAAACGGCAGCGATATCTTCGGCCGGTTCACCGATCTCGGCAGCCTCTACCGGCCGAACAACTTCTTCATCCGGTCAACGACTTTGGCCTCCTTTGAATTGAGCAGACGGTTCAGCTCTCTGGCATCCCGCGTTTCCGGCGCAGCCTCCTGGAGAGACTTGTTGTATTGCCGGGCTGCATCGATCTGGCCGGTCCAAAAGTAGTATTTCCCCATGATGCCGCAGAATGTGACGAACTCTGTAATATGAAATGTATCCCTCTCGGGGCAGATCATCTTCAGGTCGAACTTGTTGTCGAAAATTTCCGGAATCTTTTCATACGCTTCCTTGGCAATGCAGATCTGGGCATAGTTCAGCTTTCCAAACAGGTAATCGGGATGCTTCGCGAGATTCTCCCGGATGACGGCTTCGGCCTTCTTTTGATCTCCGAGGGTTGAATAGGCAACGGCAAGGAAGTTGTAAATATTGGGAACATCCGGATATTTCTCCTTCAATTCCTGCAGCTCCGGGATGGCCCGGATCGGATTCTTCTGTGCCGTTACCATCAATTCTTGGATCCGATCTTTGACATCCTTCGGCAGACGATCATAAACCGGCTCCGGAAGCGGCTCATCGGTAATCCTGTATTGAGAAAACCGCAATCCCTTTTTTTCTTGGACAGGGGATGCGGCCTTTTTCTTCGATTCACGTTTCTTTGCCGGGGGGTTTTGTCTCGCCGGTTCGTTCTTGCCGGGCAGAAAGCCCTGTTCTTCCAGATAATCCCGGAGCAGCCGCTCCTCCTCTCCATCGCGGTAATTCCCGGAATCCTTGATGGCGTTGAGCCTTTCCCCCAGTCTTTCTCCCTCTTTCATTCCGTTGACGAAAACCCGGATCAGGTGCGCCGGCTCATCATCCGGGTCCAAGGCCAGTGCCCGGTCCACAGCATCCAAAGCCTGCTCTCTCTTCCCCAGAAACGCATAGCAGAGCCCCATATTCCCATAGGACCGGGGATCATTCGGAAAAAGATCCAGCCCCTTTTCAAAAGACTGCAGCGCTTCTTCCCAGTCTCCCGATTCCATCCGATACATCCCGTGTTCGAAAAAGTAGGCTGTCTCCAGGTACTCGTCTAAGGTAAGCCCGTCATCTTTCAGGATATTCTCCAACCCGTTCAGCATTTCCTTTGCCTGGGTCACTTCATGGCTGCCCCGTTTTCCCCGTTTGGCCACCTGGCGGAGGGCTTGTACCATCTCCGGCATTTTGTGCTGCATTTTATAGGCAAATGCCAGAGTGAGGTACGCTTCCACCAAATCGGGCGCGACGGCCACCGTTTTTTCAAAATAAGAGGCGGCTTCGGAATATCTTTCCTCTGTGATGGCCGCAACGCCGAGGCCGTAATGGACAGCCGGGATCGCAAAGCTGTCCTCATACTTTTCTTCCAGCCTTTCGAGGATTTTCTTCCCGGTTCTGAGATCACCCTCTCTTATCAGTTGCAGAGCCATGTCCACTCGATCGAGCAGATCCGAACCGGCCCTGCCTTGTTGCGGCGGGCTCTGTTGTTTAAGCTTTTCCCGGCGTTTCTTCTGCTTCTGCGCCTTTTTGATGTTCTGCTTTTTCAGATTCTTCTTTTTCTTTGCCACGGTTTCCGATCCGTTTTTCAAAACGATATTTCAAATGGGCGATCCCGGCGGGATTGCCCGGTTCCGGCGAACCGTATCAATTTTGTCTGAACCCGTCAAGGCGTGATTGAGGAATGGGAGAGGGGCTGAATGGCCGCCAGTTCCTCCGCTTCCGACCGCTGTGTAAACCAGATGTCCCACCGCAACTGGAGATTCATCCAGAAATCCGGAGACATGCCGAAGTATTTCGAGAGCCGCAGGGCCGTGCTGGGGGTGATGCCCCGGCGGCCGTTGATGATTTCGTTGATTCTCTGGTAGGGAACCCGAATGGCGCAGGCCAGTTCCCGCTGGGTGAGGTTCATGGGTTTCAGGAATTCTTCGAGGAGCATTTCTCCGGGATGGGTGGGGGCGCGATGGGTTGGGATGCGGATCATGAAAGCGGTTTTTGTTGCCCTGCCATTGAAAATAACCTCTGTGGCTCCGGTTCCTGAATGATTCGATCATGGATTGTCATAATAGCACGGATATCATGCTATTGCAAGGATCGCGGAACCGCAGTCACAAGGGGCAAGAACATAGGGGTTTGTGAGATGAATTGAAAATGTGGAATTCCTTGACTTCCTTGCAGATTCTTATGGCCAGTTTCAGGCGATTCACTGCACCCATCCCGAAATGTTCAATTGAAAAAGGAGCCAATGGATCAAAGAATAAAAGCTCTCAATGTCAGGGGCGAACCGCACGGACGTAGCCGCTGTCGCTGACGTACCAGAGGACGCCGCCGAAGTTGAAGCTGACGTACCACGCACCGCCGGACACACGCCGATCGGACGACCAGCACCACCACTGATCCTTATCGAAAATGGGATCAATGTAAAGGTTATCGTTTTTTTTCTCCGGCTCCAGCAGCGAACAAAGCTCCTCGATCGTCGGCAGACGCCAGTCCGTGTAGCCGGCAAAGCCATCCCGGTTCAGATTGTCTACATACTCCTTTGCCTTCTTATATGTCAACCAATCCGAAGAGCCTGATTTCTGCCACGTCAGCCCCGTGGCCCTGTCCGTCACTGTGCCGTCGCGGTTGTCATGGTAGTCGTTCTCAATGTATTCCAGCGGCCGCCAATCTTCTTTCAGGCGGAATACCTTTTTGAACTCCTCATCCGAAACCGTCAGCGGATTTTTCCGTAGCTGATAACAAGATTCAAATGAATTCGGCACAGAAGTCGAAACCAAATTTTGATCCACAATCTCGGATTCAATTTCATTATATTTTTCACCTATCAACAATTTACTTCTAAATGCCTGAATCGCGTCAAATATTTTGGCTATACCATCATAATAATTTGGAAACAGATCTACCCGCTGGAATTTTGCAAAAGTCTCATCTACGATATTACATTTATCAATGCAGACAGGAATTATTAAAATTTTCCTATCTGGCATCTTCTTAAATACTGATATAGCCTCATGGATTTCTTTGTGTATATCACTTTGGTTATCTTTAGATTTTGATGAAAAAAGCGCAAGGAAACAATTTTTTTGCCGAATGGCTTGAGCAATGGCAATATCCCATATCTCTCCCGGCAAAATATCAAATCTATCCATCCATGGAACAAGTCCATAAGATTTTAAATCACCGTAAATCTTTTTAGCTGCATCAAAGTCTTCTTTTGCATAGCTTATAAATACTTGCTGTGGGGGTAATTCGACCCATGCTGAACCTGTACCACTGAGACTAATTGTGTCAGTAGCACTAATTACTGATTTCAAACTTTGATCAATTTTCTCTGCAATTTTGCCATAGCGCCCTCCCAGCCGGCGCAGCACAAAAGCCGCTACATGGGCAAATGCCGAATCCGCTATCTTCAATGCCCCCTTCTCCCCCGAAATCCCCCCGGCAAGCACCGCGCGAAAGGAAGCCTTCCTCCCGGTGTATTCATCGACAAAGGCTGAAAGTTCCCCACATACGACCTCCAGCACTTCGATGGTCTCGCTCACCCGCGCTTCGGCCAGCAACTGTTCCCGCACCCCGTCAAAGAATCCATACTGCACAGCGTCCGACGATATCCATTTCTCCTGTGAGGGTTTCCGATAGATCATCCCGCTCAACATTACTTCAGCCAGATGGTACTGCCGGGAATCGGGCAGCATCACCCCCTGTACCGCTCGCATGATGGGCAGCGTCAGCGGCGCAGCCGCGAGAAACGCGGCCAGACGACGCGCCGGGTGGGAGGCCGTGGCGCGGAAATTGCGGACAAGGCTTTCGGGATCGGGTTTTGGTCGGGGGGAATCCGCGGCATTGGAATCGGCTTTGGGCGACGGCGGAACCGCGGAAAAACGCGCTTCATCATACAGCACCCCCGGCAGATGGTGGTATCTGCGGCCCGAGATCGAATCGGCCAGGGGCCGCAGAAAATCGGAGGAGAGCATGACCACAGGAAGGTGCAGCCGTTTCGATGAAACCGTTTTTTCCTTCTCCTCCGACGCCAGCGCCCGAAGAACCCGCCAGGGGCCTCTGATCCGAAGGTGATGGTTGGCATCGCCGGGCCCGGCGGCCGAGAGCTGAACCGAAACCGCCCGGTCCAGTCCTGTCCGCTCCCAGAGCCAGTAGGGCATCATCTGCACCAGGGCTGTCACCGCCCCTTTCCGCCAATGGTGCGCCATCCCATAGACCAGCCCCTCATGCCAGGCCCGGGAGACCGCATCCGAAACCAGCAGGATCAGGCGGCGGCCGTCCGGGTGGGCCAGCGCCGATGGGTGGCGTCCCGACCCCTCGGGCATGGGGCCGGAAAACCCCTCATGCAGGCGCAGGACCTGTTGATCGGGCTTTCGGGCAAACCGCCAAATCCGCACATCCCGGAAGATGCCGGAGCAGATCAAAACCTGCCGAAGCTCCCGGACCGTTTTGCGCCAGACGACCATGGACGGCGAATCCTCGACCACCAGAAAAACATCCAGCCACCGCTCTTTTTCGGGCCGCAGCACCGGGCAGGGGATGCCGGTCTCCGCGATGAAGTTTGCCGTGGCCTTGATATCCGTGGTGGTTCGAACCCGGGAATCGACGCGGCACTTCAATGGCCGCAGAGCCCGATGAAGATTTGCCCGCCCCGGCAGGGCCGGCAGGGTCGGGGCCGGGAAGGATATTCCGCCGGTTTCGCCGTCCGCGGCCGGGCCTGCGGCGGCGTGCAGGCTTGCCTTTTTCCCCGCCGGAGAAGACGCTCCCGCATTGGCGGTACCCGGGGTTTCAGCGGCCTTATCGACGGCCTCTCTCTCCGATTCTTCGGGGGAACGGGGCATTCCTCTGTCCGCCCGAATGGGCAGCCACGACGGAGAAACCCCTTTGATATGCTCGGCCAGCCAGAGCATATCGGCAACATCCCGAGGGGTCGCGTCCGGATCGACGGATCGGACAACCCGGATGAATTCGGACAGCGGGTCCCTTTCCATTACGGCCGCTCCGTATCATCCAGCCGCCGCAGCACGGTGTCCAGCAGGCTTTTCCCGTCGTCGCGGACGTGGTGGAGGTTGATGCCGGCCAGGGTGAGATATGCCGCATTGAGCAACTGATCCGTAGCGAGGCTTCCGGGATTCTCCCGCCGTTTCAGGAATGTCTCGATGAGTTCCTTCCGCTTGCCTTCCGCCAACTTTTCACCGAAATGGGAGAGAACGATCTCGGCCAGCTTTTTATCATCGGGCGCCTGGATGTCCAATCGAATGCACCGGCGCAGAAAGGGAAGCGGCAGTTCCCGCTCGCCGTTGCTGGTAAGCACCACAAAGGGAAACGCGGCGCAGACCACCTCCCCGCCCCTGATCACGACATCCGGCCTTTTCCCCTTGTACGGATAGACTTCGGTTTTCTCATTCTCGCCCATCCGTACCAGCTCCGGAATGGGGAATCGGCCTTCCTCGAACACATTGAGCAGGTCGTTGGGCAGGTCGATGTCGCTCTTGTCGATCTCATCGATGAGCAGCACCCGGGGCCGTTTTGCCGGCAGCAGCGCCGTACCCAGCGGCCCCAAGCGGATGAACCTCCCCGGATCGGCCAGCCCACAGGACTGATCATCTTCCTGTGAATCCTCTGAATCCTCCGGGCCCGGGCCTGCAGGCGCATTTTGCACTCTTGGGCTTTCCTGAAGCCGGCCGATTGCATCATAGGCGTAGAGGCCATCCTGGACCGTTGAACGGGTCGTGATGGGCCAGTGGAGCACGGAGCCGAGACTCAGCTCCCACGCCACGGCATAGGCCAGAGACGACTTGCCAGCGCCCGGAGGGCCTGTGATCAGGAGGGGACGCCGCAGATAGAGGGCCGCGTTGACCATCTCCACCTCTTCGGGCCCGGCTTTGTATTTCATACCGCGCTTGGCTTCGGTGCTCTTTTCATCCATTTCCGGCGGCTCATGGAAATGGGTCTGGTCGTGCCCGAATGCCCGCCATTCAGGAGGATCTGGGAGCTTGGTGCCAATCTTGTGAGGCTCTCCGCTGCCTTTGAAAATGTGCCATTCGTTCATCTGCTTCTCTTTGCTCATATCATCGGCTCCTCATATCGGAAGGTCCATGTCGTAATGGTATTTGGATTCCATATCGGGTGCAGGTATCTGCTTATCATCAAATTCAACGGGGCGGATCTCCCGCTCCGGATTGTCCCACAGCAGCGTCACGAGATGCGGAAGATCGAGTTTTTCATCGGTCCCCTGCCGATGTTCCAGGATCTTCTCCGGCAGACGCCGATGGCTTCCGCCGTCGAGCAGCTTTCGGATATCGGCTTCATCACAATTTCCCCAAAGTGCCACGGGAATGCCGCAATCGAGCAGAATATCGGGAAACCATCGGTCTGCAGGCGTCATTTCCGGATCAAAGGTGAGCATCAGACAGGGGCTGCCCTTGATCCCGTCCATTTTCCGCTTCAAAGAGGAATAGGAGCAGGTGTTCGGATCGGCCTCACAGTTTACCAGCTCTTCGAAGGAGTCGGCTTCCGCCAGCTTCCGCCAGTTCTTTTTCCATTTTTCCCGAAGCTTCTGCGCAACATTGGTATACCGATTCAGGCGGAAATAAACGGTATATTCCTGGCCCAGCAATGCTTCTCTCTGACGGCCTTCTTCCAACGGCCACAGGTGCGGAGGCGGTTTCAACGCCGTGATGCTCTCGGCAGACACGATGATTTCGATATCCTCGGGATGATCTTCGTCCAGCCGGCACAGGAAACTGTCCAGCTCCCGGCCGATGAGATCCTGCGGCAAGAATTCATTCGGATATTTCCTGGAAAGGGTCGGCTGATAATCCCGGGAACCCTCTTCTCCTTTCCGGGGGAATACGGCCTTGAACCGTTCAGGGGCCAAAGGGTTTTGAACCAACTGCACTGTCAAATGAGAATTTGACGCTCCCTGGAGTTGGGAAACCGGCTCCGTTTTCGGTAGTCCGCGGAATGACGCTGCTGGCTCTCCGGTGACATGAACAGCCCAGCGCACCAGAAGAGTCCGCACGAATGCGACCAGTCCCTTCGACGGCTTCGAAAGCTCCGACAGCAGAAAGCGGATGAATCGGGCAAAAGGGAAAACGCCGTCCGGGCCCGGCGGAAGGCTTTCCGCTTCTCTCAGCATTCTCCACCGGCAAAGATACTTAACCCCGGGCAGTTCCAGATCATCACGCAACGCCTTTGGAATCCTATTCTGAAACGCCGTTTCCAGCGCTTTCCGAGGGATCACATTGTCCTGATATCTCAGCACACAGGAAACCGTCTCATAGTTTTCAGGGTAAGAAAAGCCGAGAAGGGCAGGCAACGCCTCCCAAACCTGCCTCATCGGAATCGACTCTCTCTCAATATCCGCTGTTGCCCGGATCAGATCTTCGATGCCGTCCGGATGGTCTGCACTATGGAGGATCATCTCGCGAACAACAATCCCATAGGCGCCTTTAGAATCGATTTTGCTTTGGATGTCCGGGTCGAGATTCTTCAGTATCAGTTTACGTGTCCGCTCCTCCTGCATCGAAGGGCACTCTTCAAGCAACCGGGCCAACTGCCGTTGCTGATCTTTGCTGATAAACAATTTCACTGCCATATCGAAAAATCCTGATCAAAAATTGTTGCGGGCCTGACGATTCAACGGCTTGAACAGTGCAGAATTCATGGGTTCACTGTCTCAATGAAAGTCCAAGGGATCACAGCGCCGGCGGATTCAGGAGATAGACGATGACAAACAGGGCAAATGCCCCGGCCGCCCGAATCGCCGGCTTTTTCAATTCCACGCTGATCAGGCCGGGAACCACCGCCCCCACACCGGCAGCGGCCAGGGACAAGATCACCCGGAACAGCCATTCCTGAAAGGGCTTTGGCTCCGGAACAGCCAGCGCGATGATCAGCATCACGGAGACGAAAAGAACGCCGAAAGCAAAGGCTGCAGGCTTTTCCCACGGGGCGTGAGATGATTCCGGATTCTGCTTTTCAGGCGTTGGAGCATCTCTTTTTTCCCCGGCCTTCTCCGGATTTTCAGCCGTTGCATCGGAAGACGTTTCTTTTTCCTGCTTTGGCGGCGGCGGGGGAGAAGCGGACGCTTTCGGCTCAGGAGCCGCTTTTGCATTCCCCGAAGTTCCGAATATCTCTTTCTTCACCTGCCGGGCCGCTTCAAAGGGAATGGAGTTGCGCTCATGTTCGTTCACGCATTCCATAAGCCGCTCGATGCCCCCGGGATAATCCATGCACCGCTTGACCATCTCTCTGGCTACCGTGCCGACGGGCCCGCTCGCGTCGATGCCCCTGGAGATTTCCTTCGGCAGACAATCGACAATATCCTCCCGGGTTCTGGATTTGATCATGGCGTCACATTCCGCCAGGGCATCGGCCAGAAGCCTTATCTTCTCGGCATTTGGATTCATCGGAATCGCTCCTATTGTTTTGGATTCTGGAAAAGACGGCTCCGGCTGCATCGCTGCCGGACCGGTATGCTCATGGAAAGCCGCGGTTTGCCCTCCGGATTTCGCTGCCGCGTTGCTCCCCGCACCAAGGCTCCGGCGGATCTGCGCAAGCCCCGTTTCATAAGAGGGAAACAGATCCGCAGGCCGAAGATCCGTCAGTCGGTCATGCGCGGGCTCACATTCATCGGCCCGAACCGGAATAACGAAGATCTCCCCGTCAGGCTTTTCATCCAGTTCCTCCAGGGCCAGCCGCATCTCCTTGTGCATGTACCCTGAACGGCTTACGGAGCGGTTCGAGAGGATCGGAATGAAATAGCGGCTGTCGCGGATGGCGCGGTTGATCTCTCGCCTCCGGTTCTGGCCCGGCAGCAGATCGATGTCGGCCATCCACGGCTCGACACCGGGTGTCCCTTTCAAATCATGATAGAGCGTTTCCGCGATCTCGGCATCTTCCGGGGCATGGCTGATGAATACTCGCATTTGGCATCACCTGTATCTGTTTTTTGCAATATGCACCAAAGCCGTTTCAATCGTTCTACACCAACCGGAAAAGTCCGTAAACTCTTTTCTGCCCACATCGAGGATCGGATCATCGCCGATTATGGGCGCTTCGATATAGCAAGGCAGGGCTGAAAGCCAGGTTCGGTTGAAAACAGGCCCGGCAGCGGCAGGAAGACCGATTCTGCTACGGAAGGAGCAGGGGTTTTTAGGGGTGGTGCCGGCGCAAATCAGGGATTAGGCCGGCACCGGAACCGCGGGGATATCTTCGGGGGATTCGCGGATATCGGCGGGCTCTACCGGCCGAACAATTTCTTTATCCGTTGAATGATTTGACCTCTTTCGAATTGAGCAGACGGTCCAGCTTTTTGGCATCCGGCGTATCTGGTGCGACCTCCTGGAGAGACTTGTTGTATCTCCGGGCTATATCGATCTGGCCGGACCAAAAGAAGTATGTTCCCATAATGCTGGAGAATAAGACGAACTCCGAGATATGAAATGTGTCTCTTTCGGGACACAGCATCTTCAGGTCGAATTTGTTGTCGAAGATTTCCGGAATTTTTTCATACTCTTTTTTAAATATACAGATCTGGGCATAGTTCAATCTCGCAAACAGATAATCGGGATGTTTGGCAAAACATTCCTTGGTGATGGCTTCGGCCTTCTTGTTGTCTCCGAGAATTGAATAGGCAACAGCGAGGAAGTTGTCGGTTTTCGGAACATCGGGATATTTCTTCTTCAATTCCAGCAGCTCCGGGATGGCCAGGGTCGGGTTCTTCTTTGCGATGATCATCAATTCATCGAACCGATCCCTGACCTTTTCCGGCAATCGTTTGTAGAACGGCTCCAGGATCGGCTCATCCGTAATCTTGTATTGAGAAACCCGTAATCCCCGTTTTCCTTCGGCAAGGGATGCAACCTTTTCTTTCGATCCCCGCTTCTTTCCTGTGGTGCTTTGTTCTGTCGGTTCACTCTCGTCCGGGAGAATGCCTTGTTCTTCCAGATAATCCAGGAACAGCCCTCCTTCTCCCTGGGGATAATCTTTGTAGTAGTTGACCGACTTGAGTTTACGGGTCAGGGTTTCCCCCTCTTTCATTCCTTTGATGATTGACCGGCTCAGATGCGCCGGCTCATAATCCGGATCCAACGCCAGTGACCGATCGAGGGCTTTCATGGCCTGCTGTTTCTTCCCGAGAAACCCGTAACAGATCCCCATATTTACATAGGACTGGTGATCATTCGGATTGAGATCCAGCCCCTTTCTGAAAGATATCAGGGCATCTTCCCAGTCTCCTGATTCCATCCGATCCATTCCCAATTCGAAATAATAGGATGTCTCCAGATAATCGTCTAGGGAAATCCCGTCATCTTTCAGGATATCCTCCAATCCGTTCAGCATTTTCTTTGCCTGATCGACTTCATCACTGCCGCGTTTTCCCCGTTTGATGACCTGGCGGAGGGCCTGTACCATCTCCGGCATCCTGTCCTGCATTTTATAGGCCAGTGCCAGGTTGATGTATGCATCCACAAAGTCGGGCCGGATTGCCACCGTTTTTTCAAAATGAGCAGCGGCTTCGGGATATCTTTCCTCTGCTATGGCCACAACGCCGAGGCTGAACTGGAGAGCGGCGCTGTCTCCATGCTTTTTTTCCAGCGTTTCGAGGGCCTTTTTCGCGGATCTGAGATCCCCGTCTTCCGCCAGTTCCAGAGCCATGTCCACCCGATCGACGAGATCCGAACCGGACCTGCCTTGTTGCGGCGGGCTCTGCTTTTTCAGCTTTTCCCGGCGCTTCTTCTGCTTCTGTGCCTTTTTGATGTGCTGCTTTTTCAGATTCTTATTTTTCTTTGCCACGTTTTACGATCGACTTTCCAAATTTAACTGTGATTCATTGGGGGATATCTTCGGCGGGCTCGCGGATATCAGCGGGCTCTACCTGCCGAACTTCTTCTTCACCTGTTCAATGATTCCGGCTTACTTTGAATTGAGAAGATGATTCAAATCTCCGGCACTCAGCGTTTCCGGTGCGATCTCCTGGAGATACTTGTTGTATCTGCGGGCCTCATCGATCTTACCTGTGAAAAAGAAGTATGCCCCCATAATGCCGAAGAATGTGGCAAACTCCGTGATATGAAATTTTTCCCTCTCGGGACACAGCATCTTCAGCTCGAATTTATTGTCGAAGATTTCCGGAATTTTTTCATACTCCTCCTTGGCGATACAGAGCTGGGCATAGTTCAGCTTCGCAAACAGGTAATCCGGATGTTTGGCGAGATTCTCCTCGATGACGGCTTCGGCCCTCTTCATATCTCCGGCATTTGAATAGGCAGCGGCAAGGTAGTTGTAGATACTCGGAACACCGGGATATTTCCCCTTGAATTTCTGCAGCTCCGGGATGGCCCGGATCGGGTTCTCCTGTGCGTCTACCATCAATTCATCGAGCCGATCTTTGACATCCTCCGGCAATCGATCGTAACGCGGCTCCGGGATCGGTTCATCCGTAATGCTGTATTGAAAAATCTGCAATCTCTTTTTTTTCGTTCCCCGGTTCCTCTCTGCAGTACTCTGTTTCGCGGGTTCGCTCTCATTTAGAATGTCGTGTTCTTCCAGAAAATTCCGGAGCAGTTCCCCCTCTCCCTCGGGATAATCAGTGTAATAGTTGACGGACTTGAGTTTTTTCTCCGGGATTTCCCCCTCTTTCATTCCTGTGACCAATGCCCGGTTCAGGTGGGCCGGCTCATAATTCGGATCCAACTCCAGTGCCCGGTCAAAGGCATCCAGAGCTTGCTGCTTCTTTCCGAGGGAAGCATAACAGATCCCCATATTTCCATAGGACTGGGGATGATCCGGATCGATATCCACCCCCCTGTGAAAAGATCGCAATGCCCCTTCTAACTCTCCCGAATCCATCCGCTTAATACCCTGTTCGAAATAGTAGTTTCTCTTCAGATAATCATCTAAAGAAATCCCGTCATCTTTCAGGATATTCTCCAGGCTATCCAGCATTTTCTTTGCCTGCACGACTTGGTAAGTGCCGGGTCTATCCCTTTTGATCACCTCTCGGAGGGCTTGTACCATCTCCGGAATTTTGGACTGCATTTTATAGGCATACGCCAGGTTGAATTGCGCTTCCACAAAGTCGGGCTCGATCTCTACTGCTTTTTCAAAATGAGAGGCGGCTTCCGGATATCTTTCCTCCTTTGCCGCGACAACACCGAGGCCGAACTGGAGAGCGGGATGATCCGCATGCTTTTTTTCCAGCGTTTCGAGCGTCCTCTTTCCGGATCTGAGATCACCGTTTTCCAACAGTTCCAGGGCATGATCCACCCTTTCGACCAGACTCAGGTCAGATCTTGCCTGTTGCGGCGGGCTCTGTTTTTTGAGTTTTTCCCGGCGCTTCTTCTGTTTCTGTACCTTTTTGACGTTCTGTTTTTTCAGATTCTTCTTTTTCTTTGCCACGTTTTCTGATCCTGTTTTCAAAGGGTTTAAGGCAAACAATTGAGGCGGGAATCGAAAGGACGGCGAGGTGGTCGATCTTACCGGATAAAATGCATCAGGTAGTTCACATGATGGTTTCCGCCCAGAGAATAACGACGGGTAAAGGGGTTGTAGTGCATTCCGGTCAGATCCCGGAAGACCAAACCCGCGGCCGCGGCCCACCCCTTCAGTTCAGCCGGTTTGACGAATTTGCTGTACTCGTGGGTTCCCTTCGGCACGAAGCCGAGGATCTGTTCCGCGGCCAGGATGGCAAAAAGCCAGGATTTGGGGTTGCGGTTCAAGGTGGCAAAGAAGATGTGGCCCCCGGGCGCTGCAAGCATCCGGCAGGACCGCACCAGAGATGCCGGGTCCGGAACATGCTCCAGGAGTTCCATACAGGTCACCACGTCGAAACTTTCCGGATGGGACCGGGCAAAGCTCTCGGCGCTCTCCTGGCGGTAGTCGATATCGAGGCCGCTCATTTTCATGTGGGCCGCGGCCGCAACCAGCATGATTCTGCCCATGTCGATACCGGTCACCTGCGCGCCCTTTGAAGCCATTCCTTCGGAGAGAAGCCCGCCGCCGCAACCCACATCCACCACTCGCTTTCCGGAGAGGGGAACCCGTTCATCGATATAGCCGAGCCGCAGGGGATTGATGTCATGGAGGGCCTTTAAGGGGCCGTCGCGGTCCCACCATTTCCGGGCCACCGCGTCGAACTTCAGCAGCTCTTCGGGGTCCACGTTCTCATGGGGTGCATTTGCCGCAATATGGTGATTTCGGTTGTCGGAAAACGGTTCTGCTGCCACAGGGGCTCCCTTTCTCGGTTTGCGATATTCATCGGTCCCTTCCATCATCGGAAGGCCGTTGCTGGAAAGTATATTGGAATGGCCTTTGATTGCAAGGAAAAAGGGGATCTGCTATCTTTGGGCACATGAAAACTGACCATGAAAAGATGCCGATACTGGGGATGACTTATGATGAGGTTCTGGAACTCTTCCGATCCCGCTGTGGCCGGGGGAAGTACCATGCCGGGGCCCTCTATCGGGAGATTTTTCAGCGGGGCAGCGGCAACTGGGCATCGGCCCCGGAATTCGTAAACTCCCCGAAGCTGGTTCCCGATATTCAAAGGGATTTTGATTTTCATGCCGACCCGGTCATCGAAACCCGGCAGAGCGGAGACGGAACCACCAAATTCGTGTCCCGGATTTCGGACGGGGCCCGGATTGAATCGGTGATCATTCCCGCAGAAGGGCGCGTCACCCTCTGCCTCTCCTCCCAGGTCGGCTGTCGGATGGGGTGCATCTTCTGCCGGACCGGGAAGATGGGCCTTGTGCGGAACCTGACGCCTTCCGAGATCATGGGCCAGGTCCATCGCGCCCGCTTCGACTTCGGCGTTCCGGTTCGAAACATCGTCTTCATGGGAATGGGCGAGCCCTTTGACAACTTCGACAATGTGATGCAGGCGGTCCGGGTTCTCTCCGAAGATCGCGGCTTCAACATCGCCAGACGCCGGATCACATTATCGACCGCAGGAAGGATCGACGGGATCCAAAGGCTCTCCCGGATGACAGGGCTTCGGCCCCAGCTTGCGGTCTCTTTGAATGCGGGGAACGATGCTCTGCGCTCTTCACTGATGCCGATCAACCGCACCATGCCCCTTGCCCGGCTGCAGGCCGCGCTGATCGATTATCCGCTGGAACGGGGAGAGGCGATCCTTCTGGAGTATATCCTCTTAAAGGGGATCAACGACCGGAGAGAGGATGCCCGGGCCGTGGCGGAATTTGCCGCGCCGCTGCGGGCAAAGGTGAATCTCATCCCCTACAATCCGGGGGCCGATTCTGGCCATGATCCCGGAAAAAGGGACGTAAGGAGTTCCGATGTAAAGAACTCAGGCCAAGAGGAAAAGCATCTGGTTCCGCCCTCGGCGTCGGATACGGATCGGTTCTGCGGATATCTGGTGGATGAAAAGGTGTTTGTCCGCAGGCGTTCATCTAGGGGGAAGGGGGTGATGGCCGCCTGCGGACAGTTGGGGAGCCCGCCGGTTTAAAGACGAACGCGAGCTATTTGATGTGGCACTTGGAGCAGCTCGTGGGGGCGTCCCGGGTGCCGTGTTCGTCATTGTATTTCTTGTGGCAATCCCGGCAGTTGACATGAACCGCCTCGGCATGGAACTGCAGCTCCTCTTCCGGAGTCAGGTCCGGCGCACCTCTGCCCTTGGGGGGCTCGCCCGGCTTGTCATGGCACTCGATGCAGCGGGCCACTTCATCGCCCTTTTTCAGTTCCGTAAGGGGCTCCCCATTCTCATCATGGTGGCAGTCGCCGCATCCGTAGCCGTATTTGTCCACATGGGCCTGGTGTGATAACTGGGCGATCGCCTTCTTGTGCTCGTATTCGGGGCTGTTCATCGCAATGACTGCGGGAAACCCTTCGACTTCGACCATCTCGGGCTCTGCCGCTTCGACTGCGGCCTCGGCCGCCTCTCCGTGTCCGGCCTCCGCATCGGCCAGGACCGCTCCTTCATCCGTAGGGATCACGGGCTCGTCCCCCTGGCCGAAAATCTCCAGCTCCGCAGGCTTGTGCTCCGGCGGTGTGGCCGATGTCACCTCCGCATAGTTGGAATGGGGCCGGGAATAGAAGTCCACCTGATGGGCCTTCATCCCGACGGAGACGAACAGGATCACTGCGATCAGAATGCCTCCGGCGATCAGCGTTGCGGTTCTCTTGTTGTCCATCTACATCCTCCTCCTTTTCTTCGCTATCGTTAGATCTGCAACATATACTAAAAAGGTGACATTATAAACCTGCCGCTCAATTCACACAAGCCCTTTATAATAAATCAAGGAGGATGTCAAAATCTTTTGGAGAAGAGGCCGTGATCGAGCCCCAAAAAAGATCAAAGGGCAACAGGGGATCAATGCGCCTTTCGGACGCCGCTGCAGGAATACTCGCAGAGAAGATCCCCCTCTCCGCAGGCGCGGGTTTCAAACTGAAGCACCGCATGGTCGATGTCGAAGCGGTGGAGCAGTTCTTCCCGGATCTTTTGGGCAAGGGTTTCGGTTCTGCTCAGCAACTGGTCATCCACCACCACATGCGCGGAGAACGCGATGCTTATGGAGCTGACGTTCCAGGCATGGAGATGGTGCGCGCCGCAGATGTCCGGACGCTCTTCCAGAAACCGCTGCACC
>JAABSP010000089.1 GCA_011390345.1 Desulfobacteraceae bacterium
GTTCCCGATGGATGGCCCTTCCCTTGCTGGCCTTTTTCGCGGCCTTCCGGCTCAATACTCTTCCTGCGCCGTGGCAGGTGGAGCCGAAGGTCTGCTCCATCGCCTTTTCGGTCCCCACCAATATATAAGAGGCTCTTCCCATGTCGCCGGGGATGATGATCGGCTGCCCCGTGCTTTTGTAGAGATCTGAAAGGGAGGGATGGCCCGCGGGAAAGGATCTGGTGGCCCCTTTGCGATGGACGCAGAGGGTTCGTTTTTTTCCGTCCACGGTATGCTCCTCCTTTTTGGCGATGTTGTGGCAGAGATCATAGAGAAGCTTCATGCCAAGGCTTCTGGGCCCTATGCCGAGCACATGGTAGAAGACCTCTTTGGCATGGTGCATAAGGATCTGTCGATTGACCCACGCGTAATTGGCCGCGCAGGCCATGGCCCTGAGATACCGCTGCCCCTCACGGGACTGGATCATCGCGTACGCGAGCTGCCGGTCCGGAAGATCGATGCCCAAAGTCTTTACATGGCGGTTCATGATGGCCACGAAATCCTCGCAGACCTGATGGCCAAAGCCTCTGGAGCCGGAATGGACCATCAACGTCACCCCGTTCTCAAAAAGGCCGAACGCGCGGGCACGGTCAGGATGATAGATTTCTTGCACCACCCCCACTTCCAGAAAATGGTTTCCCGAACCCAATGTACCGAGCTGGTTTTTCCCCCGCTCTAAAGCCCGATCGCTCACCTCATCCGGGTCCGCATAGGAGAGGCATCCTCCCTCTTCGGTCCGCTCCGGATCCCCATCCTCGCCAAAGCCGTTTTTCACGGCCCATCGGCTCCCCTCCTTCAGCACCCGCTTCTGCTCCGATGCGGTCAGTTTCACCGATCCGGTCACGCCCAGACCCGAGGGGACATTGGCGAAAAGCCCATCCACCAGATCTTTGAGCCGGGGCCGGATATCTTTCTCCGTAAGATCGGTTGTGGCCAGCCGAACCCCGCAGTTGATATCGAAACCGACACCGCCGGGAGAGACAACTCCTTCATCCCAGTCAAAGGCCGCAATACCGCCGACAGGGAAACCATATCCCCAGTGAATATCGGGCATGGCCAGAGACGCGCGGACGATTCCGGGCAGCATCGCCACATTGGCCACCTGCTTCAATGCCTCATCCTTCAATATATCAGAGAGCATCTTTTGGCTGCTGTAGATCTGTCCCGGCACAAGCATGTTTCCGGTTTTGGGCAGCTCCCAGCGATACTCATCGATCTGTTTCAAGTCGGTCATGGGATGCCTCCTTTATACATCGAAGATCACCTGGAAGATCCTTTCAAATCCCCGAATGCCGAAATCGGCCGTATGTTCGATCAGTTCGTATTCCATACTTTTCCCCTGCGGCTCTCTTTTTTTCCGAATCCCACCGGGTTGTCATGGCCTCTTCTCCTCTCCTCCTGCCGATACCGAAACTTTATGCGTACCCTTTTTCAGGAGCAAAGGCAAGAGGAAGATCATCGGAAGGCTTGGGTCAATTTTTTTTTACCCCGAAAAAAGTGTAGCACAGCACCTGAAATCTATAAAGGATATCTTGGTAAACTTCTGAATTACTGTCATATGATTTCCAAAATCAGCGGGTGGTCATTCAGTGTGCAGTTTTAAAGGGAGTCTTTTCAAGATTTTTTTACATGTTCTCCGGGGATAAACTAGGGTCAATGCCTTATGGTATGCGGGCCTTTTTGGCGATATAGTGTACTTAAAAGATCGAACGGAAGAACATTTGACCAACCCAACCCAAGAGAAAAGAAAGGAGATTTTTCAATGCCGAAAGAAATGAAAGATGCCAAAAAAGGCGGAGAAGATCGTGTCAAAGAGATGAAGAAGGAACAGCAGGAGAAGATGGATAAGGGGAAGGTCAAAGAGGCCCATGAGTATCCCGAGGCCAAGGGAGATACCAGCAAGGACGTACCGGCCGGAACCTGATCCTCTGTTTTAGAATGTAAACGTACCTTTTCCCCCTGATGTTCTGATTTTCCCCAGTCAGAACATCCCCTGACGCCCCTTGCGGAGCGGTCGAGTGACCTCGACGCCCTGCAGGGGGCGTTTTTTTAGTTTTTGATCCCCTCCCCGAGCATCTCTGTGGCATGGTCCAGGGTGGTCTGGGTCATCCGGTTGCCGCCGAGCATCCGGGCAATCTCTTCCACACGCTCTCTTTTTTCCAGGGGCTCGATGTCGGTGCGGGTTCTCCCCTCGATCACCTGTTTGGCGATCCGGAAATGGTGGTCCCCGAACTTTGCGATCTGGGCCAGGTGGGTGATGCAGATCACCTGATGGTAGTTGGCCAGAAGCGCAAGTTTCTCACCCACCTTTTCCGCAACGCTTCCGCCGACCCCCGCATCCACCTCGTCAAAGATCAGTGTCTCCACCGATTCCGTCTCTACCAGAATCGCTTTCAACGCCAGCACCACCCGGGAGAGTTCTCCGCCCGATGCAATGGATGCGAGCGGCTTCAGCTCTTCTCCCACGTTGGGCGCAATGGAAAAGGCGACTTTATCCTTTCCCTCTTTGCCGATCCCGTTTCCCTCTTCGGTCTTCAATGCGCTATCTGTATTCTCCTGCGCCGGCAGGGGAGAAAAGAGGATTTCAAAGCGGGTGCGGGGCATCTTCAGATCCTCCAGCTCGGCCACCACCTTTTCGGAAAGGATCTTTGCAGCCTTTTTCCGCTGCTGGGAAAGCTTTTCTGCCAGTTCGATCAGCCTTTTCCGCTGGAGTTCAATGGCTCTATCTGCCGCTTCGATCTCCTGATCGATATTTTCGATGCCGGCAAGCTCGGCCTCAATTTTTTCAAGATGATCGAAGACCGATTCCAGAGAGCCGCCGTATTTGCGTTTGAGGCGGGTGAGCTTATCGATTCTGGAGGCCACCTCTTCCAGCCGGCGGTCATCCATCTGCAGGGTATTCAAATAGTCACGCAGCTTCTCTACGATATCTTCGACCCGAAACGCGGTATCCGCGATGGCCTCGGCATTGGAAAGCAGGGATTTGTCAATGGCGGCCGCCTTCTCCATCTCCCGACCCACCGCTGTCAGTTGGGGAAAGAGCGCCTCCTGGGCATCATAGAGTGTATCAACTGCCCCGTAAACGGAGCGGTAGAGGCTTTCGCCGTTCTTCAGCCGAAGCCGCTCCTCTTCCAGGGCTTTGTCCTCATCTTCGCTGATGTCGGCCGAAGTGATTTCCTCCCGCTGAAACTGAAGGGTCTCGATCTGCTCCCCCAGATGGGCCTGCTTTGCCAGCAGATCTTTCCGGTTCCGAATCAGGGGGAGAAGCGCTTTGTGGGCTTTGCCGACCTTCTCCCGAAGGGGCAGAGTATCTGCAAACCGATCCAGGATCTCGAGGTGCTGATTCTCGTCCAGCAGCCCCTGATGCGCGTGCTGGCCCGATATACTCGCGATGTTTTCGGTCAGTTGTACAAGTTGGCGCAGGGTGGAGAGCCTGCCGTTGATATAGACCTTGTGCCGGTTCGTGTTCGAGATCACCCGGCGGATGATGAGGCCGTCTTCCGGGTCCGCATCCATCTCCTGAAGGAGCTTTGCGGCCGGGCCTTCCGCGCGGATTTCAAAAAGCGCCTCCAGCTCTGCAGTATCGGAACCGGTGCGGATCATCTTATCCGAGGGCCGTCCCCCCAGCAGCAGATTTACAGCATTGATAATGATCGATTTTCCCGCGCCCGTCTCCCCGCTTAAAATGGTCAAACCATTTTCAAAGCGGATGCGCAGGTCATCGATGATGGCAAAGTTTTTTATGGCGAGTTCTCTGAGCATATTTGATCAACTGCCGATCTTCTGATTCATCAGACGATGCGGCCAAAGGATTTTTCAAGATCCCGGGTTGTAAAGCGAACCCAGGTGGGTCTTCCGTGGGGGCAGTGGGAGGGGATTTCACAGGTCTCCAACTGCTCCAACAGCCCTTTCATCTGCGCGTGGGTCAAGGGCTGATGTGCCCGGATCGCGCCGTGGCAGGCCATGAGCATGAGCGACGCCTCGATGGCCCTTTCCATCCCATCGTCTCTGGAATGATCCAGCTCCGCGAGCCCTTCGGCAATGGCCGTGATCAGGGGGCGGACCGGACCATCCCCCATGATCGCGGGAACCGCTTTCACTGCAATTGTGGACCCGCCAAAGGGCTCGATCTCCAATCCGGCTTCGGCAAGGGAGGGGATCATCTCCGCCAATGCGCCAGCCTCCCTGTGGCTCAGGTCGATCGTCTCCGGAATCAAGAGCCGCTGGGAACCGCCCCCACCTGCACCGGAAAGCTTTTTTTTCAGCCCTTCGAAGATGATCCGCTCATGGGCCGCATGCTGGTCGATCAGTACCAGCCCGTCTTCGGATTCACAGAGGAGATAGGTTCCTTTGAGCTGGCCGATGAGATGCAGGGAATCGATCCGGGGCCGGGGCCAGAGAGGGCTCTGCTCCCGATTTTGCTCCGGATTTCGAGCCGGTTTTTGCTCTGGTTTTTGATCCGGTCTCAGCTCTGGGGGAGGAGAAAGATCTCTTTTTTCAAATCCGGGAGAAGGGGAGGGGAAGCCGGAACCGGCCTCAGATATCTGAAAAGGATCGGATTCATCCCCTGTTTCACTTGTTTCTTTTATGGCTGCCGGCTGGGTCGATTTCTCTCTTTTCCAAGGGGGAAGATCATCAGGGGGAGATGCCGATCTCTTTTCGATTCCGGTCTTTGAAGATGAGGGGCGATCTGCAAGGGCAAGGGCTTTTGAAACCGCCCGGACAACCGTATCATGAACCTTTGGCGGATGGGAAAAGCGAACTTCGCTCTTGGTCGGATGGACATTGACATCCACGGCCTCCGGATTCAGGTCGATGAAAAGAACCGCTACCGGAAACTGCCCCTTCATAAGCCGGCCCTGATATCCCCGGCTCAGCGCGTGAACCAGGGTTCGATCCCGCACATATCGGCCATTGACATAGAGATAGATCCCCCGGGCAGTGGTGCGGTTGATATGGGGCGGCGCGATCCAGCCTCTGATCCGAACCTCGTTTTCCTCCTCTTCCACGGGCCAAAGATGCTTGCCGATCTCCTGCCCCAGCAGGTCGGCTGCACGAGTTCGGGGGGCTTCGGAGGGAATGAGATGCTTGATCTCCTTTCCGTTGTGGCGAAGGATGAAGCCGACATGGGGCCAGCCCATGGCCACGGCCGAAACCGTATCAATGATATGCCCCATCTCGGTGGAGATCGTCTTCAAAAACTTCCGCCGGGCAGGGGTATTGTAGAAGAGCTGGCTCACCTGGATCATGGTTCCCCGGGGCGCGCCGATGCGGTTGACGTTCTTCAGGGTTCCGCCGCGCATCTCGATCCGGGTGCCGGCCGAAGATCTGCCCTCTCCGGTCTCCATAACGAAATGAGATACCGAGGCAATGCTGGGAAGGGCCTCTCCCCGAAAGCCCAGCGTATGGATGGAGAAGAGATCTGAATCGTTGCGGATCTTGCTGGTGGCGTACCGCTCGATGGCCAGCAGCGCATCATCGTGGCTCATACCGTGCCCGTTGTCGGTCAGTCGGATCAGAGAACGGCCCCCTTTTTCCACTTCAATGATGATCCGGCTGCTCTCGGCATCCAGCCCATTCTCCAGAAGCTCCTTGACCACCGAAGCGGGCCGCTCCACTACCTCCCCGGCCGCAATCCGGTTGGAAATGCTTTCCGGAAGAATCTGTATTCGGGACATGCTTCTATGTCACTATAATTCGCTCTTCTGAGAGAGAGTCCGGGTCAGAAACTCCGCATCCTGGGGGGAGAGATTGTACTTGCTGCAGGCCTCTTCGAGCAGTTCTGCCTGAGATTTACTCGAGCCGTACTGCCGCTCTTCGGTGATCCATTTGACCGCTTTTCGCAGATTTTCGCCCTTTGGCTGTACTGTTGCCATGATTTACGTCTCACTTTCCCGGAGAGATCTCCGGTTTTTTTAAACTGTAATCTGTTGCTTTTTCATAGTTGTACGCGATCTTCAGCAGGATCCCTTCATCGAAATGGCGGCCCAGGATCTGAAGGCCGATGGGAAGCCCTTCCCCGGAAAATCCGCAGGGGACCGAGATTCCGGGAATGCCGGCCAGATTGGCTGAAAGCGTAAAGATATCAGACAGATACATATTGAGGGGATCATCGGTCTTCTCCCCGATGGGAAAGGCCGGAGAAGGGGCCACGGGGGCCAGGATCGCGTCGCACCCTTTCAGTGCGTTGTTGAAATCCTCCCGGATCAGGGTCCGCACCTGGGAGGCCTTGCCGTAGTAGGCATCGTAATAGCCGGCCGAGAGGCTGTAGGTTCCTATGATGATCCGGCGCTGCACCTCGGGGCCGAACCCTTTGGATCGGGTGCTGCAGTACATGGGCAGAAGACCCGCGCCGCTGTCATTCCGGAAACCGTATCGAACCCCGTCATACCGGGCAAGGTTGGAGCTGGCTTCACAGGGCGCGATCACATAATAGACAGCGACCACATATTTCGTATTGGGCAGTGAGACAGGAACCTGCACCGCTCCCAACTTTTCGATGGTCTCGATGGCCCCTCTTACGGCCTTTTCCACATCCGGGTCCAGTCCCTGGATCTCGAAGTACTCCCGCGGAATCCCCACCCGAAGGCCCTGAAGCCCCTCCTCCAAAAATCCGCTATAATCGGGAACCGGTTCGGGAACCGATGTGGAATCTCTGGGATCATGGCCCGCGATCAGATTCATCAGGAGCGCGGCATCGGGAACACTTTTGGCAAGCGGCCCGATCTGATCCAGAGAGGATGCAAAGGCGACCAGCCCGTATCGGGAGACCCGGCCATAGGTCGGCTTCAAGCCCACCACACCGCAATGGGAGGCCGGCTGGCGAATGGAGCCCCCTGTATCGGTTCCCAGGGCGCCGATGCACATGTCTGCCGCGACTGCGGCCGCAGAGCCTCCGCTTGAGCCGCCCGGAATCCGGGTCCGGTCCCAGGGGTTGCGGCAGAGCTTGAAGGCCGAGTGCTCGTTGGAGGAGCCCATTGCAAACTCATCCATATTGGTCTTGCCGAGAATCACCCCGTCCTCTTCTAAGATCCGCTCGATCACCATTGCATTGTAGGGGGGGATGAAATTCTCCAGGATCTTTGACCCGCAGGTCGTGCGGATGCCCCGGGTGCAGAGAACATCCTTTACAGCAAGGGGGATGCCGGTCAGCGGTGCTGCGGTTCCGGCCGCAATCCGCAGATCCGCCTTTTCTGCGGCCTTCAATGCCTTCTCCTCCGTCACCGTCAGATATGCACCGATACCGTCATCTGTCTCCCGGATCCGGTCCAAAACGGCCCGGGTCAGTTCAGTGGACGTGATTTCCTTTTTCTGCAGCAGGTTCCGCGCCTCATTCAGCGTCAGTGTATATAGTTTCATGGGCTCTTTTTGCTCTCTTCCTATCCGAATAACCGGATCAGATGACCCGGGGAACCAAAATGTTCTTCATCTCCGAATAACCGGATCAGATGACCCGGGGAACCAAAATGTTCTTCATCTCCGAATAACCGGATCAGATGACCCGGGGAACCAGAAAATGTTCTTCATCGCTTTGGGGCGCGTTTTTCAGCGCAGCATCCCGATCCAGATGATCCTTTACACCATCCTCCCGAAAGGCATTGGTGAGGCTGATGGCATGGGAAGTCCCGGCAACGCCCTCGGTATCCACCCCCTGGAGGGTATCCATATATTCCAGCACGGTTCCGATCTGTTCGGAAAAGCGTTCCACGGCCTCTGCATCGAGATCGAGCCGGGCCAGTTGCGCCACATGGAACACTTCGGCGGCTGTGATTTTCATGGTATGATTTATCCTTCTTCTGTCTGTTCTCTATTTATCTCTGCTGACAATGATGGGGGCAAAGCCCTCTTTTTTCAGCCGCTTCAGTTCCTTTTCAGCCTCGGCCTTCGAGGTGAAGGCCCCCACCTGCACCCGGTGCCAGATCCCCTTGCCATGAATTACCGCCCGGATATGCTCGGCCCGATATCCCTTTTCCTGCAGGTGCTGGAGCATATTCTCGGCCTCTTCTGTCAGTTTGAAGGAGGCCACCTGAAGCGCATATCTGCCCCTTTTGTCAATGCCCATATGTGTCGAAGGCGCTGCCTGCGGTGCCGCGGGCGAAACATCTTCTGGTTTTGAAGAGACGGCAGCCTTTTTGGCCGACACGCGGTCCGTTTCGCTCTGGGCTGGCCTCTGGATGTTTCTGGCGATATGCGGCGGCTTTTTCATCAGCGGGGTCTTGTTTTCCATCGGCTTTCCGGAATCTTCCACAGGGTCTGCGTGATCCGGTGAAAGAGCCGAAGCATCGCTGAAACCATCTTCCCCATAATCCCTCTGGGCCGCTTCTTCTGCAATCTCCTCTTCGATAGAGGGTTCGATATCGTCCGGAGAGGGGACACTGGGGGTGAAATCGATATCCGGATGCATCCGGTTCTCTTTGAGCCGCTCATGGAAATAAAGATCTGAAGGCTCCGGCAGCCCCGAATCCCCCGATGCCGCTTTTCTCTCCATCCGACTGATCCTTCTTTCCTGATCGGCCTTTTTCAGCTCGGCCAGCTTATTCTGGATCTGGGGGATATCGAACCGGACCGGCACCGTTCCCCTTCCCACCAGCACGCCAAGTGCGAACATCCATCCGGAGATGAAAAGGGTCAAACCCCATCTGGCAAGCCCTCTTTTCAGCAGCCCGGCCTCGGATCGGTTCTCCCGGGGCCTGCGCCGAAGACCGTTTTTGGCCATGAATTCCTTTTACATTTTTTCGGGAGCCGAAACCCCCAGAAGGGAAAGCCCGTTTCGGATCACCTTGCGAACGGCAGCCACCAGATAAAGCCTTCCCGCGGTCAGCAGCGGAGCATCATCTGTCAGCACCCGATGCTTATTATAGTAGGCATGAAAGGCCGTTGCAAGGGACATGAGAAAATAGGTTATCCGGTGGGGCTCGAGATTCTTTGCACTCATCTCCACGGTCTCAGGATACCGAACCATCAGTTTGATCAGGCCGATCTCCTCCGGTTCAACCAGAAGCCGCACCGCATCCTCCTGCCACTCGATCGTTGAAATCAGCCCTCTTTCCAATCCCTTTTCAATTATGCTCGAGATCCGGGCGTGGACATACTGGACATAATATACCGGATTGTCGTTGGTCTGCTGTTTGGCCACCTCCAGATCGAAGTCGAGGGGGCTTTCATAGTGGCGGATCAGAAAGAGAAACCGCGCCGCATCCCGGCCCACTTCATCCACTACCTCTTTCAATGTGACGAACTCCCCGGCCCGGGTGGACATGGCAGCCGGGGTTCCGCCCCGGAGCAGATTGACGAGCTGCACCAGGATCACATGGAACTGTTCGTCACTTTTCTGTCCGGAAGCCTCGATGGCAGCCCGCATCCGGGGGATATAGCCGTGATGATCCGCGCCCCAGACATCGATCACCCGGTCGAATCCCCGCTCGTATTTGTCGATATGGTAGGCGATATCCGAAGCAAAATAGGTGGTCTGACCGTTTCCCCGCACCACCACCCGATCCTTTTCGTCGCCGTAGTCGGTGGTCTTGAACCAGAGAGCCCCCTCCTTTTCATAGACCAGCCCCCGCTCTTTCATGGCCGCAAGGGTCTTTTCCACCTTTCCCTCATCATAGAGGCGCTGTTCGCTGAACCAGCGGTCGAACCGGACGCCGAAATCGGCAAGGTCACTTTCGATGCCTTTGAGGATCTGTTCTGCAGCATACCGGGCGCAGGTGAGAACCGCCTCTTCCTCCGGCTCTGACAGCAGGCTGTCGCCGTGCTTTTCCCGGATCTCTTCTGCCATATCGATGATATAATCACCTTGATAACATTCGGCCGGGAAGGTCTCTTCCTGCCCCAGAAGCGCCTTGTACCGGATCATGACCGACAGCCCCAGGGTCCGGATCTGGCGGCCCGAATCGTTGATGTAGTACTCCTTCTGGACATCATAGCCGCAGAACCGGAGAATATTGGCCACACTGTCGCCCACGGCCGCGCCCCTTCCGTGCCCCACATGGAGAGGGCCGGTGGGATTGGAGCTGACATACTCCACCTGATATCGGACCCCCTTTCCCACCTCCGATGCACCGTATCTGTCACCGGTTTCATGGATCTCATTCAGGCGGGGCAGCCAGGCCTCCGGATGGATGAAGAAGTTCAAAAAGCCAGGACCTGCGATCTCTGTCCGGGCGATAATAGACTCTCGATCTTCTATATGGTCAATCAGGATCTGTGCGATCTTTTTCGGGGCCATTTTCTGGATCTTTGCCATCACCATCGCGATATTGGTGGAGAGATCCCCGTGGCTTTCGATCTTGGGCGCTTCGACTTCAATGGGAGGCCACTCCGATGAGGGAAGAGCCCCGGCCTCATGGGCCCGGTTGAGGGCTTCTGCAATACAAATTCGAATTTTCGGTTTCATTTTCTGGTGCAATCCATTATAAATTTGATAAAAGAATTAAATGTAGAATGTTTTGCGGTACAAGTCAAGAACGTTTGCCCATCGGAGATGAGAGATATCCTACAGCGCGGGGATGTCTTGCAAAATGACGAACCAGAAGGGAGCATTTGGAATGGAGATCATCACCCATCAGAAGATCGACCGGAATCTCTGCGGAACCCCCATCGAGCTGAAGCAGGGGTTTTCCCGTGTGGAGTTGAAGACAACGGAAGTGATGGCCGCAGATGAAAAGGGGCTGGTTCACGGCGGATTCATCTTTGGGCTGGCCGACTATGCGGCCATGATCGCGGTCAACCACCCTTTGGTGGTGCTGGGCGGGGCTCAGGTGAAATTTCTGAAGCCGGTGCGGGTCGGAGAGCGCGTGACCGCAACCGCTGAGATCAAAAAGATCGAAGGGAAAAAGAATGTTGCCGCAGTCTCTGTGGAAAAGGCGGACGGGACAACGGTCTTCAGCGGGGAGTTCACCTGCTTTGTACTGGACCACCATGTCCTGGACCACTGAAAGAAGCCGCGGCGAGTCCGGGGCATCCGGTCCAACTGCGTCCACTACTTCGACTGCGTCAACTCAGTCAACTAAAGCTACCCCCCGATGGCCGACATCCGGCTATTCACCCGCTCCCCCTTTTCCGCAAGGTAATGGCGGAGGGGCTTGAAATGAACCGCTTCCAGAAAGCGTTCTGCCAGTTCCGAGTCGGTTGCGCCCTCTCTTAAGAGAGCTTTGAGATCGATCTCCCGGTCATGGAGCAGGCAAGGCCGCAGATGACCATTGGCGGTGAGCCGAAGCCGGTTGCACTGGCCGCAGAAGTGGTGGCTCATGGGCTGGATCAGACCGATCTCTCCGGGGGCATCTTCAAACCGGTATCGGACCGCAGGTCCGTCATGGCTTTCGTGGGCCACCGGGATCACTCTTCCCACTGAAGAGATCCGCTCGATGATCTCATCGGCAGAGATCCGGCCCCCGGCCGAAGCAGAATCGCCGATGGGCATGTGTTCGATAAAGCGGATGGAGAAGGGGTATCTCAGGGAGAGTCTTGCCAGATCCATGAACTCGTCATCATTGATCCCTTTCATGGCCACCGCATTGATCTTGATCGGAAAAAACCCCATCTCATGTGCGGCCATGATTCCTGCCCAGACCTTTTCAAAACTGTTCTGTCCGGTTATCTTTTCAAATTTTTTCCGATTTAAGGTATCCAGACTGATATTGAGCCTGCGGATGCCGGTCTCTTTCAACCGGTCCAGGTATTTCAGCAGAAGCACCCCGTTGGTGGTCAGGGAGATGTCGCTGATGGCCTCAATTTTCGACAGCTCTTTGATGAACTTTGGAAGATCCTTGCGCACCAGAGGCTCTCCGCCCGTCACCCTGACCTTGGAGATTCCCAGTTCCGCGCCGATTCTCACCAGGCGAAGGATCTCCTCGTACCGAAGCACCTCTTCATGGTTCAGCTTCGGGGGGATTTGTCCTCCCCGGCGCGGGGCGCAGTAGAGGCAGCTCAGATTGCACCGGTCCGTCACCGATATGCGCAGATAATTGAGATGGCGGTCGTACCGGTCTACCAATTGATTTCTTCTCCCCAGCCGATCCTTGTCTGAAAAGCTCATGCCATCTTACCCCGGCAGCCGAGTGACCAGAAACTCGTCCTTTTTCGATTCGTTGGCCGTCGATTCAGAGGACGGCTTCACTTTATTGAGATCCGGCAGCCCTTTGATCTCCTCGAAGAATTTCCCATGCACCGAACAGGTATTTCCCTCCCGATGGAAGACAGCGACCACGGTTCCCTCCTGATCCACCTCGTAATCCCGGCCATTCAGGGGCAGTACCATCTTGATGTTGAAGGTTCCCCCCACCAGCGGGTGGCGGATCGATTCGACAAGGTTGACCAGAAAGGCAATCCCCCCGGCCGAGATGTCCTGGAGATTTCCCCGAAGCCGCTTTCCCTTATATTCCTTTTCAAAGACCTCTCCGGGAATATCGATAAACTGGACCGAGACCTTGGCCGGAATGATGGCCCGGGGGTGGAGGCGGCGATTCATCCCATACTCCTGTATCACCTCCAGAACATTTCCCCGCTGCTGGGAATACCGGTGCAGGGCTTGTGTCAGTTCCGGGAATTTTTCCACCAGCGCGTCGAAAGCGGCCTTTTCAATAAAGTGGAGTCTTGCGGTGGTGATGGATCTCAATGCTGTTGTGGTCACTGTATCGGAAAAGAAGCTTTCGATCCCTGCAATGTCTCCGGGTTGAAGGGTTTTGATCCAGATCTCTTCGCCCTCCTGATCATAGGCAAAGACCAGCTTTCCCTCCTGGATGAAATAGAGGCGGCGGTTGAGGGTTCCCTGTTTGTAGATCAAGTGATCCTTGCTGAATCGGATTTCCCTGAATTGATCCGTCATCGCCCTGAAGGCTTCGCTGGAGAGCATTCCCTGAAGATCTGACCAGATGTTCATAAGTCCTTTTCTCTGGTTGATATCCTTTAACAGATGTTTGTTCTTCTCGTTGATCAGGATCAGAGCGCCGGCCGCAGCGGCCCTCACCCGCTCGTTATACTCGATTCCCTCCATGCCCCGGTCATAGGTATCCAGAATCCGATTCAGCACCGGAAGCCCGTCGATGGAACCAATGCGGCCCAATGATTTGCAGAGTTCTTCCGCGACATCGGAATCGACCACCGAAGGCGCGTTGGTGGCCGCTTTCAGCAGGGCAACCAGGGGGGGGACCGATTTTTCCGTGCCGATCTCTCCCAATACCTTTATAATGTCCCATTTGAGCCGTTCATCAGCATCGGTGAGCAGATCCAGAACAATATCCTCTGCGCCTTTTCCCCCGATCTTCCGGATGCTGTAGAGGGCCTCCCGCTGGACCCGAAGATCCCGATACCGGAGCAGGGGCCGAAGGGTCTCCATGTGTTTCGGATCTCCGGTCCTTCCCAGCAGCAGGACGAGGTTTCGCAGAAAATACCAGGGCTCCTCCTCCTTCAATGAACCGGTCAATTGGGATGTGCCGTGCCGGCCGATATAGGAGAGTACCTGAAGGATGCGGTTCCGCTCATTGCGGCAGTTGCTCTCCTTGAGCATTTCCAGCAGAGACCCTGTGGAGGCGTTTCCCAGGTAGATCAGGGTGTCGATGGCCTCTTTCCGGCTGCTGTTCTCGTTTGTGCGAAATTCCGAGAGCAGGGCATCCATCACCCCCGGGGATCGGGCGATGTTGTCCAGAATCTGTCCGCAGAGGTTGCAGAGGGCCTCCTTTTTATTGAGCCTTCTGTCATAGATTATGTAGAAGGTCTCCAGAATATGGTTCGAATGGGAAAAACGGCCCTGGGCAATGAGATTCTGCGCGATCTGCTGGAGCTGATGGCAGATTCTCTCATATGCAAGATCCGGGTCGGTCTCTAAAATGATCCAGACCACCAGTTTATGGGAGAGGCGAAGGCTGATTTCCGTTCTCCCGGTTTCGAGCAGGTCCTCTCCGGTGCGGATCAGCGCCTTCAGAATCTGGGGCTGATAGATCCGATTTTCACTCAGGAGTCCTTCCCCTAAGCGATCGATCACCCCTTCCGCCATTTCGTTGCGATCCGCTGCAAAGGCCTCCGCAATCCAATCGGGCAGTTCTTCCATGGCCGATGCATCCTGGAGCAATGCTTCATCTCCCCGGATAAATTGGATGATGCTTTCGGCCTTGTGATTCTTCATCTTATGATGCCTCTCCCTTACTCCGTCCTGATTCATCCTTCTTCTTTTCGGCCCCATTCTGCCGAATATTTTCCAGTGCAGATTTCAATGCGGAACGGATCGCTTCGGAATCTCCCTTGTTCATCACCGGCGGTTTACGCTTCTGCTCCAGGATCTCTTCGATCCAATTGATCAAAGGGGTTGCCTCGGACGATCCTATGCTTCCCAGAGCATTGCAGATTTTCAGGGCAAGTTCGTCTCTGACCTCCGATGCGGCCAGTGCTTCGGATTCAAAGAGCCGGATCAGAGGTTGCACCGCGCTCTGATCTTTCCACGCCCCCAGCATCCCGGCCACATTGAGCTTGAGCTGGTCATCGATGCGGTACAGTGCGTCGAGCACCATTTTCCGGCTCTCTTCTCCGCTGAAATTGAAGAGGCTGTTCAAAGTCTCCCGCTGAACCCGGTCATCTTCGTATTCGAGAAATGGCCGAAGGGTCTTTACCTGGGATTCATTGCCCACCTTGCCGAGGAGAAGAATGAGATTCCGGATGTAGTACCAGGGAATCTCCGTTTTTTTGATCTCCCGTTCCAGTGCGGGAACAGCGGCATTGCCGATGCCGTAAATGACCCGCAGGATGCGGGAGCGCTCGGTTCGGGATTCGCTCTCCCGGAGCCGGTTCAGCAGCCGATCCAGGGAACCGACGCCGAGCAGAGAGAGCCGGTCCGTGGCCTCCTTCCGCTTGTCCTCGCTTTGGGCCCGAAGATCTTCGGTCAGGGATTGCACAAAATCCCCGGAGGCAATTCTTTCTAGAATCCCGCAGGCCAGATCCTTCATCTCTGAAGGCTTTTCAAGCTTGCCCGTACAGATCGCGTTGAAAATTTTGAGTATGTGCCGGCAGTTATCGAATCGGCCATCTTCGATCAGGGTACGGGCCAATGTCTCCATTCGAAAGCAGACTTCTTCATAGCCGCTGCTCCAAATCGTCTCCTGGCGAATCCACCCGACCAGTTTATACGACATCCGCAACAGGGTGTCCAGTTGTGAGGTAACGATCAGAAGATCGAGCACCGGCGGCAGGTTCTCTGCAATCTGCTTCCGCACATCGGGTTCTGCCTCCAGAATCGCATCTGCCATCTTGTCCAGAATCGCGGGGGCATTTTTATCGTTCTCCTTGGCCAGAAAGCGTTCAATGGCTCCGGGAAGTCCAATCATCACATCCGAGTCCGAATAGACCGAAAAATCTTTTTTGATGATCTGTTCCAAACCGGTTTTCATCTTCAGATGTTCGCTGTAGCTCAAACGATTGTAAACTTCCTTTCCCCTGGGAACCGCATGGATATTTCGATAGAGCTGTTTTGCTGCAGCCTCCCTTTCCGGATCAGAGGAGGGTTCCAGACGGGCGGCCGCAACTTCCTTGAGAAGATTCTCCAAGGCAGCTTCATCCATTTTTTCAACAATATAGCGGTTGAGTTCCGCGGCCATCGGCGCTTCATTCTTCTGGGAAAGTAAATTGCGGATGACAGAGAGCCCTTTTGCCAGAACCGCATCCCCCAGATGCTTGCAGACGTCTCCACGGCTATCTTCATCCAGAAGATCCTGAAGGGTGCAGATCATCGGGGCAAGATTTTGGGTGTCAATCGCCCCTGCTGTTTGAGCCGAAGCCTCCAACGCCTTCTTTCCGTCCAGATGAATATGATCGAGATCTTCAATCTCGGCCTCCAATCCTCCCTCTTTCAAATTTTCCGGCTTCTGGCTGATGATCTCCAGAAACCGGCTCAATTCCTCCCGGGTGATCCCTTTGCCAAAGGCGACGCTCTGCAGATCAAAGGAAAAAATCAGATCGAAAAATCCTGTCACCTGGGTTTTCCGCTGTTCCGCCTCACTCAGGCTTTGGCCATGGAGCCGGATGCCCTGGGAGGTCTTTTCAATGATAAAGGCATCGGCCTCTTTGAAGATGGCCTGCAGGACATCGTATGCATTCTCCACAAAACCGACGGTGGAGGGATTGGATGCCGAAAAGAGGCGTATGCGCTGGACCGAAGCATTCATGGCAATAATGGCTTCGATCGACTTTTTCTCGATTCGTTCTGTTCTGCTGATCCCTGTGGTCATGGTTTTGCTGTGCTTTTTGAAGGGTTGTTATCTTGTCCTCTGATTGAATATGGGGGGACAGCCGTATCAAATTGTTTATGAAAATTATTCATAAATTCAATGATATCCCGATGGTAGATTAATAAAAAGCGGTGCATTTGTCAAATAAAAAGGAGTGCCCCGATTCCCATAAACGTCTTGACTCTTGCCCTGTTTTCCGCTTAATTATGTCCATTTATTGGAAATCGATTGTAAATTGATAAACGCGATAATCATTGATAAACCCACAGGAAAGGCGAAGATTCATGAGCATCAATGTTGTAGAAAAGATTGACGATCAGGTCAATGTAAACCATGTGCTGATCAGCGTATCGGACAAGGCCGGTCTGGAGACCTTTATCCCGGGACTTCTGAAGATCAACCCAAAGATCCGTTTCTTCTCTACCGGCGGAACCTTTGGAAAGATCAAGGATCTCCTTGGAAAAGATGCCGAGGGCCGGCTGGTTCAGGTGTCGGACTATACTGGCCAGCCCGAGACCCAGGGAGGGCTGGTCAAGACCCTGGATTTCAAGATCTATCTGGGGCTTCTCACCGAGACCTACAATGAGGCGCACCAGGGGGATCTGAAACGGACCGGCGCGGTTCCAATCGATATGGTCGTCGTCAACCTCTATCCCTTTCAGCAGACCGTTGCAGTGCCGGATGTGACGGCAGAGGCCGCGCGGGGCAACATCGACATCGGCGGCCCCTGCATGATCCGGGCTTCTGCCAAGAATTTCATCCGAACCTCATCGGTGGTGGACCCGGCCGATTATGAGATGATCCTGTCGGAGATGGAAAAGACCGGAGGGAAGACGACCATCGATCTCCGGTTCCGGCTGGCGCAGAAGGCATTTGACCATACAGCGGCCTATGACAGGGCCATTGCCGATTTCCTGAGCCTGCAGCGGATCGAATCGGTTAAATCGAACTATACCTTCGCCAAATAGAAGATCAATCATAAAGAACCAATATTTTCAGCTATTTTGAAAGGATACCATCATGGCACAGAAGGATCTCAAGCAGATGTACAAGACCATTGCCGGGGACCATTTTCCCCCGAAGATGGAAATCAGTTTTATCGAAGGCGAAACCCGGCAGACCCTCTATTATGAAAAGGTGCTCTGGGACATCGAAGGCGTCAGCAAGGGGCTCCGGTACGGCGAGAACCCGGGGCAGGAGGCCGCGCTCTACAAGCTCGTCAACGGCAACCTCGCGCTTGGGGATGTCAAGACCCTGATCGCGGGCCGGTATCTGGCCTCGGACATCGAGCTGCTCCAGTCCGGCAAACATCCGGGAAAGACCAATCTGACAGATGCGGACAATGCCTTGAACATCCTGCGGTATTTCCAGGATCGGCCCGCGGCCGTGATCGTCAAGCACAACAACCCGTGCGGCGTGGCCTGTTCCGGCGTGCTGGCCGATGCCTACCATAAGGCGTACATGGCCGACCGGGTGGCGGCCTTCGGGGGCTGTATCGCACTCAACCGGGCCGTGGATAAAGCCACTGCAGAGGCCATCTCCAACCAGTACGCGGAGGTGGTGGTGGCGCCCGATTTTGAAGAGGGATCTCTGGAGATCCTGGGCCGGCGCAAAAACCTGCGTGTTATCCGGATCGACAACATCAACCGCCTGGAGAGTTTTGTGGGGGAGCGGGTGGTGGAGTTCAAGAACCTGATCGACGGCGGCATCATCGCACAGTGGTCCTTTGTGCCCCAAGCCAGGAGCAAAGCCGATCTCACACCGGCCCAAACCGAATACAAAGGCAAGACCTACAAGGTAAACCGGGAGCCTACCGACGCGGAATATCAGGATCTGCTCTTCGGCTGGCTCGTGGAGTCGGGGATCACCTCCAACTCGGTGATCTATGTCAAGGATCAGGCCACGGTCGGCATCGGCACCGGGGAGCAGGACAGAGTCGGCGTTGCCGAGATCGCCCGGGACAAGGCCTACCGGAAGCTTGCGGACCGGTACTGTTTCGAGGAGTATCAGATCTCGTACAACGATCTCGAGGACGGGGAGAAACGAATTGAGATCGACGCGCGGGTGGCAGAGGAGAAGGGCGGCCTCATCGGATCGGCAATGGTGAGCGATGCCTTCTTTCCCTTCAGAGACGGCATCGACGTGGGTCTCTGTCAGGGGGTGACCGCAGTGATCCAGCCGGGCGGCTCCGGCAACGACTACCAGTCCATCGAAGCCTGCAACGAGTTCGGCGCGACCATGGTATTTACGGGGCAGCGGAGCTTTAAGCACTGATTTTATGACGGAGCCCTTCCTTTTTTATCCTTTAATAGATAGAGGGGCTCCATCGGATCGAAAATGATTCACGCATGTATGGAAATATGATAATGTACGATAAGATCGGGTATTGGAGCGAAATAAAGCTCGATATCATCCGGGAGTATGCATCAGCATATTCCAAAATATTGAGCGCCAACGAATACCTGCACCATATCTATGTGGACGCTTTTGCCGGTGCGGGAAAACATATTTCAAGAGATACCGGAGAATTCGTTTCCGGAAGCCCTTTGAATGCCCTTCAGATCAATCCCCCTTTTGAGGAGTACCATTTTATCGATTTGGATCAGCAGAAGATCGGTTCCCTTGAGGCATTGGCCGGAAAACGGAGGGATGTCAATATCTATCACGGCGACTGCAATCAGGTGATGCTGGAAAAGATTCTCCCTATCGTTCGATATGAGGACTACCGCCGTGCGCTTTGCGTTTTAGATCCATATAAAATCAATCTCGATTGGGAAGTCATCTACGGTCTTGGGCAGACGAAAACCTTTGATGTATTCATCAACTTCATGGTTTCCGACATGAACCGAAATATTCTATGGCGGAATCCGGAGCGGGTATCTCAAGTGCAGATCGAGCGAATGAACAGGTTCTGGGGAGATAGTTCATGGAGAGAACAGGCTTATGCAGCATCTTCTCAGATGAGCCTTTTTGAAGATCCGAATTTGGAGAAAGTTTCCAATGATGCAGTTGCTGAGATCTTCCGAAAGCGCCTGAAAGAAGTCGCAGGCTTTCAATATGTTCCAAAACCGATCCCCATGCGGAACCGAAGGAATGCCACCGTGTA
>JAABSP010000161.1 GCA_011390345.1 Desulfobacteraceae bacterium
CCTTGCCGAAAATCTGAAACTGACCCTCAAAGAGAACATCCAGATAAACCGCTGCAGCCTCGGCATCCCCTTCCTCGGGTTCCGGGTCTTTCCCAACCACATCCGCCTCTCCCCCCGGAGCCTGTACCGCTACTCTCAAAAGTTCCGGGAATACGAACGCAGCCATGCAGAGGGCATCTGGTCCGAAAATCAAATGATCCGGCACATCGAGCCGCTCAACGAATTCATCAGAGCCTGCAACAGCCTCCGGATCAGAAGGCAGATTCATCAACGATTTGGGGTTTTGTCCTAGAAAAGGAGGGGCCTCCAACCGGGTCATCCGGGGCGGGAGCTGGAACAACAACGCGCAGAACTGCCGCTCCGCCAATCGGAACAACAACAACCCGACGAACCGGAACAACAACAACGGGTTCCGGCTTGCTCTCTCCCCCAGCTCGCCGGGTCCCTGCGGATGCGGACCCGCCGACCCCCTGACGAAATCCCGTCCCTTCCGATTGAAAAGAAGGGCGAAAAGCGGATAACATGCCGGTATTGGTAGCCGGAAGCGCTGCAAGAGCGTTTTCGGGGAAGGTTCCGGCATGTTTTCGTTGACGCTGATGCAACGGATGGTTGTGATGGGCTGTGATAAGAGGTCACTGCCCATCATTTTTTGTTTCTTCGGAGCGGTTGATGGAGAAGAGGCGGATCAGTGGTCATCAGATAAATCAGATGCATCCGGGTCCGGCCCCTGTTTCAGCCGCCGGACCTCTTCAACGCTCAAATCCGTGGCAAGGGCGATCTGCTCATCGGTTAAAGGGCCCAATAACAGCAGCTTCCTTGCGGTTTGCATCTTCATTTCTTCCCTGCCTTCTTCTATTCCTGCTGCTTTTCCTTCGCTGTAACCTTCATTTTTAATCAGATCATAAGCTGCGGATTCGATCATGATATCCTTCCTCCTTGCAATGAGCTTTGCCGGCATATCGGCTGAGATCAATCCCGACATGATCGCCATCGTGGTAAGCATATCGGCCTTCTCGGGCCTTGTCTTTTCGCTGCCGTAGATGAGCGCTTCGGCCTCGTCCAGTGCTTCCCCGCCGCCCCTCATGAGGGGAACGAAGGGGAGCATACAGAGCGGGCCCTCTGCAACAACGGTACGGGCATCCATTTCATAGATCTTCACCAGCCGATAGCAGAAGCGGATCTCCTTGTCCTCATACCGGTCCGTCGCGGATGCCGAGGGCCGGAGCAACAGCACACAGGTGGTGGACTCCACATTGTATTTCAGCAGATACCGGACCCGGTAGTCGATCAGATTCAGGGGGACGGAACGCCGCCATTCGGTCTGAATCTCGATAATCACCATCTGCTCGTTTCCCTCCCGGTCCGTTACCATGATGGGAAAATCGCTCCGCTTCAGACTGGGGGTCTCCTGGGGCAGTTGCTTCAGAATGCGGCTCTGCTTTACCGGAAGATCCATCAGGTATCGGATGATATCGTCCCTGCAGGATTCCATCAGCACTTTGGCCGATATGTCGTATTGCTGCATCGGTTTTCGGTTCCCTTCGTTTGCGTTACACCTCCTTCTTTGAATAACACTGCCGAAAGAAAATGACAAGCCGATTTTGCAGGAGCGAAAAAAGGATCACATGCCGGTATCGGTAGCCGGAAGCGCTGCAAGAGCGTTTTCGGGGAAGGTTCCGGCATGTTTCGTATTGAATGATGAAACAGGAGTGCTATAATGATCGATGCGTTCATGCAGAAAGCCGGAGACAACCTTGCCGCTGCCCGGCTCTGTTTTGAAAGGTTTTATCAAAATCAATGTCACGGCCCCGGAAAACGACGAACGGGAAATCGAGCTGATCGAATTTACCGGGGATATCATCACCGATATCCTGCCGGACTACGGATATCACATGCTGGTGATGCCGACGCGGCAGGTGGCGGAATCTGTCTGATGCATCAGGCAGATTCCTGTCCTTCAAAGCGGAAAGGAAATAAGATATGCCCGAACAATTCTCCGTCTCGGAAGCCAAAAACAGGCTGACAGCCATTGTCCACAGTGTGGAAAACGGCGCTGCCGTCCGGTTGACACGCCGCGGCAAGCCTGTTGCTGTGCTTTTGTCCATTGAAGAATATCAGCGACTGACCGGAAAGCAGAAAGATTTCTGGACGGCCTTGACCGATTTCCGACAATCTTTTGAACCGGACGAAGAAGGCGGGATTTCGGGGCAGGAGTTCGAAGGAATAAGAGACTCATCCCCGGGCCGGGAAGTCGTGCTGTGAAGATCCGATATCTTCTGGATACGAATATTATCTCCGAACAACGGAGAGAACCGGAGGCACAAAATCAAAACGAACATAAAGTTCTCCCGCCATGCAAAGCGGAGAGCAAATCTCTATGAGATACCGGAAACGACGATCGTGAAGATTTTGGCGGAAGCGGACCTGGATGACGGTAAGCATGAATTGATCAAAGATATTGAAGGCTTCCGGTATCCGGTAAAGATTATCGCTTCCGTCGAAAAAACGGATATTACCGTCATCACCTGCTACCCCTTCAAGAAAGGAAAAAAACAATGAAAGTACAGTATGACGAAGAGATTGATGCACTGTACATCAGACTGGGCGATCAAAAACCCGACGGCGTCATTGAAATTGATGACGGCATCAATATCGACACCGCAGCAGACGGAAAAATCACCGGCATCGAAATCCTCGGTGCATCGGAAAAAATAAATCTTGAAACAATTTTGTCCTATACACTGGAATTGGATCGGGACATATTGCGGAAAAAAACGGCCTGACAGCGTATCGCGATTTTCTTCCAGCGCTCCGTGGACAGAGGGCATTACCGGACATTTTCGGCCAAATCAACGCGGTTACGAAAGATGCGCATCAGCGCACATCCGATAACGCAGATCCCGATGCGTCCGATGAACCTTTCAAGGGAGGCATAATCATGGCAGTTGCAAGATTGACCGGAAAAGGACAGGTAACGATCCCCAAAGCCGTGCGAAATGCACTCCAACTTCATTCGGGCATCAAACTGGAGTTTATCATCACGGAGAAAGGAGAGCTGCTCCTGCGGCCGGTGACAAAAAGCGTAGATGATCTCTACGGCATCCTCCGTAAAAAAGGCAGAAAGCCGGTTTCCGTGGACGAGATGAATGCGGCCGTTACAGATCGAATGAAGGCAAAATTCAAATGAAGACCCGGCGCGGCATTCGGCCCGGCTGAGATCCGGAAGTTACAGATCGAATGAAGGCAAAATTCAAATGAAGGCTCTCGATACCAATATCCTGGTTCGGTTTCTGGTACAAGATGACGCGCAACAGGCGGAAGCCGTATATCAGGTTTTTAAGAATGCAGAGAAAAATCAAGAGGTATTGTTCGTTCCTCTGCTTGTAGTGCTCGAAACGCTATGGGTTCTTGAATCCGTTTATGAAATCTCCAGAAAGGAGATTCTGGACGCTTTGGATGGGCTCCTGCTGATGCCGATTCTGAAGTTCCAGACCATCGAAGTCATATTCGGCTTTATCGATTCCGCACGGCAAACAGCCAATGATCTCTCAGATCTGTTGATTGCACATGCGGCAAAAGATTCGGGATGCCGAAGTGTGCTGACGTTCGACAAAAAAGCATCGAAATTTCCGCTGTTCGAGCTGCTGACAACAAAGCGATAATATCTGCCGACGCACCAGGTGGCAGAATCTGCCTGATGCATCAGGCCACTTTCGGGAAATGAGATAAACCGTCCGATAAAACAGGAGAACCATGCTTGTTGCGCTGGACAAATACGGGTTATAATGCCGCCCGGTTCAGTGATATCAAATTGATGCCCATGCAAACGGAGGTCTTATGAAATCGATCAGCATCCGCAACGTGCCCGAAAACGTATACTCGACTTTGCAGATGATGGCAAAAGAGAACCGGCGCAGCCTTCAGGAACATGTCCGCTTCCTCCTTGAACGGGAAGCGCAGATCGCGGACCGGTCATTTCTGTCGAGGGCCGAAAAATGGCGCATGCGACTTGGCGACCGGGATCTCAGTGATGCCGTAAAAGCAATTCGACAGGACAGGGAACGATGATCGGCGTAGTCGACGCTTCGGCAGAGAGCGATGGAATCCTTTCAGAAATTCTTACCCTAGGGAGATTGATCAGGCCACTTTCCGGGAAATAAGATAGACCATCTCATCCTGAATACATTCGGCGGCAAAGGCAAAAACAGCCGAAAGCGCCTCATCCGTTAAAACAGGATAGTTTTCCCTGACCGCTGCCCTTGTCCACCCCGAAGCAAACAGTCTCAGAATGAAATCAACCGACAGACGGGTTCCTTTTACAACAGGCTTTCCCACGAGAATATCCGGGTCAGAATGAACATATTCTCTCCATTCCATAATGATGACTCCTCCCGGCCGAATCGGGGGCCGGTTCCCTTCGTTTGCGTTACACCTCCTTCTTTGAATAACACTGCCGAAAGAAAATGACAAGCCGATTTTGCAAGGGCGAAAAGCGGATAACATGCCGGTATTGGTAGCCGGAAGCGCTGCAAGAGCGTTTTCGGGGAAGGTTCCGGCATGTTTCGTATTGAATGATGAAACAGGAGTGTTATAATGATTGATGCGTTCATGCAGAAAGCCGGGTATCTCGGTGATGCCGCAAAAGCAGTTCAGGATGACCCTGAGCGATGATTGGGCGGAAGCGTTCAAAAAAGTTGGGTGGAAATGACCATTGTGATAAAGGGGAACTGGAGAAAAGGAATTGCCTACGACCTCCATTCGTTCCGCAGCGTCTATCTGGGAGTGGACGAGAATGGAAATGATCGTTGGGAAACCACACGAAGCCAAATGGGAGATCTTTTATATCAACTGAAATATCAATCTGACAGAACAGCTATCGGAAAAATTGTTGATCTTCTGGCAAAATATGAGAAACTCGGACCGGAGAAGACGATGACAACAGTATTCATTTCCGGATCGAGAAACATCACCCGCCTGAACAGGCAGATCAGGGATCGGCTCCGGAACGTAGTGGATCAGAACTTTGCCATCATTGTCGGCGATGCGGACGGAGCAGACAAAGCACTGCAGAAACACCTGTCGGATATGGGATATGACAATGTTGTCGTCTATTGTTCCGGCCCGTCGTGCCGGAACAATATCGGAAACTGGAAGGTAAAGCACATAGCAGTCGCTCCGGGGATAAAAGGACGGGCATTCTATACCCAAAAGGACAAAGAGATGGCTGCAGCAGCCGATTACGGCTTTGTCCTGTGGGACGGAAAAAGCCCGGGATCTTTGAACAACATCATGGAACTGCTGCGAAAGAACAAAAAGACGCTGGTCTATTTCTCGCCGGACCGGACATTTTATCCGGTATCCGAATTAGCCGATGCGCAGCACCTGCTCAGCAAGTGTACCCGATCCTCCGTCGAAAACATCAGCAAAAAGATCAGGCTGAATGCAACCATGCGGGAGATTGAGAGCATGGCACAGGGGTTGCCGATGATGGATTCCTTTTCCTGATCGGAAAACAACGAATTCATCAAAGCCTGCGACAGCCTGCGGGTCAGGAGACAGATCCATAACAACGGGTTGCGGCTTGCCCTCTCCCCCAAGGATGCCGGATGAATGCGGATCAGGAAAGGAAGAATTGGGGGATGGGAAGAAAAAAGAAGAATACAGTTACAACACCATCCATATCATCACCCCTTTTGATTCCGGGGGGAGTTCCGCAAAGCTGCGGGATGCCTTTCACATGCTCGCGATCGGCGATGTGCGAAATCGTCTGCTCTCCCTGGCCGACAGAAGCCTCCACGGCAACCCCC
>JAABSP010000090.1 GCA_011390345.1 Desulfobacteraceae bacterium
AAGCCTCGACACTTGTAAACCAGACGCCTTTTTCTTTTTTGACCGACTTCCCCTCTTCAAGGGTCCTGCCGATTTCAACAAATTCATTCAACGCTGTTTCCAGGTCTTTTATTCCGACGCTGACTTTCCTGATCTTCAAACGACTCCTACAATTAGCTTGTTTTTGTTTTAAATAAATCCTGAGCAACCTGATATTCTTTAACAAAATCAATGCCAGGATCAATATTTGGATCAATTTGTTTTAAACCAACAAACATATAGGATGCCAGTTGTAAGCCAGTGAATTTTCCCTCTAAAGAGTTAAGGGTATATTTATTGTCTGTGCTTTGAATATCCAAACCATTTCTGCCAAGCATCGCAATCTCAAATGTAACAGTTTTGGCTTTTTCATGTCCCAATGAATTAAATTTTTCTAACGCAGCCAAACAATACATAACAACATCCATTCGTGGCTCAGAGCCGGTTTTCCCTCTGAAATTATCGCTTGCGATTTCACTTCTGGCTTCTTTAGCAAGTTCACAAAGCTCCGTATAAGGGGCCAGTTCAATAACTTTTTGTAAGATCAGGTCAGCTTTACCACGATCCCCCATTTTTTTTAGACATAATCCGTAACCATATTGAGTTTGAGGATCATCAGATAAAAGATTCGCGGCTTTTTCAAGATAGGGCAATGCTTCTTCTTCAGATTCATTCGCTAAAACTGCTCCCAAATTTTTCAGGGTGTAAGGGTCTTCCGGCTCAATTTCATAACTTTTCTTTAGTTCTAAAAGAGCCTCATTTCGCATTCCTGCCCGCATGTAAGCTACGGCAAGCGCATTCAATGCCCTATGGTTGTCGGGATCGAGTTGATTAAGTTTATTTAACAGTCTTATAGCTTCATCAAATTTCCCCTTATCACTTAACAGCATTCCATAGTTAAAAAGTATAGCATGATTATCGGGATAGTGATCATAAAGGGCGGAGAGCATTATTTCGCCTTGATAAACTTCGCCTTCATTGAGAAGATTAATCGCTTTTTGAATAGCATTTTTCTTATCGGACAGAGAGTTTGGAAGCCATTGTATTATAACATAATCATCACCGAT
>JAABSP010000091.1 GCA_011390345.1 Desulfobacteraceae bacterium
AACAAAAAAAAATCTCCGCCTAATTCCTCAAAATGTTTAGTGAAAAATGCCCATATGATTTCTATGATTCTTTCTTCTTCTAACCCTCTATAACCTTCAGGTAATTCGGATAACTTCAAACTAAATTTAATCGGATCAATTGTCATTTTCTGCCCTTCTGTATTCCCATGAATAAAGTGTTGCCATTTTTAATCTCTGTGCCCACTCATCTACAGTATTGATATATTTTTCCGAATATGTACCAAGTTGATCGTCGTAAATTTTAAGAAGTTCTTTGCCTTTATCAAGAATCCCTTCAGCCATAAAAGGCATAAGAGCATGCTGACTTCGTGAAATCCGAGAATAATTAAGAGCAAAAGCAGCATTCATCGTCGCATTTTTTTCAAAAATATCCTCAGGGGTTAATTGTTTTATATCCGGTCTCAGACTTTGATGTATCTCTTGAATTTCATTGTTAAGTGCCTTATCCATCATTCCTTCTAAAGAGGGACACTCTTCTTGACAGATTTTAACCGCGATCATTTCAATTGGAAGAGATAAAAGTTGCTGTACCAATCCATTTATAATATTGGATGAAAATTGAAGAGCCGCGTGTTGTGGCAAACTGAATAGCTTTCTATTTTTTATGCATTTCTCAATTTGATAGTGTACTTTTTCCTCATTAATCATGGAGACTGGTATTCTTTCCGGATTCGACCATTTAATCAAAATCATTGCACATTGCAAAGCGACTATGTAATCTCCAATTGCTGCATTTTTTTGATTCACATCTATTCTATGAACAGGACTCTGAGGGGTTGCAGTCGTCATTCGGGCATAACTTAAAAAACCGGTTCCGCTTCCTACTGAAACGCGATACCCAGTTGTTTTCTCGACATGTTGCATCATCTTGGCAGTTTCTTTATTCACTTGTTAACCCCACCTTTAAATTGCTCATTATTATCATCTTAAATGATGTTGATTTTACGAAAATAAAAATATTTCACCATAAAAAGCATAGATGGTGGTATATTCAATTTCAAAAAAGTCCTGCAGATAATCATTGAACAGATAATGCATATTCCGCTTCGCTATCCGTTATGCTAATTTTTTGTTCCAATCTTACAATATAAGAAAGGAAGTTTATGCTTTCGCCATTTTCCAATCTAAACGCTCTAATTACATTAGTAATCGTGTCTTTTTGTTCTGCGCTCAGATCATCAATGATTAAAACTATCTTTAAATTTGCTTTTAAAGCTTCAGAGAGGATTTTATCTATCTCTCTACCAATAAGCTGGTCGGATATAGTGGGCTTCATTTCTTTTATCCATTTTGTAAATTTTTCCTGTCTTTTTCTATCGTCAAAGATGTATTGAATTATTTTATCAACCCATTTCTTTATTGTTTGCTCTCTGATTTGTTTGTCTGTTACAATACTGAAGGATGATGCAAATCTCATCAATTGGGGAATGATGTTTCCATTCAGGTAGTTTGATTTATCTTGGGATTTCACTTTGCTTTCACCAAAGCATTCATACTCGATCAAATTGATTTGAATGGGAATTTGAGCTTTTTTATTATAGACGATTAATAATGCATCCGGAATCGATTTTATCCCTCGAATGGCTTTCTCTCCTCTTGCTTCGATTCCGGAAGATATGAAAAGCCGATTCTCAGGAATAAGAAGACTTCTAACTTCTGTATAATATGGAAATAATGAATAGAAATTTTCATTTACAAGAGATTCTATACCACGGCACTTGTCGGTTTCGTTTTTAAATTTTATTGTTTGAAAAGTACCCATTATCGATATCTTTTCTTCAGGAATAGCTTGAATTATTTCTGAAACATTTTCTTCCGAAGAACCAATATCATCAGCTTCTATATCCTGATTAACAATCTCATCAATTGTAGTTGGTCCCAAATACTTAGGCTCGTCAATAATATTTTCTTCAAAAGCTTTCGCTAATGCTTCAATGGATTTTTCCTCTTTTATAATCTTAGCACCTTGTAAATATCTTAAATGCCAATACTTACCTCCAATTTTTGACAAGAACTTAATATTAAATGGTTTTGAATAATTAACATTTTCAAGCATGAATGAAATAACATAATTTTCATTATCCGGCCAAGGTTTGAAGTCCGTTGTTTCGGCGAGACTTCCACGCATACCACAATAAACTTTATCATTTATAGTTACAGCGAAGTATATTGTATCACCAATTGCCGGACCTCTGCGTGTAAAACCGGCGACCTCTTCTTTTAGACAAAGATCGTAATTTTCAATAGATTTACCACAATGCAGTATTCGCGTAGGCATGCTTACCCTTTATTGATTTTCCATATCGAAATTTTATGTTACCATAAAACATTATTGAAAAAGATATATTTTAAAACTTTTGGTTCGCCTCATTTTCAACAATGATAATCCTATTTTCAAGCGAATATCCGGAAACATCATATTTCCACCCACAATACCGAAAGAGTAATTTCTTGTAAATCTTTTTTTAACTTTTTGAATTTTTTACAATTGACCATCGCCTTCATCTGTGCAAAAAACAACCTCGACCAATAGATACATTAATGGGCAATCGATGACTGACATCCTCCTAATACAACCCCCGATCCGGGACTTCTATCTGACCGCGAAGCGCACCATTCCCTACGGTCTTGCCTCCATCGCGGCCGTTTTGCGGGAGGCGGGCTTCTCCGTCGATATTTTCGACGGGCTGGCAACCGCCAAATCCCGGATCATCGAAACTCCGGAACCGATGGCCCGTCTCCATCCCTTTTACGGCCGACCCGATATCTCCCCCTTTGCCCTGTTCCACGGCTACCGCCATTACGGCTACAGCTTCGAGCACATCGGAAAGACGGCCGCAGAATCAGGTGCATGGCTCATCGGCATCTCTTCGCTCTTCACCCCCTACAGCGAAGCGGCCATCGAAACGGCAGTGGCCGTAAAAAGATTCCATCCCAAATGCACGGTCGTTATAGGGGGCCACCATCCCACAGCCCTGCCCCAGGCCGTTATGGAACATGAGGCCGTCGATTATCTGCTCCGGGGAGAGGGGGAAGTCTCGCTTCCCGCGCTGGCCCGCGCGATCCGGGAAAAGAGATCCCTTGAAGATGTGCCCGGCATCGTCTTCCGAAAAGCCGGCCCAAGCCTGCATGTCTCGGCCCCGGCTTTGATGGAGAATCCGGACCATTATCCGCTGCCGGCCTTCGATCTGATCCGGAACGATTTCTACCGGCGCAAGGGCCGGGGAAGCATCGTGGTGACGGCCAGCCGGGGATGCCCCCTCAAATGCACCTACTGCGCACTGGGCGGGGCCGATATCCCCTTCCGCCGGAGATCCGTATCTTCCGTCATTTCCGAGATCGAGGCCCAGGCAGGCCGGGGCGATGTCGGCTTCATCGACTTCGAGGACGAAAACCTCTCCTTGAACCGAAGATGGTTCATGGAACTGCTTTCCGGGATCATGGACCGCTTCTCCGGAAGCGAAATCGAGCTGCGGGCCATGAACGGCCTCTATCCCCCTTCCCTGGATGAGACGATGGTTCAAACCATGAAGGAGGCCGGCTTCAAGACCTTGAACCTCTCCCTGGGCACCATTTCCCGGCAGCAGTTGAAACGCTTTCGGAGGCCCGATGTACGGCCCGGCCTGGAAAAGGCTCTTGGGCTTGCCGAGAAATTCGGCATGGATGCGGTCTGCTATATTATTGCGGCCGGGCCCGGGCAGTCCGCGGAAGACTCCCTTGCCGATCTTCTCTATCTGGCAAGACAGAGAACCCTTGCCGGGGTCTCCATATTCTATCCCGCACCCGGCAGCCGGGATTATGAATACTGCCGGGAAAAGGGGCTGCTTCCCGCAGATTTTTCCCTTATGCGGGGATCGGCCCTGCCCATAGAAGACCGAACTTCCCGGATCGAGGCCGCCACCCTTCTCAGGCTGGGCCGGATCACCAACTTCATGAAATCTATCATCGATACCAAAGCCCCCCTCCCCTCCCCGGTTCCCCACCGCGGGGAGACCGAGATGGAACCGGGGGATCGAATGGGTGCGGGAATCCGGCTGCTGCAGTGGTTTTTATCCACCGGAGAGATCTTCGGCCTTACCCCCCAAGGGGAGATCTATGCCCATACCGTCTCCAAAGAGCTGACCCGGAAATTCATCTTGAACATCCGATCTAACATCGGGTCGAACAACCGGTCGGACATCCGGGGGATTCGGGGAGCGTCCCGCTGAGAGAACGCTCCGGTTTTGCCGCGATTTTCTCTGCCAAAGGGATGATCAGACGGTGATAAGCTCATACTCCCTGCTCCCCAGCCCGATCTTTTCGGCATATTCGAGCTGGATGGGCCACTCCACCTGGGGATAGATCGCCTTGAACTTGTCCAGCCCGCAGGTATCTTTGCTGCTGTCGATGCAGGAGCCGGAGAGGGCCGGTTCACTGTTGACAAGATCCACCGATGCCTGGTCGGCCGCGACCGGATCTTTGGAGATCACGATACCGATGTCGCGGACGATGGCTGCATCGTTGAAATCGACGCAGTCGCAGGCCGGTGAGACATTGGTGATGAAGTTGATGTAGATCGACTTCTTCTCCCGCCCCTTGGCCACCGCGAGGGTATACTCGACCATCTTCTCCAGGAAGGTGGGGATGGAGGTTGCCCACTGGATCTGGATCGCGCTGTTGGGGCAGATGAGGATGCACTCGCCGCAGCCGATGCACTTCTCCTCGTCGATCACAGCCTTCTTTTCGTCCACCAGCGCGATGGCCCCCTGTGAGCAGTGTTCGATACAGTCCCCACATCCCACGCACTTCTTCCGCTTGACCTTGGGCGAGACCCCGGAGTGCTGTTCGAGCTTTCCCCTTCGGGACGCGCACCCCATGCCGGTATTCTTGATGGCCCCGCCAAATCCGGACAGCTCATGCCCCTTGAAGTGGGCCACCGAGATGTAGGCATCGGCCTCCATGATCTCGGTTCCGATATAGGCCGTCTCGATATGCTTCCCCTCTATTTTGACCGGGACTTCGGTCCTTCCCCGGAGGCCGTCCGCGATCACCAGGGGCGCCTCCACCACCGAATAGGCAAAGCCGTTTTGAATCGCGGTGGTGAGATGGCTCGGAGTGTCGCTGCGGGTTCCGGCATACAGGGTGTTGGCATCGGTGAGAAAGGGATTTCCCCCGGCCTTCTTGACCATCTCCACGATCTTCCGCAGATAGACGGGCCGGATAAAGGCGGTGTTGCCCAGCTCTCCGAAATGGAGCTTGACAGCCACCAGATCCCGCTTCTTGAAGGTTTTTGAAAAATCGGCCGCGTTCAGCAGATTCTCCAGCTTTGCAAAGAGATTGGCCTTGGGCGAGGTTCTCAGGTCCATGAAATAGACGCTGCTTTTCATTCTTCCTCCTTGATTTGGTTCTGTTTTGGCATTCGGATATGCTCTGGCTCTTGATCTTCCATCATCTGGATGTATCAAAACTTTCCGATATTGACAATCGCCAATTTTTTTACTACTGTCTCTAGTCATTAAAAAACGCTGCTGTTTTGGATCATACCGATGCCCACAAAGCCGGACAGATCCCAGTCGGCGGAGAAGTTTCGGGCCAACCCATACCTCGGACCGGTTCACATGCGGATCATCCTCGATGGATATACCATTGAAAAAGAGATATACCACTCCTCTCGAACTCTTGTCTTCAGCGCCTTTCGGAAAAAAGAGAGAAGATCCTTTGCCGTAAAGACCCTCAGCCGGAGCCATCGAATCCCACGGGAGATTGCACGGCTTTTGCGGGAATACGAGATCGCGATGAGGCTTCAGGAGATCAGCGGGGTCATCCGGATGGTTGCTCTGGAAAAATTCGGCCGGGAGATCCCGGCCATCATCATGGAGAAGGCCCAAAGCTCCCTCCGGGATCGGCTCAAAATCGCCATCCCTTCCCTGGAAGAGCGTATCGACATCGCCATCCGCATGACCCGGATTCTCGGGGAGATCCATCGCTGCAATGTGATCCACAAGGACATCCATCCGGGAAACATCCTCTGCATGGATTCTCCGCTGGATCTGAGGCTCATCGACTTCGGCATCTCCGCTGCCCACCCCCGGGAAAAAGAGGGATTCATCGGATCGAGCCATCAGATTGTCGGCGCTCTGCCCTACATCTCCCCGGAACAGACGGGCCGGATGAACCGGGATATCGATTACCGCTCCGACTACTACTCTCTCGGCGTCACCCTCTATGAGATCTTTACCGGAGCCCTGCCTTTCCGGGCCAGGGAGAATGGGGAATGGATCTACTGCCACATCGCGACCCCGCCCAGAGACCCCTTGTCCGTTGATCGAACACTTCCGAAAGCCCTTTCCCCTGTCCTGATGAAACTGCTGGCCAAAGATCCGGAAAACCGGTATCAGAGCGCCCAGGGCATCATTGAAGATCTCGACGCCTGCAGAGATTGCCTAAGAAAAAAAGATTTCCGTACGATCTTCTCCCCGGGCCGGTTCGATATCTCGGAACGGCTCAACATCTCAGAAAAACTCTATGGCCGGGAAGAGGAGATCGGCCGATTGAAGCAAGTCATTGACGGGGCAATGAGCGCCCCTCCCCCGGTTGTCGTCATCTTTGGAGAGCCGGGGATCGGAAAAACGACCCTTGTCAGAGAGCTTCAGCGGCTCCGGAGAGGTCTGCCGGGTTATTTCATCGGGGGGCGGTTCGATCCGGGCAGAAAAGATCTTCCCTATTCAGCCATTACCCAGGCATTCAACCAGTTGGTCCGGCAGCTTCTGGCCGAGCCTCCGGAGAGACTCTCGTTCTTGCGGGAGGAGATCGGCCGGGCCACGGGCCCCGATATCCATCTCATCCTCCAGATCATTCCGGAACTGGAAAAGATCATCCCCCGGCAGGAGGTTCCGCAGCAGAGGATCGATCTGAGACCTTCCGAGGCGCAGAATCGGTTCAAAATTCTGTTTCAGGACTTCATCCGGATCTTTGCCGGAAAAGATCATCCCCTGGTGCTCTTTCTGGATGATCTCCAGTGGTGCGATGGCGCATCTCTGGGGCTGCTCGAGAGTCTTCTGGCCGGTGAGGGACCAGGCCATCTGCTCTTGATCCTGGCCTACCGAAGCCGGGAAGTGGATCAGAATCATCCGGCCGCGCTGGCCCTGAAACAGATCGAAACCCGGAAACCGATCCTGCGCATTCCCCTTGCACCCCTCCATCCGGATGCGGTTCATCAATGGCTGACAGCCTCCCTGCAGTCAGACCCAAAGCACTGCCGCCTCCTTTCCGAGATCCTCCGGAAGAAGACCGGAGCCAATCCCTTTTTCCTTCATGAGCTGCTCCATCACCTCTACCGGGAATCGCTCCTCCGGTATGATTTTCTGCAGGGAAGAGGCAGATGGGTCTGGGATGCGGCTGCGGTTCAACAGGTGGATGTCACCGGCAATATTGCAGCATACCTGATCGAAAGCCTTCAAAAGCTCCCTTTCCCGGCGCTTGAGGCCGTCAAGAGAGCCGCGTGCATCGGCAGCAGCTTTGATCTGGATGGACTCGCCTTTCTGCTGGAGCTTTCACCCGAAAAGATCCTGCAGGATCTGGAATCGGCCATCGAGATCGGCATTCTCACACCAGTATATGAAAATTCTTCCTCATCCGGCAGCAGCTCCGATCAGTTGACCTTCCGATTCCAGCATGAACGGCTGCAGCAGGCTGCGGGGAAGATTCTGGCATCAGCCGAGAAGGAGCAGATTCATCTCCGGTTGGGCCGCCGGCTGCTGGAAGCGGAAGCAGGAGAGAAAGGAGCGGAGAATATCGAGGAGAACCTCTTTGAGATCGTCCACCATCTCAACCGGGGCAGATCCGGCATCACGGCCTCTGAAGAGCGGGAAAGGCTGGCCCGGCTCAACCTGAAGGCCGCGATCCTGGCCCGGGAGACCATTGCATATGCCCCCGCGCTAAACCATCTGAAAATCGGCCTGGAACTGCTGGGGACAGATGCATGGGATCGGCAGTATGAACTGGCTGCGGCTCTGGGGCTGGAGGTGATCCGGTGCGCGTTTCCCGCAGGTGCGGCTCCGATGGCCCAAGCCCATATCGATCTGCTGCTCGAAAAGATGAAAACCGCGCTGGAAAAGGCTGAAGTCCGATACCTGCAGTCGATCCAATATACGGTGGCGGGCCGGATGGAGGCGGGAATGGCCTCGGGGATTGCAGGTCTTCAGTTGCTGGGAATCGGCTTTTCCCATCCCAGTGCCGGCCTCTTCCGAAAGCTCACCCTGATCAGGGAGATCTTTTCGGTCCGCTGGAATCTGGGATTTCGGGAGATTGAAGATCTGATCCATTCCCCTTCTCTGACCGATCCGAAAAAGCGGATGGCCATCCGGCTGCTGGAGGCCATCGGCTCCCTGGCCTATTTCATGGGAGATCAATACAAGTTCATGCTGACCATCCTGAAGATGGCCAATATCTCTCTCCGATACGGCATCAGCCGGGAATCCGCGCTGGCCTATGCCTATTACGGGCTTCTCCTGTCGGTCATGGGAAAGCATAAGCATGCCCAGCTATTCGGAAAGCTTGCGATCGCGGTAAACGAACACCTGAAGGATCTTCAGTTCCGGTGCAGAATCCTCTGCGTTCATGCCATCTCCATCCACCACTGGAAAGCCCACTGGGAGAGCCTCACCCCCCTTTTCGACCGTGCAATCGAGGCCGGATACCGCTCCGGAGATTTCCTCTCTCTGGGCCACAGCGCGATCCATGCGGTGATCTGGAACCCGAAGATCGATCTGGAGACCAAACTGGAGAAAATGGCCCCCTATCTGGCCCTTGTCCGACGGATCGGATATCCGGACGCGCTCGATTCCATCCTGCTGGCCCGGCAGATGAACTTGAATCTTCTGGGAAGAACCGCAGGTCCCCTCTCCTTGAATGACGCCTCCTTTTCTGAATCAGATTGCCTTGAGGGGATGGAGAAGCGCCGGTATCGATCCGGGCTGGCGAGATACCATTTTCACAAGGCTGAAATCGCCTATTTCCATGAGGAATATCTTTCCGCACTGGACCAGATCCGGGAGGGAGACAAGGTCATCCTGTCGGTTCAGGGAACCCCCACCACCCAGCGGTACGCCTTTATCGCCTTTCTTGTCCATGCCGCCTGCTATAGGCAGTTGCCTCTGCCGGAGCAGAAAAGGGCGGTGAAGCGGATGCAGAAGGAGTATGCAAAAATGAAGAGACTGGCCGCTTTCAGTTGGGTCAACTTCATGCATCTGCAGAAGATCATGGGGGCCGAATACCATCGGCTTTTCGGTGGATTTATGGATGCTGAAATCCGATACCATCAGGCGATTCGAAGCGCACAGATCAACGGATGGATGGGAGATGAGGCGCTGGCCAATGAACTATGCGGCCGCTTCTATTCCGGCACTTTTCGGGAAAAGAATGCCGGACTCTGCTTTCAGGAGGCCCATTCCCTCTATCAGCGCTGGGGAGCCAGAATCAAAGCCCGGCTGATTGAAGAAAAGGAGGGCTGGCGATTTACCGCAATGATCCGGCCCCAAAGCGGTTCGGCCCCTCTTTTTCCCCGATCTTCCTCACCTACCACCGAGGAGATCGATCTGGATACGATGATGAAGGTCTCCCAGACCATCTCGGCCGAATTCCGCCTCGAAAATCTCCTCAGACATCTGATGGAAAGCCTGATCCAAAACTCCGGGGCCCAAAAGGGAATGCTGATCTTGAATGAAAACGGAAAACTCTTGATCAAGGCGGAAAAGGCTGAGGGGGAAACAGAGATTCGGGTGATGAATTTTCTTCCGGTCGAAAGCAGCGATCGACTTTCCATTGCAGTGGTCCGCTATGTGATCAATTCCCGGAAAAGCCTGATTCTCAATGATGCGGCCGGCGACGGAAGCTTTGCCGACACCGACTATATCCAAAAACATCGGCCCAAATCGATCCTCTGCTCCCCCCTTCACCACCAGAACCGGCTGCTCGGGCTCCTCTATCTGGAGAACAACGCAGCCACCCATGTCTTTACCCGGGAGCGGATCCGGATACTGAACCTGCTCATGTCCCAGGCCGCGATCTCCATAGAGAATGGAAGGATGTATCAGCAGATCGAGGCATCGGAGCGAAAATACCGCTCTCTTTACGAAAGGGCGGTGGAGGGGATCTATCAGACCGGCCTCGACGGCAGATTCATCAGCGGAAACCCATCCCTCTACCGGATCTCCGGGTTTGATTCCTTTGAGGATGTGCCTGAAAATATCATCTCCATGTACGTTGATCCCAATGATCGGCATCTTTTTGTCCGGATGCTGAAGCAGGAGGGGCGGATCTCCGCCTTTGAAACCCGCCTGAAGCAAAAGGATGGTTCAATGATCTGGGTTTCGCTCTCTGCGGTCCTGGTGAATGATCCCGATGGAGAGCCTATGATCGAAGGCTCGATGGTGGACATCACAGAGCGGATGGAAAAGGAGAAGGCCCAGCAGGAGCGGATCGCGGCCCAAAAGGCCAACCTGGCCAAAAGCGAATTTCTGGCTGTGATGAGCCATGAGATCCGCACGCCGATGAATGCCATCATCGCGCTGACCGATCTCACCCTGAAGAGCGAACTCACGGCCAAACAGCAGAAGCACCTGGAGACCATCAAAATCTCGGCCCATTCCCTGCTCAATATCTTGAATGACATCCTCGACTATTCCAAGATCGAAGCCGGCAAGCTCGATATGTCCGAGACGGACTTTCGCCTGGATCTGATTCTTTCCGAAATCGAGTCGATGTTCAAAACCAGAATATCCGGCACAAATCTCTGCTTAACCCTCTCCCTTTCCGAAGATACGCCCATTGCCCTGATCGGAGATCCCCTGCGCCTGAAGCAGATCCTGGTCAACCTGCTGGGAAATGCCTTCAAATTCACCCGGAAAGGCGAGATCATCCTGCATGTGGAACCGGTTGCAGCAGAGGAGAAGGAGGGGGAAGGTGCGGTAAAGCTTCAGTTTTCGGTGCGGGATACAGGGATCGGTATTTCCGAGGAACGGATCAAGCATCTTTTCCTCCCCTTTGCCCAGGCCGACCTCTCCATCACCCGGGAGTACGGCGGAACTGGTCTCGGCCTCTCCATCACCCGAAAGCTCGTGGAGATGATGGGCGGCACGATCTGGGCCAAAAGCCGGCCCGATCAGGGCAGCACCTTTTTCTTTACAGCACTTTTCCGCCCCTCGCTGCAAAAAGAATCCTCATTTTTCGATTCTCCTCTTCCCCGGAACCGGTCTGGAGGTTCAAGAGCCAAGGCCATCGACTGCCGGGACAAGAACATCCGCATACTCCTGGCCGAAGACAACCCCATCAATCAGCAGATCATCATCGAGATTCTTTCCGATGTCGGGATCACTGTCGATACAGCACCGGACGGACAGGAGGCCCTGAAGCAAATCACCCAAAAAGCCTACCACGCGGTGCTGATGGATGTTCAGATGCCGGTCCTGGACGGCCTCGAAGCCACCCGGATCATCCGCACCGATCCTGCGTTTGCCGAGATTCCCATCATCGCCATGACCGCACACGCGATGAAAGAGGACCGGCAGCGCTGTCTGGAGTCCGGCATGAACGACTATATTACAAAGCCGATCGATATCGATCTTCTCTTTGCCACCCTGGCGCGATGGATTCCCGAGATGGTCCCGCCCCGGCCGGCTGCGGCCGAACCGGTCCATTCAGCCGAGCCAGAGCCCCTGCCCGGCATCGATATGGCATCGGCTATGGAGCGGTTTGGGGAAAATATCTCTTTGCTCCATCGGCTGGTTGCAAAATTCAGAGAAGAATTTAAGGGCGCGGCCCAAAACCTTCAGGAGATGATTCAGAAGGGGGAGATCGATGCGGCTGCCGGCTACTGTCATCAGATCAAAGGCGTTGCGGCCAATCTTTCTGCGATAAAACTGTCAGATGCCGCGCGGGATCTGGAGATGGCGGTGAAAAACGGAAATTCTGACGGGGTGGAGCCTTTGCTGAAGGCTTTTGAAGCGGCTTTGGAGGAGGTTACGGATATGGCCGGACAGATCGGATCAACAGCGGAATAATCATAAATCTCAAAGCGGATTTTTTAAGGGAACTCTCTGCCTACTATATTCAGTCACGCTATCCCGAAGAAATTCCCAATATGGCTGCCAGTGTGAAAAGGAATGAAGCCAAACGGATTATGGAAAAAACCGATGGGATATTGAAATGGTTGGAATCGATAAATCAATAGAGGAAAAAACAAAAAAAGCGATTCGAATTGTATCTCGATTTGCCCGTGTGATTTCTGCCTACCTGTTTGGTTCTCAGGCACTCGGAACTGCGGATGAATGGAGCGACATCGATGTAGCAGTGTTTGTTGAGGGACTGGATTCATGGAACCTGCATGAACGGGCTCGAATATCAGTGATCGTGCAGAAAGAAGCGGGGGACGACGTAGAAGTCCATTTTTTGCCATCACATACTCTTACGGAAAGAGATCCGGCTAGTTTTGCACAGTGGGTGTTATCCAATGGGGTAAAGATACCGGTTCATTAGCAGAAAAAGTTTGGCAAACTAAAACAACTGTTGCCTTTATCTTGAAAATACATTTTCATGGCCGGGGGTGAGCGCCCGATCATGAAAGTTTATTAATAAATCCCGCCAAATTGCCCGGCGGGATTTGTTGGATACAGCATATCAACTGTTTCAGGTGGTTTTTCCTCATTCTCTATTCTGCTATTGCCGGAATTTGCCGGCTGTTTCCAATATTACCTCTTATTCATCATCATTTTCCACTGTCTGAGAATTCCAGCCATACCCGTCAACAGCCTTTTCCCATATATTTCTGCAGGCTGCCGAAAGGACAGCAGAAGGTTCCTTATTGTTGCTGATGGCTTTGCCCATATTGTAGCATTGACTTCGATGTTTACCCTGCATGAAATTACGATCTTTGAGCCACTTTGACAGGGAAAACCATGTATCAGCTCCCTTTTCTCTGCAGAAAATGATGTTTTTCGTTTCCGCAGCAGAGGAAATATCATAGCGTCTGATTCCTTTTCCGGAATAAAATGCCGCTGTCAAATCCGGAATAATCGGAGGTTTCTTCTCCAGAAGCTTTTTCCAGCACTCCTCTTTCTTGCACCACTCTGTTACATTCAACTGGGTATCCCGGATATGCTCATTCACTGAAACCGAAAGGTTTTCAATGGCTTTGAGGATATTATCGTCCAGCTTTTGCGTTGTCCAGATTTTATCGAGGTCAATTTTCATGTCCGTTAAATGATGCAGCCATGCCAGAGAATAGGTCACTATGGCATGGACATATCCACCGAATTTCTGCCGGCGGACGATCTTTTCGGACGCGTTCCACAATATCAGCAGAGCCACCGTTTTCTGGAAAAATGCAGGCCACTCTTCTTCCTTATCTTCCTGCAACCATGAATTGAATTTGGCAAAATTCTTCATGGCCCCCAAGCAGACTTCATACGGACGTTTCCTGTAGGAGTTCCATGCCTTTCCGAATTTTGACTTGTCAAACCGCTGGGATCGCGGATATTTCTGGTCGAATTTTCTCTGCTGCGCCTTCGTTCTGGCTTCCATGCGTCTTGTTTCTTCGTAACTGCCTCTGGATTTTTCATAGAACCAGTACGTCTGGAGAGAACCTCCGGTCGGGTCCGGGGCCGCTGTATTGGTGGAAATCTGAAACAATTCCGGATGTGGAGGATCATTTGCCAGCAGATCAGCCATCTGTATCCGGTTCTGCGTATTTGAAAAACGGCCGATTCTGGGGACCAGAATATCAGAAAGACGCTGATCCGGCGGAAGTTCCGGCAACATCATTTCATCGTTGATGACCATCAGCTTCATCTGCAGGGCAATATCACTCAGATCCGCCTTGTCCTTTTCTCTGGTGTGATAAAGGGATGCTGTAGTCTGTCCGCCGTTGACGATCTGGAACCCTGTAACCTGTGTGATCCCTCTTCCATGATCCGGAAGATCCGTGAGAGAAACCGCCTGCGCATAGACGGTTATTCCATTGTTGTAAGCGCAGAACATGTCGGGCTCGCTGCGTATTGTATCCCTTATTCCCCGATTGACTTTCGGACGCTGGGAGAGAAAGACCCGGACATTCCGTTCCAGCAACCGTATCTTCCAGTCCCTGTAAAGATCCGCCAGAACAGCTCCGGGGATGAATGAAAGATAGGTAACATAGCTGTCGTCCGAACTTTTCCGTTCGATGCAGGGAATCGGGCCGCTGTAATCTTTCTCAAAATCAATGGTGATCTGCTCCCGTTCACCGGTCTTTACAAACATAAGGATACGGTTGAGATCCCAGACCACACTGATGATTTCAATATCATCGGTTATTTCCGTTACAGCCATACGCTCATCTGCCACTCCGTCTGTAATGATTACAATTTTGGGGCTTGATAATAAGTTCGGCCACCTGCCCCAATACTACAGCTTCCGGTATTCCTGTCGCTGTGATCTGCAAAACGGATATAGCCGGAAACCGGCCGATGTTATGATCAAGCCCGAAAACTGGCTGCAAAAGGGTGTTGGTGCTTTTTTATCCTTTGAAAATAACATCTGAAATAAGATGTGGAATAAAAAAAAGTTCTTCTTACTCCTCAATAACATCAAAACCGATCTTCTTCAGATATTCAAAAGTTGAGTCATAAAATTCAGGCATTCTCGTGGCATCATCTTTATCTCCTTCTGGAACAACAATAATCATTCCTTGTCGGGCACGAGTGAGTAAGACTCGATATGCATTTTTTAAATAAACTTTTCTCTCCTGTTTTAGAATAGAAAACCAACGATCTCCCCGAAAAGATTTGCAGATCCAACTATTTTCTGAATATCTAAAATCTGCATCCCAAGTAACACAAACCCAGTCTAATTCCAATCCCTGTATGCGAAACTCCGTAGCGACACTCTCGAGATAATATGAGGATCGAACATCTTCTTTTCCCTCTAGGAACCAATGAATTGGATTGACAGGTGATTTTACATCTATGGCATGTGGTTTCAACCTTTCTGCTTGTGATGAAACGACAATTCCATAGCGCTCTGATCCCCGAGCTTTTTGCTTTAGCCAGTTTTTTGCAATGGAGGGTTTACGAGTGAGCATGATTGGATATTGATTTCTGACTCTATTCAATGTTCTACGAGAGCCTTCGATATCCATATCAAGTAACTGTTTTACCAGTAGAGATATATGCTCAGCTCGAAAAGATCTCATAGATACCGAAAGATGCAAATTGTCTCGGTAAAAAACATGATTTCGGTCTTGCAATTTTTTCAGAGACTCTCCATTGGAATATTCGGTATCTGTAAGGCGAGGTGAAATATAGACATCCCAATCCGGAAAAGAATGAATCAAGGAATCTATCCATTCGTCAATTCCAGCCTCACCTCTATTAATTTCCTGGCCTCCACCAAGAAGGCAGACGATAGTAGCCCAATCAGAATGGCGGTCAAAACAAGAGATTAAGAATTCAGGTTCGGACATATTGAAATCATCATTCTTTCTGCTTTGTCTCATAAAAAGAATGGTTTGTTCTTTGTTCCAAGCTCTCTGAGCTTCATCAAATAATGCAACGTGTTCAATCGGCGGTTTGGATAAATTGATAAGGCAGTCATCTCGAAAATGATGAACATTTTGAATAAATATTTTTACTTCGCTCATCACTTCTCCCTTTTTGGGCTTCTTTCCTTGCTCTTTCAGCCGCGAAACCTTATCTCTTACCAGCGCCTCTCTGAGAATAGAGACAAGAGGACCATTGCCCGATAAAAAAACACTGTAAAGATCATTCGATTTATCAAAATGCTTTGTCGCAATGTTCAGGCCAATCAATGTTTTTCCAGCTCCAGGAACACCAGTCACAAAACAAATTGATTTTTTGAAGTTTTCTTTAGATGAAATGATAATAGATGAAATTTCCTCTGATGTTTGGCTCAAATTCACAGCACTCGCATCGCTTCGTGATATTTCTTCAACTGAATGTCCATTATACAAAGCCATTGCAGCTTCAATAATTGTTGGAGTAGGACAATATCTTCCCTTTTCCCACTCTTTTGGATCAATTGTTTCATCTTCTGAAAATTCCAGTACCTTTTTAATAATCTCCGGAAGTGTCCCATTATTGCATGTTACAGGATAAAAAAGTTTATCATTTTGTGGGGTCGTTGCTACTATACAATGTTCTGGTCGAGCTTTGGTTGCAATTAATATTGGACATATGATTTGTTCGTGGCTGGTTTCGTGAAAATTCTTTAAATCTAAGGCATAATCAAAAACCTGATCTATTGCCTGTGGAGCAAAAACTTTTTCTCCGACTTTGAATTCAAGAACAAAAACGACGGAATCAATAATTACGACAGCGTCTATTCTTTTACCCATCCGAGGGACGGAGAATTCAAAATAGACCATTCCTTTTAGGTTATTAAGGATAACTTTAAGGATCTCGATTTCTTCAATCCAAGCATTTCGCTGCGCCTGATCGAGAGCAAATGGGTGTTTTGCTGCAAGTTCACCAAGAATTTCATTGGTGTAAGACATCATCAGATTAGAAATTGTTATTGAATAATACGCTCGGTCCAATCGTTTCTATCCTTATTATGCTTTATGCGTAAGTATGTGGATTAAATCTTTTGATTTTTTCAGCCAATTCTATGCCGAAGGCTCTGCTTGTTCCGTCATTTGCCCATCGACTGTTCTCCTGAGAACGAAGAACATTTTCCCAGGATTCGGGAGAGTCTGGGATTCGGGAAAGTCCACTCCGAAGAGGGGGAAGTGAACTTATAACTGCGGACATTGGCACTTTTTTTTGGGGCCCCAATATTTTCGGCTTTATTCCCTGCAGGTCTTCTCTTATCCCCAGAAGAATAATCCTGTGTCTTGCCTGAGGTATCCCATACAATTCCGATTTTATTACAGAGCCTTCGATGTTTCCATTTTTGAATTCACAATGCTCGACAAGAGAATAAATCCGATACCTTCGATTGCAATGGCGGGCGCTGCGTCCCTCCCTTTTTAATGCTTCAGCAGGATTGCGAAGATCCTCCAGAATACGTTGGAAAATCCTTTTATTATCTATTGTTGCAGAAAGAAGCCCCTTCACGTTCTCCATGATGAAGACGGCTGGGCCATTATCGGTCAGGATCTGTAGATATTCAATGTATAGCTGATTCCGGATATCCTTTTTGGCATCATACTTCGGATTTCCCGAATTTCGGGAACGACCGGCAATAGAATATGCCTGACATGGAGGCCCGCCGATCAGTACCCAATCGCCATTTCCACCTGCGACTCTGTGAATTCGATCAGTCACTTCTTGTGCGGGAGTTCCTTTGGGCCCGAGGATTGCCCGCCAGCATTTTTCCGCCGCCTTCTTTGCTGCTATGGAATTTACTGTATATAATGTTTCTCGTTTTATTTCCCCTCTTAAATGTCTGTAATATGCATCCGGCACTTTTGAATGCATAAAATACCGGAAAAAGGATCTTAATTTCAGAGTTTCATATGCTGCAGCATCCTTTTCGATCGACAGAGATATATCAAAAACCGGCTGTCCGGCTTCATTCCGGACAGCGGCGAATCCCTCGCTGAGGCCCCCCGGACCTGCAAAAATGTCAACAATGCGGATCAAGAACTTTCCTTTTCGAAAGCAAGTAGAATAAGCTACTGTTAATTCTCCAATATCATTCCTATTCTTTGGAACATGATAAAAACAGCCCATTTTTGCATGACAGATAGCACTAAATTCCGGTCTATGTCAAGCAGTATCGAGAAAATTCCTGATTCAAAGGGAATGAAGAATAAAATTCATGATGGATCAACTTACTATGGCCTATACAAAAATATTGCCGGATGTGTTGCAAAAGACGCAAAAGGAGTTCGAGACAAAGGCCAAAATGTCAATGGCGGTAAAAGTGTCGGATGCCGCGCGGGATCTGGAGATGGCGGTGAAAAACGGAAATCCTGACGTGGTGGAGCCTTTGCTGAAGGCTTTTGAAGCGGCTTTGGGGGAGGTTACGGATATGGCCGGACAGATCGGATCAACAGCGGAATAATCATAAATCGCTTTAAAAACAGAATGATGCTCGAAAAACTGAAAAACCCATTTCATAAAAAAGCAGCGCGATCATTCATACCGGCAGAGAAAACCGAAAAACCGTCCCCCCCTCCCGGGATGAGGTAAACGCCACTTTCCC
>JAABSP010000092.1 GCA_011390345.1 Desulfobacteraceae bacterium
TATGAGCTGACCGGCATCGGCCGGCTGGATGCGATCGGCGCGATCCTGATCGCCTGGTTCGCCTTCCGGGAAGGGCGGGAGTCCTTTGAGAAGGCAAGAGGGCTCTCCTGCTCCTGTTCCTCCTGCGGAGAAAATTCATAGCTCCAAACCGTTCAATAGGGATTTTGCCTGTTGCCAGAAATCATGGTTTGATATAATGTGATACTGGCATGTGTATTATATTGTACAGACATGGATTTTTAACGGCAGAGAAGAGCATCCTTCCAAAATTGTCAAAAAGGGGACGGGTATGAAATCTCGACAGAAGCAGGTCGCAACCCTTGCAGAAAAAGACCGGAAATATCAGACTTCTTCCGGATATGCCAAACTTGTTAAATCATATGCGCTGATTGTTTTGATCCTTCTTTTTTATTCATTTCCGGTCCGAGCGGCAGACCTGAATGCAAGTGATTATTGTGAAGAGGGAAGTGAATATTGTGAAGTCGAAATGGATAACGATATATATGTGTTGCGTGGGAATATCTATGAGAGCATCGAATGGAGAAATACTTTAAAACCATATATCGTAACCACCGATATCGTGGTCCGGCAGAAGAATACCACCGATCCGATTCCGGTGTTGACCATCGAAGCAGACCCCGAAGCAGACCCACCCCCCGAATCAAAGGTCGAGGTAAGATTTGAATCTGGGACCGAGTTGCGGATCGGCCTTTCCTCAACCTTCCTTTACAAAGGAGCGATCAATGCCAAAGACGCCGTTTTCACCTCCGATGCCGAGGTCGATGGTATTGATTATGAACCGGCCCCGGAGGACTATTGGAGCGGAATCTATTTCACCGATGCTGCCGAAGATTCATTGACGGTATTTGATGGTTGCGAAATCAAATACGGCGGAGCTATGTATCATGGCAATATCTATCTGGAGAACGCATCTCCGACCATCAGCAACAACATCATCCGGAACAGCAGACACTACGGCATCTACGCTGACGGCAATTCTTTTCCGATTATTTCTGGAAATACTTTCTTCGGAAATGGGACCGGTGCCGTCAGCGTCTCTCCCAAAAGTGCAGGCAATATAAAGGGAAGTCTTGTCAAAGATGATTCTGATCCCGGAAATTTTATCGAGGTTCGAGGTGGCAATCTCTTCTCCAGCAGCACATGGAAAAAACAGGAAGGACTTCCCTTTGTGGTGCTGGAAGACATCATCGTCCGCCAGGAGGGAAACCAGGACCCGGTGCCGATCCTTACAATCGAGGCCGGTACGGAACTCCGCTTCGAAAGAGGCGCAGGGCTCCGGATCGGTCTGGTAACGCCCGTCTCCACTTTTAAAGGATCGCTCAATGCCGATGGTACGACGACGACGGATGACACCACCACTACGACTGCTGCTGACACCACCACTACGACTGCTGCTGACACCACCACTACGACTGTTGCTGACACCACCACCACCACCACTACCTCTGCCACCACTACCACCTCTACCAGCGGTACCACTACGACCACGGTAAACGGGTGGACTACCTTTACCGCCAATGAGAGCGATCCTGCCGAGGGTGACTGGAAGGGGATCTACTTTTCCGATGGAACCGATGATGAAACGACATTTCTCCGTAACTGCAACATTCTTAACGGCGGTGCGGTTCATGGGGCAAACATCTATCTTTCCAATGCTTCCCCGGAGATCTCCGGCAATATCATCAGTAATAGCAGCGGCTACGGGATCTTTTGCGATGAGCAGTCCTTTCCGATAATCAAGGAAAATACCCTCTCCGAAAACGATAAAGCCCCCATCATCTGCTCTTTAGGAGCTTTGAAAAATGTGACCGGAAACAAGGGAAAAGCAGAATTGAACAATGTGATCGAG
>JAABSP010000093.1 GCA_011390345.1 Desulfobacteraceae bacterium
ATCTGACGGCAACGATCTGTCGAGCAACGAAAAGGCGCCCATCATTTGCTCCCTGGGAGCTGTAGAAATGGTGACGGAAAATACAGGAGACGGCAATATCGAAGTGAGAGGCGGGGAGGTATACAGCGATGTCGTATGGAACGCCAATAATACAGAGGGCTATTTACCCTTTGTAATTACCCGGGACATCATCCTCCGCCAACGGCTTCTTTCAAGCCCGATACCGATCCTTACGGTGTCGCCCGGGGCCGAGATGCGCTTTGCTTCCGGCACAGGGCTTCAAATCGGATTTGTGGGGCTTGACCTTTCCCATTACCGGGGCGGGCTTGTCGCCAGGGGAGATGCAGGGAATAAGACGCGTTTCACATCGGATTCCGAATCCCCCGGCAGTTGGAAGGGGATTTATTTCACCAATGCCGCTTCGGATGCCGATACTTTTCTCGACAACTGCACCATCGGATATGCGGGCGCGGTTCACGGCGCCAACCTCTATCTCGACAGGGCGTCTCCGATCATCAGGAACAGTGAAATCCTGTACCGCAGCCAAGATGCTATCTATGTCAGCCAGGGTTCCTATCCCGTTTTGGCAAACAATACTTTCGACTATGATGACATTGATAATGGCACGGATCGTATCGGCGTGGCCATCAGCATCTTCCCGGATGGGGCACGTTTTATCAGCGGAAACAGCTTCAGCGGTGAAGGCGGAGACTACATCGAAGTCCGTGGAGGAGAGGTCTATGGAGATGCTCTCTGGCCCAAGCAGGAAGGGGGCATTCCTTTTGTTGTGACAGGAGATGTGATCATCCGCCAGAAAAGTACCCTCGACCCGGTTCCCACGCTGACGGTGGCACCCGGGGTGCAGGTGCAGTTCTCTGCCGGAACGGGCCTTATGATCGGAGAGGTGGATACCTATACCTTCAAGGGGATACTGAATGCCCGGGGAACCCTTGATCCAGATCTGAACCCGACAATTCTCTTCACGGCCGCAGACGGAAGTTCCGGCGGCTGGAACGGGATCTGGTTTTCGGCCGGTGCGGACCCGGAGGCAACCGTACTGCAGATGGCAGCGGTCGAATACGGCATCGACAACATCACAATCGATAATACGCCCCTGACGCTTCAGTATAACGTAATACGGAATGCAGCCAATGCCGGCGTCAATATCTTCGGTGAAAACAGCGGTTCTGCAGAGATTCTGTGCAACCGCTTTATCGGAAACAATGTTGCCGTAAAGGTCGATGGCGTCGTTCCTCTGATCAACTACAACAGTTTTTCCAACAGTACGCAATGCGGCGTCTCGAATGTCTCTGCCGGTGGTGTGCCCCTCAAGGCGATCAACAATTACTGGGGGGTGTCGGGAGGGCCCAACAGCGGAGGGGATATCATCTGCGGCGAAGTAGATGCTTCCCCCTGGCTGATCCGGGAAGATCCTTGTCTGGAAGGGCCGGAAGTGGTCTTCAATTATCAGTTGATCAATGCAATTTCGGTGCTGCAGTTACTCGTTGGGCTGGATGTCGATTCTTCGCTTCTGATCAATGATATCAACAACAACAGCAAAATCGATCTGGCAGAGGCCATCTTTGTCCTGCAGGTGATTTCCGGTATAAGAGAGCCGTAGAAGGGAGGAATACATGTCGTTAATCACTATGGGTCTCCTCGCCAGCTTTCTCGCCGGCCTCGCCACCGGCGTCGGTGCATTGCCGCTTCTTTTCTTCCGAAACATTCCCCACAAGGTTATCAATGTCCTGCTGGGCGGCGCGGCCGGGGTCATGCTCGCGGCCACCTCCTTTTCTCTGATCGTGCCGGGTATCGAATACGGAAATGATCTCTGGCCCGGATTCGGGGTCTATATCATCGTGGGGAGTATGCTTGCCGGGGCACTTTTTCTGGATCTGATGGACAGATGGCTACCCCATGAGCATTTCATCATGGGCCACGAGGGGCCAAACAGTTCATTGAGAAAAGTCTGGCTCTTCATCATCGCGATCGCTATCCACAATTTTCCCGAAGGGCTTGCGGTGGGGGTGGGGTTCGGCACAGGGGACGTGGGGGCCGGCACCAGCCTTGCCATCGGCATCGGCCTGCAGAACATGCCCGAGGGGCTGGCGGTGGCCCTGCCGCTCATGGGGCTCGGCTACAGCCGGTTTCGTGCCATCGGATATGCGACCCTCACCGGGCTTGTGGAGCCGGTAGGCGGATTTCTGGGGGTGGCCGCGGTCACCTATTTCGAGCCGGTGCTGCCCATTGGCCTGGGCTTTGCCGCCGGTGCCATGCTCTTTGTCATCAGCGACGAGATCATCCCGGAGACCCATTCCAAGGGCAAGTCCCGCATGGCCACCTTCGGCGTCATGGTCGGGTTTGTCATCATGATGGCCCTGGACAATCTGCTGGGATAACCATTTTCTAATCAGCCGGGAGGGATTTCTTCTCTATCTGCTCCAGCCTCTGCAGCAGCCTTTCGGCCTGATCGATGTTCTTCTGGACGTTCCGGTAGCTGGGATCGATCTGCTGCACCTGATTCCAGGAGTGAATGGCCATTTTTAACTCCTCCTCTTCAAAATACCGAAGCCCCTCTTTGTAGTGGATATCCATATACCGCTCCTGGCTCTTTTTCAGATATTCCTTGCATTCTTCGCAATCTGGCTTCTGGCTCAGCGCAGTCTTGAATGTTTCAATGGCCGGCAGATACTTCTCCTGATCAAAGAGTTCCCGGCCTTTTCTCAGAAGGTTTTCAAAGAGAGTTTCTCCCAGACGCGAAGGGGGGGCCGCCGGCGGTTTTTTCGGGGGGATTGGTTTGGTTTCCGGAATTTTTCCCGCCTTTTCCGGAGTAGGGGCAGAGGCCGGTTCGTCAGCCGGTGGGGTCAATGCAGATTCTTCCGGAGTTTCGGAAGGCTTCTGAGAAGGAGGAGAAATCGGTTCGGTCTTTGGTTCAGAACCAGCAGAGATTCCCCCCGGTTCCTGCTTTGGAAAGAAATATAGACCTCGGATCTCCGGCAGCCAGATCTCCTTTCCTACCGGCAACCGGGAAGAGTCCAGATCATTCATCCGCCGGATGACCTCCGATACGATGCCGATCCGGCGCGCGCTCATTCTCTCTTCTTCCATGACGGCTCTGCTGATCAGCGCCTGTTCCGGGATGGAATAGTAGACCTCTGTCAGAAAGGTGTCATAGTAGTGCATGGCGATGTCCGAGAGGGTTTCCCCCGGTCGAATTCGATGCTGGATAAAGTTGCTGACGCTCTTTGGAGAAAATTTCAGATGGAGCCCTTCTGAAGGCCATTCCACAGATGAGGGCGGCGGCTGTGGGGTGGCCGGCTTCTGTCCGACCCTGCCCGCGCATCCCCCTGCTATGAGAAGAAGGCAAATAAAGCTCACCAGAACCTTTGTAAAAAAGGTATCGTTTGATCTGTTCATAGTCTTGATTCTTCCCTATTGTACCTTTGAAGTCAACAGAAAAACGACTGAAATGAAAGTAAAGTCTCTTTTTTCTCTTCCAAAATATATTGTCCTGGACCATTGACAAAGGATGATAAAATGAGAGAGTGATAAGCAGCAGGTCTTTTGCTTTGGAGGATCGATTTAAAGAGCTTTACTTCGGCAGGCGTTTGGATTTATAACTTTATTGTTATGATATTTATGAACGATTCATCAAGGGGGCATACCATGCAGAGTCGAATGTGGGCGATCATTGCAGGATTCCTGATCTTCCTTATGGCATTTCCGGCAGCCGCTGCGGAAAAAGGGGAGGCCTATTATGATCTGGGGGTCTTTGCGCTGGAGGATGGCTATTACAAAAATGCAGAGGATAATTTTTTAAAAGCCCTTCGCTTTCAGTCGAACAATCCCTACTACAACTACTATCTCGGGAAGACTTACCTGGAGATGGGGCGGTATGATCAGGCCGACAGATATTTCGCCAAAGCGGCCGCCATCGATCCGGCCATTCCTAACCTCTCCTATGATCGGGGATTGCTGGCATATAAGACCGAGGGTTATGCGGCTGCGGCCCGACATTTTGAGCAGGCCGTTACTGCGTCTCCGACAAATGTGCTGGCTGCATATTATGCCGGCGTCAGCCTCTTCAAGCTGGATCGGTATTCTTCAGCATCGAATTATCTTTTGCGGGCGGCGCAGCAGTCCCCTTCGGTCCGGGGGCAGGCCTATTACTATGCCGGCATCAGCTTTCAGCGATCCGGAAATTCGGATCGGGCAAAAGAGATGTTTCGGCTGGCCAAGGAGTATGCCGATACCGATGAACTGCGGGAGAGTGCGGATCGATGGCTCCGATCCGTCGAGCGGCGCCAGGCGGCCGAGAAGCCCTATACGGTCTATTTCAAACTCGGCAGAAGGTATGATGACAATGTGCGTTTAGAGCCTTTGGATATCGATCTCTTCACCGATGAGAGCGACGGCGCGACCGAACTCTATTTCACGGGAAGCTATGATCTCTATGCCCAAAATCCCTACACCTTCGGCCTCGGATACAGCCTCTACAGAACCTGGCACGATGATCTGGATGAATACGATCTGACCGGAAGCATCGGTAACATCTACGGCAGCTATTCCCTGGCTCCCTTTACCTTCCGCCTCTCCTATCAGCCGGTCTACTACTGGGTCGATTCCGATTCCTACCTGAAGCGTCACCGTATCCGGCCCGAGGTCTTCTGGAGCCTTGGGGAACGGCTCGATGCCCGCCTCTTCTACACCTATTACCGGGATGATTACGAGATCGACGAAGACCGGAGCGGCCATACCAATGAGATCTTTGGGGGGCTCTATTACCGGCTTCGGAACAATCTGGCGCTGATCTCCGGCGGAATGGGATATGAAAGAAACTCGGCTTCAAAATTGGAAGCCTATGATCAATGGCTGGGGCGGCTGGATGGACTCTTCTATCTCCCCTGGGAGCTGAATTTCGGAGTGACCGCTTCCTACCGAAGCCGTACCTATGATATGGACAGGGAAGATGACCGGTATGAACTGGCATTTACCCTTTCTCGAGCCATCTATCAGGAATGGCTGGGCCTTCTGGCAGAGTATTCCTATACCAGGAACAGTTCCAATATCGAACTGTATGAATATGATCGAAATGTTTTTACCTTGTCACTGACCGCAAGGTTTGAATAGGAGAGCTGTGATGAAAAGAAATTTTAAAAAATATCGGATATTGTCGGTAATTTTTCTCTCTCTGATCCTTCTGGGACCCTTCATGGGGAAGGGATTGGCGCAATCCCTGCTGCCTGCCGGATTGGTTATCGATGAGACCTTCAAGCCGGGCGTCGGATCGGCAGTGGGAAAGACCGTTCTGGTACAGGGCGTGGTGGTGATCATTCATGAGGATGATCCGGAGCGGGGGTATCGGGCTATCAATAATACCCCGCTTTATAACGGAGATACCATCATCACCCAGGAGAATGCCCGGGTGCGTTTTGAACTCAATGACGGCAGCATACTGACATTGGCATCCGAGACCCGGATCGTCATCAACCAGAGCCTGTATGAGCCGGAAAAGGAGAATCGTTCCTCCTTTATCAGTCAGGTGATCGGAAAGGCCCGATATGGGGTTCGAAAGCTCGTCGGGTATAAGCGTTCCGAGTTCAAGGTGAAGTCGAAGACCGCGGTCGTGGGTGTCCGGGGCTCCGATTTTACGGTTTCGGTGGAAAAAGAGGGCGATCGAACCGTTGTGACCGCTTTTGAGGATACGGTGGTGGAGGTTTACAGTCTCATCGCCCCGGAAGAGGCGCCAGTGCCTGTGGAGTCCTTTAAACAGGTCATCGTGGACAGGGATGCTCTTCCCTATGAGCGGGAGGAGCTGGAGCCCGAAGAGATCCGCCAGATCAAGCAGGACTTTGAATTTGACAGGGATCGGCTCATCACGGATAAGCAGTCGATGGACTATTCAGGCATTCGGGTGAATGCCGATGGGGATGGAGGTGCTCCGGGTATTTTTGATCCGGAAGGCGCAGGAATCGGTCTTCGGCCCGGATTTCAGATCCCCGGCCCCGGAGGAGAGGAGCCGGGAACGGGCGGCATCGACGATGTGCAGGAGAATATCTCCCGCAGGATTGGAGACCATGTGATCGAGCCGCAGCCCCTGCCGCCGTTTCCGGATGAGCCGACGGTTCCTACCGGAAGCGCTGGAGGTACTTTCTGAGAAGAATTGGTTAAGAGAAAGGAGGTGGTTCCATGAAGAAGTACGGAAGGACTACAATCTGTAAGATTCTGATATTGGCCTTTTTGGTGGCTGCTGCCGGGATTTTTTGGGGCGGGGTCTGCTATGCCCAGTTTTCATACCAATGGGACGGAAACGAGAGCATCGATTTCCAGGAGCCGCTCAATTGGACTCCGGAGGGAATCCCCGGCCAAGGGGACACCATTATTATCCCCGGCGGAACGCTCTATCAGCCCGAAATCACATCTACGGTTGCCATTCAATACGCAACTGTGGAAAACGGCGGAAAGATCACTGTAAAACCGACCGGCCAGTTTACGGTGGACAGCGGCATGGAGATCGACGCCGGCTTTTTCGAAAATAACGGCATTTTCAATTGGGCAGGCGGAGATATTTATTCCCTCAATACGACGACCATTACCAATGGTGCGGGAGCCACCTTTGTTATCAGCGGTACCGGAAGACTTTCCGATGACGCGGTCGACACCACCTTTGTCAACAACGGAGAGATTCGAAAGGATTCGGCGGAAAGATCCATCATCGCGGTCAAAGAGTTCCGGCATCACGGCGCCATTTCGGTACTGAGTGGGGAACTTCAACTGGGCGGAAGCGACAGTATGGGGCGAACCTGCAACTATTACGGAAGCTTCGATATCGCATCGGGCGCATCCATATTCCTTGCCGATTATATACATTATTTCAATGAGGGTTTTTCAACTTCCGGCCAGGGAGATGTGGTGATCGGGGGCCCCGAGATCTACAACGAGATCTACCTGATGTCGGATATCGTATTCGACTCGGGGCTATCCCTCCGGAACGGTATTGTGCAAGGAGGGTATGATCTCACCGTGAATGGAACCTTTCGATGGACCGGCGGTCTCATTGAAGGGTACAACAGCGGAGAGCAGGTCGTTTTGAATGGCGAAAGCGGCATTCACACGGGATTGTTCAAAAAGATCTACGGCCTGTCCATGATCGTGAATGGCCCTATGATCATGGATACCGATACTTTGACTCTTGGCAGTTCAGCAAGATTTGAGATCGCCGCGGAGAGTTCCTGCAATGTCATGGGATCGACAGCAATCAAAAGCTATGATGAGACCGTAAATTCATTTATCAACAATGGAAAACTGCGGGGAATCGGAACACTCTCTTTTGTCAATGATCCGGAAATGGATTTTCTGCCGCCGGTTTTTGAAAACAATGGAGAGATCATACCAGGGCTCACGGAATTGGGGCAGTTGAGCATTCAGGATGCGGATTTCAAAATGGCCCCGGGAACATTGCGGGTTCGAATTTTCGATCCTCTTTATTACGATAAGCTTCAAATTACGGGAAGCCCGTCGCTGGGGGGAACCTTGATCGTAACTCTGCCCAACAGCTTCCTGGAATCGAGCGGCGGGATATTCACGGTTCTGGAATCGAGTGGTCCCATCTCCGGTACCTTTGATGCCCTAGAACTGCCGCAAGTTCCCGAAATTGAATGGCAGGTCTCATATGACTCAAATTCAGTCAATTTGACAGCAATACGGAGAACAGAGAGTACGCCTCTGACAATCGTCATCTCTCCTCCCGGTTCGGGTTCAGTATCTACAGGCAGCTTTATCTGTCCGCCAGTCTGTGAAAACAGCTTTCCACCGGATCAGCCCATTGTTCTGACCGCTGAACAGGCTGCCGGTTATGTTTTTGACCGATGGTTCTGGTACAATACCATGGAGGAGGTAACAGATACAAATAATCCCATTACTTTTCAGATCGGAACTGCCCAAAGCCTTACCGCTCTCTTCGTTCCGGAATCGACTCCGCCGCACGAAGATTTCTGCCCTGATGATCCGAACAAGATCTATCCCGGCCTCTGCGGGTGCGGGATTCCGGATACGGACAGTGACGGCGATGGTTTCCCCGACTGCATCGATTCCTGCATCGATGATTTCAACAAATCTGATCCCGGAATCTGCGGCTGCGGGTATCCCGATACAGATCTGGATGGTGACGGAACCTATGACTGTTATGATCTCTGCCCCTTGGACCCGGACAAGACCGAACCGGGCGTCTGCGGCTGCGGTTTACCGGATGCGGACCTGGACGGGGATGGGGAGATCGAATGCGAGGATCTCTGTCCCGATGATCCTCTCAAAGCGGCCCCCGGCGTCTGCGGCTGCGGGTTTCCGGATATCGATCTTAACGGCGATGGGGAGATCGACTGCGAGGATCTCTGCCCTGATGATCCGCTCAAGGTTGCTCCTGGGGTTTGCGGTTGCGGGGTTCCGGATATCGATCTTAATGGTGACGGAGAGATCGACTGCGGGGATCTCTGTCCCGATGATCCGGAGAAAACCCTTCCGGGTATCTGCGGCTGCGGCGTTCCGGATGCGGATACGGATGGCGATGGGATTCCGGACTGTATCGATCCCTGTCCGAGCGATCCGATCAAGGACAAGCCAGGCATCTGCGGCTGCGGGGTCCCTGATCTGGATACCGATGGCGACGGCGTATTCGACTGCAACGACCTTTGCCCGAATGATCCTGCGAAGAGCGAGCCCGGAATTTGCGGCTGCGGCCTTCCGGATACGGATACCGACGGCGACGGCGTCTCCGACTGCAATGATCCCTGTCCCGATGATTCGGACAAGATTGCGCTCGGGATCTGCGGCTGCGGAAGTGCGGACACGGACGCCAATGGCAACGGGATCGCGGACTGCGTCGAGGGAAAGCCTTTGGATGGAGAGATCGGTCTCTATCGCTTGCAGATTCCGCCTGGAACCGAGCGATCCGATTATCGGATGCGGGCATTTCCCATCATTCTTGCCCAGGGAGAATCCTTTTGTGAGGATTTTCTCTCCGAGCTTTTCGGTGCGGAGGGATACAGCCCCTTTGATTTCCGGATCGGAACCTATGATCCGGAACTGGGCGATTATCTGGAGTGCGGCGAGGGGCTGGAATTCATACCGGGCCATGCCTACTGGTTTCTGGCCAGAAACGGCATAGACATCCAGCTTCAGGGGCCTCAAGTCGATCTGGAAGGAGCTGTGGATCTCCCGCTCGGCTACAACCGGGATTCCGGCATCGGCTGGAACATGATCGCCGCGCCCGGTAATGCGGCATATCGGTGGAACCAATTGTTGGTGGCGGCCTATCTCTATGACGAGCAGGGAAATTTTCTCCGGCTGCAGGAATATCCTATCGCCTCCCTGGGGGAGAACAATCCCTATGTCAATCTCAAGCTGTGGCGATGGCAGGATGGAGGGTATCGCTTCTATCATCCTGATGGGGATGCGGCATCGGACATCAGATATGTCGATGATCCGCTGCTGGGGCCCGGGTTCGGCTATTGGGTCGAGGCCAAGAAAAAGGATCTCTTTCTGCGGTTTGTTCCGGAGGCCAGGGCCCTGGGAAGGGTAGATCGTGCGCTTCCCCGGCAGGCCCGAAGAGCAGCGCCGGCAGCCGGCGCATCGGATGAGCCGCCCATGCCGATGGGGGATTTCTTTTCGGCCGACGGATCATCGGGCGGCGGCTCCTGCTTTGTCGAGATGGTTGGCAAAACAGAAGAATAATCGTAATCAGAAGGTTTCAAGCGGAAAGGGCAGCCTTCTGCAGGGCTGCCCTTCTGGCGCAGGCCAGTCATATGGGGAATGTCCGGCGCAGAACCGGCCGGGGCGGGGTTTAATCCGGAAACTTGATGCTCACTTTTTCCCTGCCATCCTTATTTTTCACCTTTACCTGCAGTTGAACACTGTCGTTCCGGATGCCCAGCGAAAGCGGCATCTTGCCCTTGCCCTCTTCGATATGGATGATCTCCCGAACCGCATCGATCAGATTCTGTCCTACGGTGGGGCCCGGATTGGGCAGGGGGGATTTCTTGTATTTGGCCGTCACCTCGATATTCCCGTCTTCGGTTTTGGTGACAGAGATCTTCTCCGCACTGGCGGTAACGCCGTGAAGAACCGCAAGCGCCATCCATTTCAGGGCAGCCTCCTGTTGGTCATCCTCTTTTTGCACATCTCCCATCTCCACAATGGGATCGTTGGTGGCAAAGCAATCGCAAAGCTCCTGGATTTTCAGATGGAAATTTCTTTCGTCTCTCATGATACAACTCCTTTTTCCTGCTTAGATTTTTTCATTTTCAACCAGATGGTCGAAGAGAAGTACATGGATCTTCTCCCATCCCTGGCTGTCTGCGACCGGTAGATTTCCGTTCTTGTGAAAGGAAAATTCGTCGCAGTATTCCAGCAATTCCGGGTGCTCTCTGGAAAGATCCTCCCAGAGGCAATGGGCGCAATCTGTTTCGCTGATCGCTTTGATGGCGTCGATGACCGATATCTTTCCCTCGGGGGTAAATCTCACCCTTTCATGATCGAGTGTGAATGCAAAATTCATATATTACCATCCTTTCCGATCCTGTCGGATCGTTGAAAGAAGATCTTTTGGATCAATAAAGCTGTTTGCGAGCGTTGAAGACTTTGCCTTCCTCGATGCGCCCGCCGGAAAAGACTCCCCAGTGCCGTGGATTCAGCTCCTCCTCGTCATGGGTTATATAGCCATTTCCCTTTCCGTTTCCATTACTTTTTCCGTTTCCGTTTCCATTCCTTTTTTCAATTCCTTTTCCATTGCCATTGCCATTGCCATTGCCATTGCGATTGCCGACGAAGAGTGGGGCACTGGCAGTTTCATAATAGATTTCATCTGCGTTATATTCATACTGGGCTCCGCCATTACCGTTCATTCTCTGTTCGGTATTGCCGGTGATAACCCGCTTCATCTCCATCACAAAGCTTTCCAACACCTCGGTCTGGCTGTAGAGGCTCTGGGATGCGGCCGATGCTTCCTGAGACTGGCTGGCATTTTTTTCCGTTATGAGGCCCACCTCATTGATCGCATTGTTGATCTGCTCGATGCCATGAGCCTGCTCCTCGGTGGCTGAGGTGATCTCTGCGATCAGCTCGCCGATCTTTCCGGAATTCTCCGCCACTTCATAGAAGTCGTTGTTCGTCTTTTTCAGAAGATCGGAGCCGGCATGAACTTTGGTTACAGTGCCTTCGATCATCTCTGCGGTATTTTGGGCGGCATTGGCCGCTTTGGAAGCCAGTTGCTTGACCTCTTCGGCCACCACTGCAAATCCCGCGCCGGCCTCCCCGGCCCTTGCCGCCTCCACGGCCGCGTTCAGGGCCAGCAGATTGGTCTGGAACGCGATCTCATCGATGGTCTTGATGATCTTGAAGATGTCTTGACTTGAGGTATTTATTTCAGACATGGATTCCGTCAGCTCGTTCATTGAAATTGTGGCCTTTGCCATAATCTCATTGGAAGATTTGACAAATTCGTTGGCTTTCCGGGCATTTCCCGAATTCTGCAGCGTCATTGCAGTCATCTCCTCCATCGAGGCCGATGTCTCTTCCAAAGAGGCGGCCTGCTGAGAACCTCCCTCGGCAAGAACCTCGCTGGATGAGGCGATCTGGCCGGAGGCTGCCGCGACTTTCTCGGAAACCTGGCGCAAACCCTGCATGATCGCATTGATCGGCTTTACCGTGCTGCGGGTGATGAGAAGGATAATGAAGATCGCAATGGCAATGACTGCGGCCGCCATGATGATGTTGAGTTTCCGCACCGAATTGATGGGGGCTAGGATCTCCTCCATATTGGCATAGATGGCCAGATTCCATCCCATCTCCGGGAGCTGTTTGAAGGCCGCCAACTGCTCCTCTCCGTTCCATTGATACTCGATGATCCCCTCATCCTTCCTCAGCATCTCCCGGCCGAAATCAAAGTCGCTGATATTAATGTTGAGAATGTTCTCGGTCTCCGGGTGGGCGATCAGCAGTCCTTCATTATCGAAGAGATAGGCAGAGCCCTTATCTCCCACCTTAATTGTGTTGATGAAGATTTCGTTGAAGCTCGCCAGAGAGACCGCTCCAAAGAGAACCCCTTTTACAGAATCGTATTCCATGACCGGCGCGGCAACCACAAATACCGGATTTCCGCTCTGTTTGCTGACCAGAATACTGGATGAATTCGCCTGGCCCTCTTTGGCTGTCTGATAATAATCCCGATTGGCAACGCTGATACCTATGACTCCCTCTGTTTCCGCGGCTGCAATCACTTCGCCGTTGTTGTCGGCCAGCAAGATATTCTCATAATAGGGATAATTTTCCCGGATCTGCTCCAGTTGCTTACTTACCGCGTTTCTGACCGCCAGCCCGTAGGAGGTGTTCATAGCGATCTGGTAGACTTTGTTGTTGCTTCGGCTGTCCAAATCTAGACGCCGCTCATTGATCCAGGAACTAATCTGCTCCACCGTTACTTCAGCACGCTGGCTCATCTGGTCCTGTATGGTGACCTTTAAAGCCTCCTTGGATTTTGAGTAAGAAATATATGCTGATAATGCTAATGAGCATACCAGCAGGACAATCGTTGGTATCAGGAATCTATTTTTCAAGCTTAGTTTCATATCCTCCTCCTTTAAGGAAAGCTGTATACGAGATTTCTAAATGAAAGTATCGTCATCATCTTTTAATTACATCATAGCAACCCATGCCCTGCTTAGCCATACCACAAAACCCTATTTTGCCGGGATGAGGAGCAGCATTTTGGATCAATGGCAAAGGGAATCCAGAAAACATCCGGCCCCCCCGCCGCCTCCTGAGGCTGCTTCTGAAAATTTTGCATCCAAAGAGGGATCGTCGGAAAGGCCGCCCATGGGCAGGGGGGGCTCGTCAGATGGCCCATCGCCTCTTCTCATTGTTCTTGTCGAGGCTTTTTGGCTTCTCATGACCGTTCGGGAATCGGCGTCAAACCGGAGGTAAACCCCCTCCTGCCTGGCCCGTACCCAGTATCCCTCACCCGGAACCAGCAGCGAATCTTCCAGAGGAGAAGGGGCTTCGGGATGATAGTAGCGATACTCCCCATCCTTCCACTGCCAGATTTTTCGATCTATATAAGGGTTGTCATCTGCAAGGTCTTCAATCCGAAAAGTCTCGATTTTGCCCGAACGATTCGAACCATAGACCGCTACCCTCATCTGATCCCATCGATATGACCGGTTGTTGGGCGGGGCGATCATGTTCCATCCGATCCGGGCCTTTTCATGGTAGCCGAGACCAAGATCCACAGTACCATTGGTCTGTGCCGGAAATCCGGAAAGTAGAGTATCTATTCCTTCTCTTGCCAGAAACCAGTAGGCCCGTCCCGGTTCGAAAACAAGCCCTTCTCCGCACTCCACAAATCGGGCCTGCTCCGCATCATAGGTTCCTATCCGAAAATCAAAGGGATCATAATCCTCCCCGAGAGCCGCTGAAAAGAATTCGGTGCAGGCGGAACGACCTGTTGAAGGATAGAGGGTGATGGAGCGCATTTCGTATTGAACCGAGCGGGTTCCTGGAGAAACATGGAAGGGAAGTTGTTGAAGATCGCCGTGGGCCGGTTCCCCATCGAGACTGTCGCTGATGCCATCGGAATCGGAAACGGAAACGGAATCGGAATTGCTATCGGAATTGCTATCGGAATTGCTATCGGAATTGCTATCGGAATTGCTATCGGAATTGCTATCGGAATTGCTATCGGAATTGCTATCGGAATTGCTATCGGAATTGCTATCGGAATTGCTATCGGAATTGCTATCGGAATTGCTATCGGAATTGCTATCGGAATCGGAATTGCTATCGGAATCGCTATCCGGTTTTCCGTTTCCGCAGAAGCCCGGTTCGGTCTGTTCCGGATCATCGGAGCAGAGATCATTGCAGTCCGGGGTTCCGTCGCCATCCTCATCCGTGTCGGGGATTCCACAGCCGCAGAGCCCCGGCTCGGTTTTGTTAGGATCATTGGGACACCGATCCTCGCAATCCAGGAGGCCGTCGCCGTCGGAATCGGTATCCGCTATTCCGCATCCGCAGATGCCGGGTTCATTTTTTTCCGTATCATCCGGGCACTGATCATTGCACTCATAGATGCCGTCCCCGTCCGTGTCATTATCGGGAATACCGCAACTGCAAGCTCCCGGATCTGTTTTATTCGGATCTTCGGGGCAAAGATCATTGCAGTCGAAAGTCCCGTCGTTGTCCATATCGTAATCAGGTATTCCGCATCCGCAGGCGCCGGGTTGACTCTTTATCGGGTCATCGGGACAGCCATCATTACAGTCATAGACGCCGTCCCGGTCCTTATCCACATCAGCCGTATTGCACCCGCAGATCCCCGCCGCGCTTTTGTTCAAATCATTGGGGCATCCGTCATTGCAATCCAGGACTCCATCACCATCGGTATCGATATCCGGTGTTCCGCACCCGCAGATCCCTGGCTCGCTCTTGTCCGGATCATCAGGACAGCCATCCTCGGGCGGTTCGACCGGGATAAAGTATGCTGCTGCGTGTGCTGTATCCTCTGTATCCAAGGAAAGGGGATTGACGGTGTTTCTCTTTCTCTTATCATCGTTATCGTCACCATCGGCCTCATGCAGTTCCCAATGGTCAAAGGCATATCCGGTCGCGGCCGATGCGTTCAGAACGATTTCCCGGCCCGGGGGGAAGATCTTTTCGCAATCGTCCGGACAGGAGATTCCGGGCCCGGAAATTGTTCCCGCACCCGCGGGCAGCACAGAGACCGTGAGGGGTTCTCCCTCCTCCTTCAGTTGAAGCTCTACATATCGGTCTCCATAGATCGTCTCCCATTCCAAATCCGGAAGAGAGGGGAGATCCTGTGAGGCAAATGTACCCGAGATTTTTTCGGTGGAGGTCATGATTCTGAAGACCTCTCCGGATTCGGGGATATAGCCGTCCGACAGGCTTACCGCCAACTTTCCATTGATTTTTGAGCCTCCCTGGATGTGGAGTCGGTCAAAACGATTTGGGCCTTTGATCCGGAAACGCACGGTTCCCGGATCGATTTTAAATGCCGGATGGCTCAGGGACAACTGACCCACTTCCGAAATTCCCGGAATGATATCCCCCCGGTTTTCAAAAACAGGCGGATTGCCGCTGTTGGAATCAAAGATCAAAGTTCCGCTTCCCCGAATCCGTCCCTCATTGATCAGTGATCCGCTCTTCCCTTCAAATGGATAGAGGATTGTTTGGGCCTTCACATGCAGCGGCGCTTTCGAACCGATGATCATTTTCCCGCCATTGCCGAGAAAGAGGTCTTCTGCATCGAGAAGCACCACTGTCCCGTTGAAGATCATCTCCCGGCCCAGCAGTTTTTTCGGTGAAGTTCCGGAGGAGATCCGGCTTTCACCATTCAATACGATCCTTTCCTCCTCTCCGAAGCCCTCAACTGCGCCGCCGGTCCAGTGAAAAAATCCGCCCACAATGATATTGGATGGCCCGGCTCCGTTTGCCAGAAGACCGCTTTTCATCACAAGGGCCGTATCGATCACCGCATCGGTCTCCGCATAGACTTCAGGTCGGCCCGTTTCACCATCGAGGATCAGTTCCCCGCCTCCCGCGGCCTTGAATCCGGGCTTGAGATAATGATATCCGTAGGAGAGGTGCAGAGAGGCATCTCGGGCGATCTGAAAGGGTCCGCCATAGATCCCCTGAATCGGCCCTTCCGCATCCCCTTCCAGAACGATGCTGCCCTCGAGGATATCCATCAGACCGTTCTGCTGGAATTCGTTGAGGCTGATCCGGATGGTTCCGGTGCTGTTGTTTCGAATGACACCGTTGTTGATCAGTCTGGTGGGGTTGCCGTCCTCCTTGGATATCTTTCTGCCTTTTCCCGAGATTTTGAAGAGGCCATTTTCGCTGTTGACGATCGCGGCCTCGTTCTTCAGAAGAATATCCCCGCCGGCCCATTCAAAGATCCCGGCATTTTTAAAGGTTCCCCGGTTGATCTCCATTCCGCGGGTCAGGCGCAGACGACCTGTCGGGCCGATGAACATATCCCCGCTGCCTGTGATGGAGATGGAACGGAGAGTAAGATCGGATGAGACGGTGGGATAATAGGGTCTCCCTCCGGTAACCTGTACGGTATCCTCCTTTCCCGGAACCCCTCTCGGAGACCAGTTCCCCGGATCTTCAAGGCTTCTGCTCTCTTTCCCCATCCAGTTGTATTTAGCGGCATTTGCTGTTCCTGACGCAAATATTGTTGAAAACAGGAACAGAAGAAGAAAACATATGCGACATATGGATATACGATTCCCTGACATGAGTGGATCTCCTTATTAAATTTTTAACATCTGTCTTCAGGATCGCACTTTTGTGGGGAAGAAAACGATAAGGTTCCCTCCCTATTCAAAAAGAATAGAGAGGGTATAAGAGGGAAAAATCCTACTTGGAGGAATGGATGTGCAGGGTATCCTCGGCCTGAGCCACCCGGTTGATGATCTCCATGACGCTGTCGGGGCTCAATGAGATGGAATCGATCCCCGCTTCCACCAGAAAGGCCGCAAACTCCGGATAGTCTCTGGGGGCCTGGCCGCAGATTCCCACCTTCCGGTCATTTTCGTGTGCGGTCCGGATCACCTGGCGGATGGCCCTTTTAACGGCCTTGTTCCGCTCGTCAAAGATGTGGGAGAGTTCCGGGCAAGGCCGATCTCTTTGCAGGGCAGGCGCCACCAGCGGAAGGCCGCGCCCGGGCTGGCCATGTTCATCATGATCCGGGTCCGTCATCTCCGTGACCAGGATGCTCTCCTCTTCGAACTTCTCAAGATCATCCGCGCTCTTTATGGCCAGAACCTTTCTGGCTCTGCCTGATCGGCCAACATAAGGTGTTTTCGGCGCGATTATGCACCCTTTCCCCCATTTACCCCCGATTCCCGGCTGTGTATGCTGAGTTTGGTACGTACCACAAAGGCAGATACCGGAGCGAAACAGAGGTACACTCCCATGAAAAAGTAGGTGTGCGTCTGGAAAAAATGCGTGAGTAAAAGGTAGTCGTTTACCCGGACTTATCGAGATGTTACTTGTTTGATGTTTAATCCCTAAATAAGTGTGATAAGGTCTTTAAAGTTCTAAGTATCTGAAATAACAGTGAAATGCTACCTTGAAATTATGGTGATAGAGCATTTCAAGTGAGTGAGCAACAAGAAGTAATCACAGGTTATTTCATTTTATATTAGGACTTTAAGATTACTAGTTATTATAAACGCACTTGTATAGGGTTTAATGAAAGGAGATGGTTATGCTATCGAGTAAAGTTTCTACTGTAGTGGTTGTTGTTGCGGCTGTAATATTTTGTTTCGTCAATTTTTCCTTTTCGGCAGATTCCGAAGGTCAAAAGATTTATAGGATATG
>JAABSP010000094.1 GCA_011390345.1 Desulfobacteraceae bacterium
TCATGGTCTTCCAGATCTATCGGGGCTGAACCGGAGAAGCCTCTGACCGGCTCCCGTGTCCGGGCTACGATGCTGATCCGTATGGCTGAAACATTTTCATAATCATTTGTGGGGTCCGGATCAGTGCCATCATCAGGTTCATTGGCTTCATCTCCGTCCTTGAAAATATAGACGATCTGAAGATCTTCGATGTCTTCGACCAGTCGGGTGTAGTTTCTGTCGGCTACAGCCGTGTCTGGGTTATAGTTGATGCCTATCTCAAGGGTTGGGTGAGCCGAATCTGAGTCCTTGATGCGAAACGAAACAAATTTAACCAAAAAAATCATGGCACCAGCGCCATACCCATCATGATCCCACTCTTTGCCTGCCGGGTAGTTATAGTCTTCAGAACGATTGAATGTTAAAGTCTTTGATGAATCGTTTGCATTGGTTACCTTCATCAGATTGCTTTTTTTGCCATCTGAAATAATTACTAGAAAAGGTGTTTTGTCAGGACCGAGTCTATCTTCGAAAGCTTTTGCTGTTTCAACATTTTGAGTAGCGCTCGGTTTTGGCATGTACTCGCCGTTAGGCTTTGGACGAATAGGCGTAGAAACAGTAAAATCTGCATAAGCGATATCTATTACATCAATGCCTTTGTCATCGTAATTATTATGAGCACTTATTCCGTTGATAAAACTCTCACTGTCTGCATCAGAGTCCCACCAGCCAATGCCATCCTTGCCTAAGTAAGCATTAGCCATCCGCACCTCTTTCGTCGCAATCAACATCGCGGACTTAATATTCTGCTGCATCTCCACAATCAACTGCTGCGCCTTGTACACCCTCTCCTGAGAATTGAAACTGGCATAAATGGCAGCCGATACAATACCCGCCAGTGCCAGAGAGACCAACAATTCAACGAGGGTAAAACCCTTATCGTTATCATGCGGTTTAATATTCATACCCTTAGCCCCCCTCCCGTTATTGATTCCTTTTACATTTCAATTCGGGCATTGCCGACTTTTGAAATCACTACCGTTTTTACCGTTCCGTTCGTATTGGAAAAAACGATGTTGAATCCGTCGATATCCGAGGCGTATTCGATCCCCCCATCATTGTCCCGGATCAGCCCGTTGGGCCGGTATGCAATGGCCGGTTTTCCATCATCGTTATCAGTAAAATCCACACTGTCGAGATTGACGCTCTGATAATCATCAAGACGAACGGTAGCGATCGCGGCCTCACCCGCATCATGTTCCAGATCCCCGTCATCATCCACAAAGACGATATAGTCGAAGACATCGCCGTCTCCACCGAACATCACCGTGCAGAGCCTGTTTCGCTTGATCGCCTCCATCTTGGCTCTGTTCAGGTTGCCCAGCATATCCTGCGTAGCGCCTTTTAAACGATAGGCCGGCAGCCATCTCTGGAGGTTCGGGACAGCAATTGCAAGAATAATGGAGATAATACCGATAGCTATCATTAATTCAACGAGAGTGAAACCTGCACTCCTCATTATTTTTTTTGTTCTGTCCATAGAAAATCCCCCTTGAAAATGAATGGTAATTCATCTATACTGCATAAAGTCCTGCAAATACTATGCCTGATGAAGGTCTGGGAAAAAAACTCTATGACTCGTAGAAAAAAAATACGGAGAAGGAATGGGAGCGGATCTTATAAGAGGTGTAGTATTCTGGATATATCTAACTTACAGGTTCAATATTTTATCCTCACCCTATCAGTATGCATCGGAAAAAAATTACCGATTATTACAAGTCTTCGAGTCGCGGTTGTTACAATTTTTGAAGACTGACACCAAATTTTGTACTGAATTCTTTTAAGTTGTCAAGGAAAAAATAATTTATGAATGAAATTCATTTCAAAATTGGCCCCAAGCATCAAAGCGATCGTTCCGAATAACGGGATTCAGGAGACGCATTTGTTGGTTCTCCTGAATCCCCCTCCATTGTGCAGAGAAACGAAGCTTATCTTATTGCCTTTCTGCGCTCCCTTCCGGATCAATCGCTGCAATAAAGCTCTTGGCGCTGCCCAGAAAGGTGGCGGCCTTTCTGACCACTGAAAAGATCAGCTCCGGATTCCCGTCGCTGTCCATATCCGCAAGGCTGAAGTCACTGATGTAGCTGGGGATCTCCCGGGTCTGCCATTTCGGATAGACGCCGCCCATCTTATCCCATTCATAAGCAATGATCATGCCGCTCTTGAAGACCCGGAGTTTCGAGAAGAGGCGCCGGGCCGTATCCTGGTTCTTGATCACAATCAGCTCATTTCTCCCGTCCCCATCCGTGTCGGCCACCCTGAGGCGCAGGGAGATGTATCTTCTGCGGGTCTCCCGGTAGTCGCCGATGGAGGAGGCCGATTCGTCCGGGATATCGAGATAGACCATGCTCCCGCCGAGGGTATCGTCTCCGGACCATTTCTCCTGGCCCGATGGATCGAGAATCCGGAGGGTATCATTTTCGGTCATCGCGATGATCTGCGTGGTGCCGTTGTTGAGCAGATCTCCGTAGGTGAAGTCATAGAGGCTGATCCATCGGGGAAGGTTCAGCTCCCCTGCGGAGAGATATTCCCCCCCGTTCCAGCGGAGCCGGTGAACCGCGCCCATGAAGATCTCCTTGATCCCCCGGCGCTGCCCCAGAAGAATCTTGCCTTCACCCGGCTTTTCGATAACCCTGAAATACCACCGGGGCTCTCGGCCGATCTCGGAAAAGCGGGTTCCGTTCCATTCGAGAACAAAGGAGCGGAGGATTCTCGCGCTGCGGTTGACGCCGGTGACAAAGATCTCAGCCCTGCCGTTTTCGTTGATATCTGCAACATCGACACTGATCAGATCGGCCTGCCCCTCGACTTCGACCTCCTCGATCTTCACAAGACGGCCATTGGCATACCGATAGATATATACGCTCTTTTCGTCAATGAAAACGATCCCGTTGGTCTTGTCTCCGGTAAGATCTCCTGCAGCCATACCGATGATGTGGGCGCTTAAATCACCGCTGCGCCATACAGAGCCTGAGGGCAGGGGAGCCCCGGTTTCGAAAATGGGCGACTGCTCCATGGGCGCGGTCATCTCCTCTTCACCGCGGGGGATGCCCATCTCCTCCCGCCAGATGGCTTCCGGATGGCGGCGGCTGTCGGCCACCTTCGCCTGCTGCGGCTCCCGGCTTCTCTTCTCCACTTTCACTCCGAAGACCCGCTCACTGATCTGATCTGCAAAGCGGTCGATATGGCTGATCACATCCCCTTCGGCATCTCCGGTGGCGTGAAAGACCACACTATCTTCCTTGCCGGTGAGATCGATAAGCTGGGCATCGGTGCTGATCCCTTTACCGATCACCGTCAGACTGCCGTAAACCACATAATCGGCTCCAAACATCTGCCCGATCTTTGCCGCGGCCTTTTCATCGAGGCCGTCCGGAACCTCATTGGCTGTTTCCTCTGCCTCATCCGGAAAGACGGCCTGGGTAATCTTCTCTCGGGTGAGCCGGGTGGCCAGCATATCCTGAATCCCCTTCTGGATATAGGAGAGATCCTCTGCCGAATGGATGGCAAAGGGAAGGATCAAAACTTTTTTCGGGGCTTCTTCTGCGGCTGCGGCCCATCCCATATTTCCGAAGATTATGGAAACGAGAAGCAGGGAGAATAGAATCTTGGGTTTCAATGCAATTTCACTCCTTTTTTATAGGATGGAATCCTGTATCCCGGTTGTCGAAGAACCGTTTGCCGTATTTTATAGGATGGAATCCTGTATCCCGGTTGTCGAAGAACCGTTTGCCGTATTTTATAGGATGGAATCCTGTATCCGGTTGTCAAAGACCCTTTTGCTCTTCCGCTCGGATCTGGGAAGGGTTCCGTAGGGAACGATCTCCACAGTCGTGGGCGTCACCAGGATCTTCTTTTTGATCTTCCGGATGATCTCTTTGGAAAGGGCTTCGTCATTGTCGGCCCCCATTCCTTCGCTCCGCTCCGCAACCAACCGCATGAGGCCCCTTTCCGATTCGTCTCTGGAGAGGTGGATCTGGTATTCCGACCCCATTCCCGGGGTCTGGGAGAGGATCGCATCGATGGAGGAGGGGTAGATGACGACCGCGCGGAATTTGAACATGTCGTCGGTTCTGCCCAGGATGCGCGAATGTCTTGGCATGAGGGTTCCGCAGGTGCATGGGCCCGGCAGGATTCTGGTGATATCCCGGGTCCGGTACCGGATCAGGGGCACGGCCTCCTTTTTCAGGGTCGTCACAACCATCTCCCCCCACTCGCCATCCGGGACCGGCTTTAATGTATCCGGATCGAGAATCTCCAGGATATAATAGTCGGCCCAGTAATGGATGCAGTCGTGATCCGGGCACTCGATGCCGACTCCGGGGCCGTAGAGTTCGGTCAATCCGGTGATGTCGAAAAGCTCCGCGCCTCCCAGCAGTTCCGAAATTTTTTTCCGCATGGAGGCCGACGAGCGTTCCGAGCCGTAGATGATTTTTTTCAAACGGATCTTGTCGATAAGCCCACGGCGTCTCACCTCTTCGGCCATCAGCAGCCCCATGGATGCGGTGCAGCAGAGAACCGTCGATCCCAGATCCTCCAGAAACTGGCACTGCATCTCCACATTGCCGGGGCCCACAGGCAATGCCATCGCGCCGGCCTTTTCACACCCCAGTTGAAAGCCCATGCCGGCCGTCCATACGCCGTACCCGACCGCGATCTGCACCCGGTCTTCAGGGGTGACGCCGGCCATCCGGTAGGCCCTGGCAAAGAAATGGACCCAGTCATCCACATCTTTTTGGGTATAGCAGATGTTTTTCCGCTTTCCGGTGGTTCCGCTGCTGGAGTGGATACGGACGATCTTTTCAAAGGGAACGGACCGCAGGGGGAAAGGATACCCCTCCCGCAGATCGTCTGCAGTGGTGAAGGGCAGGTTTCGAATATCCTCGGGAGAGCGGATATCATCGGGTTTGATTCCGGCATCATCGAGCTTGCGCCGATAGACTGTAGAGCCGTTATATGCGTGATTGACGGTCCATTTCAGGCCGGTGAGCTGGTGGTCTTTGAGTTCCGCTTCGGTTCTGAAATCGGGCATGAAGGTCTCAAGGGGCATCTTTTCGATTCTCCGTATACGTTTGAAAAAAACAGACAATCGTATCTTTTATCGAATTGATCGGATGGAGTCAATAGATTAAGAGTTGGATCGAATTTCATTCTGCGCGCCATGAACCTGAAAAAAAGATCCTGGCCTCTCTTTGGAACAAGATGGTTGAAGTCCATATAACAGGCTGACTTTATGTCTGAATACAGATGATCGGCTGGGGCTGGAAGGGAAGGGATTAAGGTGGAGACATTAAGGTGGAGACCTTCTGGCTCAATCCGAAAGACCAGAAGGCCCCCGCATGGGCCAATCACTTGGATATAGACCGGGTGATGCCGGCCACAACCATTGTCCCGGAGGGATATCTGTCGATCTTAGCCTTTTTACAGCAGGCCGTCAAAGAAGTCATTGCCCTTGTCATCCACGATGATAAAGGCCGGGAAATCCTTCACGGTGATCTCGTAGATCGCCTCCATCCCCAGCTCCGGATACTCCAGCAGCTTGACGTCGGTGATGCACTCCTTGCCCAGCCGCGCGGCCGGGCCGCCGATGGAGCCGAGATAGAAGCCGCCGTATTTTTTGCACGATTCGGTGACGACTTTGGAGCGGTTCCCCTTGGCCAGCATCACCATCGACGCGCCCTTCTCCTGGAAGATCGGCACATACGCGTCCATGCGGCCGGCCGTGGTAGGGCCGAAGGCGCCGGACGCGAACCCTTCCGGCGTTTTTGCCGGGCCGGCATAATAGATGATCCGATCCTTCAGGTACTGGGGCAGCTCCTCGCCCCGGTCCAGCCGTTCTTTCAGCTTCGCGTGCGCGATGTCCCGGCCCACGATGATCTTCCCGTTCAGCAGCAGGCGGGTGGCGACCGGATAGCGGCTCAGCTCCGCGCGGATCGCGTCCATGGGCCGGTTCAGATCGAGCTGGATGGTCTCTCCGGCCGATTCGGCCCCTTGGGGAAGGTATTTCGCGGGATCGGTTTCGAGCTGCTCCAAGAAGATGCCGTCACCGGTGATCTTGGCTCTGATGTTCCGGTCCGCGCTGCAGCTCACACCCATGCCGATGGGGCAGGATGCGCCGTGCCGGGGCAGGCGGATCACCCGGATGTCGTGGCAGAAGTAGCGGCCCCCGAACTGCGCGCCCAGCCCCAGCTCCTTGGAGGCTTCCATCAATTTCTCCTCAAGTTCGATGTCTCTGAAGGCATGGCCCGTCTCGCTTCCTGATGTGGGCAGGGTGTCGAGGTATTTGGCCGAGGCCAGCTTCACGGTCTTGAGATTGAATTCCGCAGAAGTTCCGCCGATGGCAAAGGCGAGATGGTAGGGGGGACAGGCCGCGGTTCCCAGGGTCCGCATCTTGTCGGTCAGGAATTGGACCAACGTGTTCGGATTCAGCACAGCCTTGGTCTCCTGGTAGAGGTAGGTCTTGTTGGCCGAACCGCCGCCCTTTGCGATGAAGAGGAAGGAGTAGGCATCGCCGGGGGTCGCGTAGAGTTCGATCTGAGCCGGGAGATTGGAGCCGGTGTTCTTCTCCTCGTACATGGTCAGGGGCGCGTTCTGGGAATAGCGGAGGTTGTTCTTTGTGTAGGCGTTGAACACGCCCTTTGCAAGAGCCGCCTCATCTCCGCCGCCGGTCCAGACCTTCTGACCCTTCTTTCCCATGATGATGGCCGTGCCCGTGTCCTGGCACATGGGAAAGACCATCCCGGCCGAGATCACCGCGTTTTTCAGCATCTCCAGGGCCACATACCTGTCGTTGTCCGATGCGTCTTCGGCCTCGTAGATCCTTTTCAGGGATTTCAGGTGCTCGGGCCGCAGCAGGTGGGCCACATCCCGGAACGCGGCCTCGGCCAGCAGGGTCAGCCCTTCGGGGGCCACCTTCAGGATCTCTTCTCCTTCAAAGGTTGAACCGCTCACATGGTCTGGGGTCAGTTTCCGATAGGGGGTATTGTCTTTTTTCAGGGGAAGCATCTCTTCATACGCAAAATCTGCCATATCCGAATCTCCTTGCCGGTTGAATGGATCATATATGGGGGTACAAAATCACTGTAATTTCATCACCAGTAACATTGTTACTATACCTGCAAGACCGATATAGAACAGGGGAGGGGTGCTGTCAATGTTTTATTTTCTAAAAGTGGTTCTACAGATCAAGGCGGCGGGGAAATCAGGCGAATCGGCTGTGCCGGAACATTGTTACATATTTGGGGTTACATATTTGGGTTACATCTTTTCCGGTTTCTCCCCCCAAATCCCGGGCCGGGTGAGGGCAAAATCATACTTGACCGGATCATCCGGAGATAAGCGGGCAAATCCGCGGGTTATCTCGATGGCCGTGCGCATGTTTGCGGCCTTTCGCGTCGTCAGCCCCAACTCGCGGGAGACCCGGTGCATATGGACATCTAATGGAACGATCAGCTTTGCCGGGGAGATCGCATCCCATCCACCCGGGTCCACCGCATCCTTTCTCACCATCCATCGGAGAAAGAGGTTCATCCGCTTGCACGCGCTTCCCCGGGAGGCGAGGGGCAGCAGATGGCCCGGGTTTGCAGGGGCATGAGCAAGAATCCTTCGGGCAAAACGATCCAGGGCCGGGACCACCGTATCCTCGTAATTTTCCGTTCCTGCGGTAAAGCCTTCGTATAAAGAGCCGTATTCCGCAATCACCCCTTTTGCTCCGATCAGAAGGGCCGCAAGGTGCGCATCCTTTGCAAATCGGTGGACAAAGCCGGCATATCTCCTCTGGATCTCTGCGGGATTTGCATCCTTCAGAAAGGCAAAAGGGGAGGGGGAGATAGGTTCGAGAACCGCGGCCACGCTTTTGAGGATCTGCGCCACCCGTCCGTATGCCAGGGATGCCGCGATCAGCCCGGCGATCTCCCGGTCCCGGATGTCCGGATAATCGTAGAGGAATTCCAGCGGGTCCGGGTGGACGTATTCCCGGCGGTTGTACCGTGCATAGATCTGTTCGAGATCCTGCCCGAGCTTTTCCGAAGTTTTCCCGATGCTAATCCCGGAAATTCTCGATCTTCTGATCCGAGGTCTCCTCGGTGATCTCGATCTCGTCGCCGTGTTCGATGGAGAAGACATGGGAGTAGAGGTTGGAGATCCACTGCTTCCCCTCCTGGGTCACCCGGAGATAATTCAGCCCGTCCCGGATGTATGGGTTGACCACGTTCCAGTAGAACTTGGCGTAGTTTTTCCGCATGTCCTCGGGGCTCTTGTACCCGATCCGCTCGTTTGCGCCGATCTCCTCGAATTCATAGTAGAGGGCCGGAATCTTCCGGAGATATCCCGGGTCCCCGAGCTGGCCGATGAAATCGGCCGCACGCATCAGCCCCGCGTAATTCCGGGTATCCTTGTACGCATCTTCGTCCGGAACCGGAAACCTGGTCATCTCGATGAATGAGACGATGATCTCCGCATCCACATCGGCCAGAAGGCTGCCGCCAAAGCGCTCCCGGATAAAATGCTGGGCTCGATCCACATGATAGGGGGCCAGAACCGCGCTGCTTCCCCCTGGCGGAAGCTTTACGGTCTCATCTCCGACGCCCGTTGCATACTCCCCGTCCCTGTCCCGCCGGCAGATTCCCTTGACATAGCCGATGTCATGGCAGAGAAGCGCCATGATATAGTGGAGCCAGTCTCTGGGCTTTACACCCCCCTCGATCAGATGCTTTCCCCGCAGGATCTCCTGGCCGGCCAATACCACCATGATGGTATGCTCCACATTGTGATACAGAGTGTCGCAGTTGGCGATGTTCTCCAGCGCGAGATGTCCCGACCATTCCAGAATGCCCGACAGATCCGGCTTCACCTGTCCGTATGTCCGCTGGTAGGTGAATTTGACCTCCTGCACAAAAGGTTCGATGATGAGCTTCTGGGTGTTGAGCATGGCGCTTCTCCCGAATAAGATTTGGATAAGATTTGGACAAGATGTTGGATAAAATTTGGATAGAGGCTAACGGCTCCTAGATACGCTTTCGGCTCCTGGATACGGATACAGATGCGGATAAGGATGCGGATACATCTGACGGTAAAGGAAAAATCTTAGCCAATTCCTCTTCAACCGCATGGGTCTAAGCCGATCTTGCGCATCAGCAGTTCCCAGTCCTCATCCACCATCTCCTGGATCTCCTTCATATCGGCTTGGGTCAGATGTTTGAAGCGCCCTTGCGGCTTCAGGTATTCCGAGACCGGCTTCTCCCCTTTGAAATTGAGGGTGTAACGATTGCCATCCTCCACCTCATAGAGGGGAAAGATATTGGTCTGAACCGCAAGGCGTGCGATGGAGACGCACATCTCCGACGGAACCCGCCACCCCGTGGGGCAGGTGGCAAAGACATGGAGAAACCGGGAGCCGCCTTTCATCGCCTTTGCCTTCTCGAATTTCCGCATCAGGTCTTCGGGATAGGCGATGGATGCGGTTGCCGCATACGGAATCCGGTGCGCGGCCAGGGCTTCGACTATGTTCTTCTTCCGGCTCCGTTTCCAGTTCGTGCCGGGGGTGGTGGTGGTCCTCATGCCGAAGGGGGTGGCTGAACTCCGCTGGTTTCCGGTGTTCATATAGGCTTCGTTGTCGTAGCAGACATACAAAAAGTCCTCGTTGCGCTCCACCGCGCCCGACAGGGCCTGGAACCCGATGTCGAAGGTTCCGCCGTCCCCGGCCCAGGCCACCACGGTCGTCTCGGTATCCCCCTGACGGTCCAGTGCCGCGCGAAGGCCGCTTGCAGCAGCGCCTGCCGTTGCAAATGCGGTATGGAGCACCGGAACCTTGAGTGAGGTCTGGGGATGGGGCCCGGCAATGATGGCCCAGCAGCAGGCCGGGATCACCAGCATGGTCTTCTCTCCCAGTGCGCGCAGGGCCAATTTCATCGCGATGGTGGCCCCGCATCCAGGACATCCCACATGGCCCGGATACATCAGTTCGGCAGTATCGATGGTCTCTGCTGTCCGGCTCATGCTATTCCTCCTCCTTAAGCCCCACCCAGACGCTCTCCCGGGCTGGCTCCGGGCTCTCTTTTGTCATCCGGTAAATGGTCTCTAACGTATCCGTGGTGATATCCCGGCCCCCCAGCCCGCCGATGTAGCCGAAGACCTGGGGATGCCCCGGATGGTTGCAGAGCGCGGCCCGGATCTCCTGCGCGAAGATCCCGCTGGCCCCAAAGGAGAAGTTTCGATCCAGCACCGCGATTTTCCGGGCTCCTCCGAGAGTCTCCCGGATCGCCTCCAGCGGGAATGGCCGGAACATCTTGAGCTTCACCATCCCGATCCGCTCTCCCTTTTTCCGAAGATCGGCCACCACCTGGCGGCAGGTGCTCGCTGCCGTGCCCGTCACAACCAGGATCACTTCGGCATCCTCGCATTCCACCGCCTCCAGCATCCCATATTTCCGGCCAAAGACCGCATCGAAGTCGGCTTCGATCTCAGAAAAGGTTTCGAAAACAGTCTCCATCGCGCCCTGAATGGCATGTCGCATCTCCATGTAATGGCCGGGCGGGGCCATCTGGCTCATCGCGCAGGGGTTTTCATGCTCCAGGCGGATATTGGGAACAAACGGGGGCAGAAACCGGTCAGCGGTCTCCTGATCCGGCAGATCGACCGGCTCATAGGTGTGGGAGAGGAAGAACGCATCGAGTACCACCATGACCGGCAGATTTACCGTTTCAGCCAGCCTGAACGCCTGCAGGGTGGTGTCGAAGACCTCCTGGCCATCCTCGCAGTAGAGCTGAATCCAGCCGGTGTCACGCTGGGAGAGGCTGTCGGTCTGATCCATCCAGATGTTCCAGCCGGGTCCCAATGCCCGGTTGACTTCGGCCATGACAATGGGAAGTCTTGCTGCCGACGCCCAGTGGAGCAGCTCGTGCATCAGTGCAAGGCCGTGGGAGGAGGAGGCCGTAAATGTCCTCACTCCGCCGCTGGATGCCCCGATGCAGGCCGCCATTGCCGAATGCTCGCTCTCCACGCAGATGAAGCTGGCCTCCATCCGGCCGTCCGCGCAGTATTCCGAAAGCGCTTCGACAATATGGGTCTGAGGGGTGATGGGGTAGGCCGACATCACCTGCACCCGGGCCATCCGAACGGCTTCGGAGACCGCATGGCTCCCTTCGATCACTTCCTTCATAATGGTGTCGTCTCCTCTGTCAGGGACATGGCATCTCTGGGGCACTCCACCACGCAGATGCCGCACCCTTTGCAGTATTGGTAGTCGATCTGCCGGTTCAAACCGGCCGCCTCGCAGGTCCGGGGATCGGAAAGATTGACCGAAACTTCGGGGCAGAAGAGGCGGCAGTTGTCGCAGTCATTGCAGATGCCGCAGTTGAAACAGCGCTCTGCCTCCTTCTGCGCGGCCCCTTCTGAAAAACTCTTTTCAGTCTCGGCAAAGGAGCCGATTACATGGGCCGGCCCCGGCAGGGGGGTGTTTTGGCGCGGCGCCTTTGTAAAATGTTCGGTGTTGATCCGTTCGAAGGGGACCTCTTCCTTGTTTCGGGTTTTTCTTCTCCCGCTGAGATACATCTCCATGGAGAGGGATTTTCCCTGGCCCACCCGGCACTGCTGCAGCCGATCGTGGATGGCCTCTCTTCCTTCGGCAAAGAGGGTGTCGAAAAGCATCGCGGCCTCCTTACCCGATCCGATGGCATCCGCGACGCTCTTGGTCGGGTTGGTCAGATCGCCGCCGAAGATGATCGGGAACTGATCATAATAGATTCTGGAACGGCTGAATCTTTCGACATCTCCTTTTTGAGAAGGCCGGAGCCAGTCCGCTGCAGGCTCTGCGCCGATGGCCCGATAGAGACTCTGCACATCGAGGCTCTCCTCCTCTCCATCCGCAGGAAGAATCCGGGCTCTTCCATCTTGGGCCGTTCCCTCCGCCCTCATAGGCCCGAGGATCAATCGGCAGTCGCGGTCTTTGCGCTCGATGCGGACCGGCGCCCGCAGCTCAACCAGCTCCACCCCTTCCTGAATGGCCAGCTCCACCTCTTGGGCAAACGCGGGCATGTCCTCCCGTCGCCGGCGGTAGATCAGCAGGACCTTTTTAGCGCCCATCCGCAGCAGAGAGCGGCTCACATCGATGGCTGTATTGCCGCCGCCGATCACCGCGGCCGTCCTGACTCCGTTGCAGGTTTCCTTCCCCTGGCGCATCTGGCGCAGAAAATCGAGGCCGTCTAAAGCCAGTTCCTCTCCGGGGATCTTCAGGGGAATGGGTCTGCCCTCCCCGCAGCCGACAAAGAGGCCGTCATAATCCCTCTGAAGCCCTTCCAGGCGGCCTTCATGGATGGGGCTGTTGCAGTGGATCTTTACGCCGATGGACTCGATCCGGTCGATCTCCGCGGCAAGAACCGCTGCCGGGAGCCGGTATTGCGGAATTCCCCATCGGAGCAGCCCCCCCGGTTCCGGCGCAGCTTCGAAGATGTCGCAGCCATAGCCGATTCGTGCCAGAAAATAGGCCGCGGAAAGGCCAGCAGGGCCTGCCCCGGCCACGGCAATCCTTTTGGAAACCTTTGTATGGCGGGGAACAGGAGCCGAAAGTTTTTTCCTGATACCCGCATCCCCGATAAAGCGTTCAAGGCCATGAATGGCGATGGCTGAATCGAATTCCCCCCGATTGCAGACCCCCTCGCAGGGGTGGAAGCAGACCCGTCCGCAGACGGCCGGAAACGGGTTCTCCCCAAGGATCGTCTCCCATGCCCCATCAAGATCGCCTTTTGCGGCCAGCATCTCTATGCGGCCGATATCCTCCCCCGCGGGACAGGCCGCGCTGCAGGGAGCCGTCTTTTCATCATAACCGGGTCTTAAAAACCGCCATGTTCCGGTTTGATTGGCTTCGGTCGAAATTTTCGACTGCGAGATCACAGGAGGAATCCTCTCGCTTTTCAGATTCTTCTCCGATTCTGTCATGATTCTCCCTTTGAACTTGACTCGTTTTGCAACTCCTCTGAAATCGTTTGAAGAGCGCGGATCAATCCATCCACTTCCGCGAGATCTTCTCTTCGATTCCAGAGGCTTCGATCCGACGCCTTCCAATATCGAAATCCCTGAGAAGTCCCTCGATTCCGGGGGTGCTCTTCAGGCCGACCGCATACTCCTCTGTGTATTCAAACGGAGGAAGTTTTCGATACTGCGTCTTCGATCCGATCTTTTTCAGAGCATAGTCCCAAATCTGCTCGTATCCGGCAAATCCGTCCAGACGCTTCCGGTCGAGCATCATGAATCCCTGTAGAATGGTATTCACCTCATAAGTACCAATATCCTCCTGCGCCGCCCATTGGTCTCCGTAGTTGAAATCCCGCATGATGCCGATCGAAAGGCCGGAAAGGGATCGGAGTCCGTCCCACCGGAGCTTTGAATCGGCCGGCAGATAGACGAGAAAATTGACCCGATTGATCGCCTCTCCGGAATAGTGGAAGATCTTTTCCCTCTGGCTGTTCTTTCCCGTGGGAAAGAGGATATCGAATTTTTTGGCCTTGGTCATGGCCAGAGCCCGGGCCCAGGGATATACTGTCAGATGGATCGTATAGCCCATCTCGTGGAAGCTCTCCCTGAAGATCTCCCAACTGTAACCCTGCAGAACCGTCGAATCCGTACCCGGTTCCACAGGTTCGCCCTGCTCTCCGGTCAGATGCCTGTCCTGGATATCGGCCCGCAGGAAACAGTAGGGCGGATAACCGTAGAGGGTCGTGACATTAACGGCCTTCTCCGCGGCCTCGGCAGAGAAGACGGTCAGCAAAATGGTGATCAGAAGCGTCTGCGCCAATCTTTTGGGTAACAATATTTTTTTCCTGATATATCGTTTCTAAAACCGGACCGCGGCATACGCGTCCCGGGCTGCATCCACATTGGCCTGAATCTTGATGGGAATCTCTTCTGAGATGGCATCCTGAAGGATCTCCAGAGAAGGTACTTCCATGATCTTTGCAAATGCGCCGATCATGGCCGTATTGATGATCGGATGGGTGCGGGTTCCCAACCGGTTCTCAAGCGCGATCCGGGTTCCGTCCACCAGTGCAACGCGAAAACCGGAAAGATCGAGACCTTGGGGCGGCTTTTGGCCGTTGATCAGAATCCATCCGCCCGGTTTGAGGCCCCGGGTGACATCGGCCACATCAAAGAGTTTTGCATCCTGCACCACAATGTGGTCCGGTGTATAGAGATTGCTGCGGATGAGGATCTTCTGATGATCCAGCCGCAGATAGGCTTCAACGGGCGCCCCCCTGCGCTCCACCCCAAATACCGGAAAGGTCTGAACATCGTATCCGGCCTTGAAAAATGCCTTTGCCAGAATCACCGAGGCCACAACAGTCCCCTGTCCTCCCCGGCCGTGAAATCGTATCTCCTGCATATCTCTCCTTCACTAGCAAATCTCGACAGCAGTTGGAATGAAAGCAGTCATCTGTATCTTTTAAATCTTCGCTTCTAAATCTTTGCTTCTAAATCTTCGATCCGGGTGATAAATTTCACAAACAGCCGAAGCATGGATCAAAGATAGCGGATTTGGCGGGAAGGTGCAAGCCATTTTCCGGCTGCAGGAAAAGGAGCTTGACGGCTTTAGGGTCTGCTGGTATCTATTCATTCACTATGAGTGAAATTACCGGAAAACCATCCACCTGTCTCTGCTGCGGAACCTGCTGTCGAAAGGGCGGCCCTTCGCTTCATCTTGTGGATCTGGAATCGGTTCGAAAAGGAGCGATTCGACTCGTGGACCTCTTCACCCTCCGAAAGGGTGAGATGGCATGGGACAATGTCCGGGGCGGACTTGGGCCCCTTTCCGCGGAGATGATCAAGATCAAAGGAACGGGAGGTACATGGACCTGTATCTATTTCGATGGGGAATCGAATCTCTGCGGAAACTACGGGAATCGGCCCATCGAATGCCGAATTTTGAAATGCTGGGACACGGCAGAGATTACGGCCATCTACGACAAAGACCGGCTGACCCGGGCAGAACTGTTCAAATCGATTCCGGGGCTCTGGGATCTGATTCAGGAGCATGAGAGCCGGTGCAGCCATGATCTTTTTGGCAAATCCATTCAGGATCAGGATGAGAATGTCTGTCAGGAGATCGTCCAGTATGACCGACATCTGCGGGATCTGGTTCTGGAAAAAATGGATGTCGATCCAAAGATTTTAGACCTTCTTTTCGGCAGACCTTTTTCGACAAAGATGATCCGAATCGGAAAAGGGAGCTGACATTTTCAGCATGGGAGGAGGCCATCAGCGCGATATTACGGGCGCAAGCGCCCGCGCCACCCCCACGGCCCCCGGAATCAGCCCCTGTTCCACCATGATCTGCTCGGTCATCTGCCAAGCGGCCCTGTCGATGGTTCCGACTGGAAAATCTGCTGACGGCTTGACCATCCTCTTTGTGATGGCATACTGCTGCTCGATCTGGTTCAGGGGTGTATCGGGATCGAACCGGTGAATCAGCGCGATCGCTTCCGCTCCGCTCTCCGGAGCCATCGACGCCTCCCACCCCGCGAGAAGCGCCTTTGTAAATTTTTCCACAATCTCCGGGGATTTTTGAAGCATCTCTTTTGTGGTGACAACGGAATTGGCTACAAAGGGAACCCCGGCCCTGTGCGGGTCGAAGAAGGCCGCTCTCTCCCCGGCCCCCTCCAGCTTCTCTTTGATGATGATCCCCTGGGCATTCCGATAGACGGGCCAGAGATCGACCCTTCTCTCGTAAAAAGGGGTGTAGTCGTACCGGACGCTGAAGAGTTCCACCTCCTCTTCAAGGATTCCATATTTTGCCAGCAGCGCGCGCAGAATCGCTTCATCATTTCCGCCGAAGGTGACGCCGATCACCTTTCCACGCAAGTCCTCCGGGGTTTTGATTTCCGTCTCCCCAGGCCTGTAGATCCACTGGAGGGGATTGGTCTGGAAGAGCTGCGCGATGACGGCCACGGGCGAGCCCTTGGAAACGGCCCGGATCACCATGTCGGCCGAGGCCACACCGAATTGCGCATGCCCCAGCTCCAGCTCCTTGATCGCATCCTTTTCGGGCCCCCCCGGCTTCACCTCGACGATGAGCCCCTCCCTTTCAAAAAGCCCCTTCTCCTCTGCCCAGAGATCTCCCACCACGCTGGTGTTGAAGAGCCACTTGAGCCGGTACCGGATCGGATCGGGCCGCTCCTCGCTCTTTTTTGTGCAACTGGTGAAAAGAAGAAGGGTGCAAACGGGAACTAACAGAAGCATAAGCCATTTCGACGATTGAAGCCGTTGAAAGGTACGCATCATATCTCCTCTCAGTTGAAGGTTTTCAAATAGGGTTCCGGATCTCTTTGCCCTTCAGGATGAGCCTTCCCCTGCGCGCCCCGCGTCCTCCGGTTGGCGGATCCAAGCGGACGCGGATTCTCTTCCCGATCCATTCCAGCAGAAAGAGATAGAGAGAGTTGAAGATCCCGATGAGAAAGAGTGCGACCAGAATCTTTGAAAGATCGCTCTGGTAGAGCGCGATCCGGATGCTGTGGCCGATGCCGGCCGTGGCCGCGATGAACTCCGCCACAATGGTTCCCACCATGGCCAGCGTGGCGCTGCCGGTGATCACCGTGGTCAGTTTGGCCATGTTCTCGAATGCCCGGATGCCGATCTGAAGGCGCCAGTTCATCCGGCCGGTCGCGGTGTAGAAGTGCTCAATGTCGGTCACGGGCTCGGCAAAGACGCCGATAAAGGACAAGAGCAGCGGGAAATAGCAGATCATGGCCGCGATCAGCAGGCGGGAGACCATCCCGTCTCCGAAGAGGATGAAGATGATCGGGGCCACGGCCACGATGGGATAGGCTTGAATATTGTAGGCCGCGGCCCGGATAAAGGCGCCGGACCAGGACGCGGATCGGCCGATGATGCCCACGATTCCGGCCATGAGAATGGCGATGAGATGCCCCACCACCGCCACCGAAAGCGTATCCAGGGTATCCATCAGATAGCGGAAGAAAACGGAAGTCGCGGCCTTCCGGATATCCTGAACCCCCGGAATCACATAGTCGGAGAGATCCAGCAGATATTTGAAAGAGAGAAGAAGCCCCAGCCCCAGCGTATAGACCAGCAGAAACTGATAGAGCCGCCTATGCAGCATGGACGATTTCCAGCATGGTCTTCTCCAGTCGAACCCTGTCCGGATCATCCTTTCGGGTATTGTCCTGCCCCTGCAAACAAAGCGTCTGGGGCCGCTTCCCCCGCCCCCGGATCACAAGAATCTCTTTGCAGAAGCGGGCCACCTCCGCGACATTATGTGATATGTATAAAAAAGACCGGCCCGTAAAGATCTCCTTGATCTCCAGAATGATCCTTTCCCGGGTGGCCTCATCCACGTTGGCCAGGCTCTCGTCCATGATCAGAAGATCGAAATCCTGCAGGAGGTAGCGCGCCAGATTGACCCGGTTCTGCTGCCCCATGGAGAGCTGCCGGAACCGGGATCCGAGGTGGTTTTCCAGGCCCAAGACCGAGATGAGCTTGGAAAGGAGTTCCTCCTGTGATGGCAGAACCAGATGCTTCAGGTGGCTTTCTACAGTGGCCCAGCCGGGGATGCGTTCGGTATGATAGGTATAGAGGATGGTGCGGATGCCGGGGGTCTCGATCTTTCCGGAAAAGGGGAGGGATCGATCTGCGATCAGCCGTGCAAGGGTCGTCTTCCCGACTCCCGAAGGGCCGAAGAGGGCATGAAACCCTGCGCCTTCAATGGTGGCATCCAGGCTTTGGAAGATGAGAATATCTGTCTCGGGGTATCGGTAGGTAACATCCCTGAATTCGATCTTCATAAAGGGTTTTATACCGTTTTCCCGGCAGAAATTGCAAGCCCGAATCGAAACTCGGCCCTGCACTGCGTCCTTTATGTCGCTTTTGTCCTTTAGGTTCTTTTGGGGAAAAATTCAATAGCGGCAGGTAAAAAAGGGGGCAGCGGAGCCTTGAAAAACCGGCAGAACCACCGGTTCAGGTACGGCCCCGCTCTTTTTTTCAATCCCAAACTTTAAATCAGGGAGAGCCGGGCTTGGGAAGATCCCCGGGGCTGTAGCCGGCCGCCTCATCCTTGGAGAGCAGCCGCATATCTTCGCCGCAGCAGACCAGATCCCCTGCGCCGCCTTCCATCACATAGACCACGTTTCCGCAAGATTCGCATTTGTAAACTTCTCCTTGTGCAGCACCCATGTAAGCGCCTCCTTTCAAAATCATTTGTAAATAAGGTTGAAAATCTTTCAAATAAAAAAACCATTGCTGAACCCCCTTTATATTACGATTATCGTAAACCGTAAATGGGGTGATCCCTGTATTTTGCCTTGAAAAGAACCTTAGCCGCACCGATCCAAAATAGGGTTGAATCCGGTAAAGAATACAGGCTTTACCCTATGGGTTTACCCTTTGAAGTCTGATATTCATTAAATACCTCTGTGCAAAATCAAGAGGAATCCTAACCATATTCGGAGAAGAAAGAATTTGAGCAAAAGGGAATCACCATCTGCGGCCGAAGAGATTCGTATTCACCTGAAAGAGACCATCCAGAACCGCTTTTTTTTAATTCTTGTCGCCCTTTTTGCCGCCATCTTTCTTGTTCAGACGGTGATCTGTTTTGCACGGTATCGGGATGAGCGAAATCGGGAGATGATCGCAAATCTCGAGCTGGCCAGAGCCGTGGCCAAAAGGTTCGAAAGTTTTGTACACGATGTTCTCCACCAGGAGCTTGTCATAGGAATTGCCATCATCCAAAACGCTTCTCAGGAATTGATCGACAGTCTGCTCGTGGAAAGCGAAAAGGAGTATGGGGCGGCTTCCGGCTTTGCCTGGGCTCAGCCCAATGGAAAGATCGCCTATGCCGGCCTTCCGGGATTTGTCGGCACCGATATCGGGGATCGGGAGTATTTTAAAAAGATATTGAACGGCGCAGAGTGGTCTGTCAGCAATCTCCTCTTCTTTGGGACCACGGGTCGGATGATCTTTACCATCAACCGGGGATTTTTGGACGACAACGGAGACCTGCTCGGGGTTATGGTGACGGGAATCTACGCGGATCAGATGGAAAATATCTTAGGGATCGACAGAACCGGCAAGGGAATGCTCAACCTCCTGGATCGGAATGGCGTCGCGGTTTTCGAGTATCCGGGCTACTCATCGCTGTTGGAGAAGGGGCCGCTCATAGAG
>JAABSP010000162.1 GCA_011390345.1 Desulfobacteraceae bacterium
GATCTTAAATACACCTCTCCAGATAGTTTTTGACACGCGAAGAGGCGCTGTAGGTTCCGGCGCCTCTTTTTTCATTTCATTGCCATTTTGCTAAAATTCCTGACACCTCCAAACCACAAAGGATAACTCCAAAAAACGTCACCCACCCCTTATCCCCCTGAAATCCATCATTGATTCTTTCCCATTTTTCGATTATCCTTTGGCATATACCTTGCTCTTACCGGTATCAGGAAATCTATCCATCAACCGACAAGTGCAGGGAGGCATCAGATGAAAAACGTAAAGCGCATCATGGCGGCATTCGATCTTTCCGATTACGCTATTGAGGCCTTCAAATTCGCGGCCGAGATGGCCAAGGATCTGAAAGCAGAGCTGATCGTGGCCAATGTCATCAATCAGCGGGATATCGATGCGGTAGAAAAAGTCATGCAGTTCTCCGCGAATATCTCGGTGGAGAAGTATGTGGCGGTGCAGAAACAGGATCGAAACGAGGAGGTCGAGCGGGTATTGAAGGAGATCGGATGTCAGGAACTCTCCCCCAAGGTCATCTTCCGGATCGGCGTCCCCTATATGGAGCTGATGCAGGCCGTCAAAGACGAAGGGGCCGATCTGATGGTGATGGGCTCCAAGGGGCGCACCAACATCGCAGGGGTGCTCTTCGGCACCACCGCGGAGAAGATGTTCCGCCGATGCCCGGTTCCGCTGTTGAGTATTCGAAAACGGTAAAGGAGGTACTTCATGCTGGTGAAGAACTGGATGAGCAGA
>JAABSP010000163.1 GCA_011390345.1 Desulfobacteraceae bacterium
CCGTCACCCACCCATTATCCCCCTGAAATCCATCATTGATTCTTTCCCATTTTTCGATTATCCTTTGGCATATACCTTGCTCTTACCGGTATCAGGAAATCTATCCATCAACCGACAAGGGCAGGGAGGCATCAGATGAAAAACGTAAAGCGCATCATGGTGGCATTCGATCTTTTTGCGGATGCCCGGTTCCGCTGTTGAGTATTCGAAAACGGTAAAGGAGGTACTTCATGCTGGTGAAGAACTGGATGAGCAGACCCGTTGTTTCCGTCGAGGCCGATGATTCCATGGAGACGGCCATCAACCGGATCAAGGATCAGAAGATCCACATGCTTCCGGTGACGGAGAACGGCACTCTGGTGGGCATCATTACAGACCGGGATCTCAAGCGGGCATCTGCGTCCGATGCCACGAGCCTCGAGATCCATGAACTTATCTACCTGATCTCGAAAATCAAGATCCGGCAGATCATGACCAAGGATCCGATCACGGTCCCGCCCGATCTGACCATCGAAGAGACCGCGGAGATCCTCCTGAAAAACAACATCTCAGGAGCGCCGGTGGTCAGCCCCACAGAAGGAATGGTCGGCGTCATCACCAAGGCCGATATCTTCCGGGTCTTCATGAACCTGAGCGGATTCGGAGAACGGGGGGGCCAGATCGCCTTCCAGATGGAGGACAGGCACGGCGCGATCACCGATATATTAGAACTGATCCGGAAGAACGGAGGCCGCATCGTGAGCGTCCTCACCTCGAGCGAAGGCTCTCCCGAAGGGTATCGAAAGGTCTATGTCCGGCTCTACAACCTTTCGCCCGAGGATTTCTGGAAACTCAAGGATGTCCTTCAGCAGAAGGTGAACCTTCTCTATATGGTTGATCACCGGGACAACAAACGGGATGTCATCGGCGGATAGCCCCGAATCGCCAGAATCGGGGGGACACCCCGAATCAGGGGGACACCACCTGATCCTCGGGGAGCTGACAGATCACCTCACCGGAAAAACTCTGGCCGATACCCTGGATGAACGATACCGGCAGAAGATCGCCAGGCTGCTTACAGAGGAGAAGGGGTATGACCGGGAAATGATCCGCCCGAGAATCGAGCTGATGGTCCGGGCCGGAGAGAACAGGGCCCGGTTGAAGATCGATTTCGGGGTCCGAATGGACCGTAGGACCGGAATGATCCTTCTCTTCGGCCCCGGCTCTCTGGTGACGCGCAGGCGTTCGGTGCTGGCCGCATCCCGGCTGATCGAACCCTACCAGATTCCCGTTGCCGTAATCACCAACGGAGAGGATGCGGAGATATTGGACGGGGAGACCGGAAAGCGGATCGGTTCCGGTCTCAACGCGATTCCCGCAGCATCGGAACTGAACCGGCAGATGGAATCTGCAGCCTTCTCCCCGATCTCCTCCCAAAGAGCGGCCATCGAATCCCGGATTCTTTACGCGTATGAGGTGGACGGGGCCTGCCCCTGCGACGATACGATCTGCAGATTGTAATCTCTTTGCTTTTTGAAAAAACCGGCATCTGCCGGTTCTCTTTTTTGTGAGGGGTATGGATCATCGATACTACATGAAAATGGCCATTGAAGAGGCCCAAAATGCCCTTCTCCGGGGGGAGTTTCCCGTGGGATGCGTGCTGGTGCATCAGGGTTCGGTGATCGCGACCGGGGCTCGCACCGGAACAGCGGGCACAGGGGTGAACGAGGTGGATCATGCCGAGATCACGGCACTCCGCCGCCTCTCGGAAATGACGCCGAAGATCGACCCGAAAGAGATCATCCTCTACTGCACTATGGAGCCATGCTTGATGTGCTTTGCCGCGCTCATGCTCACCGGCATCCGGACCGTGGTCTATGCCTATGAGGATGTGATGGGCGGGGGAACCGACTGCCCATTGACAGAACTCCGGCCTTTGTATATAGAACGGCAGATCAATGTCGTTCCCCATGTGCTGCGGGAAGAGAGCCTTGCGCTCTTCAAACGCTTTTTCAAAGATCCGAAAAACCATTACTGGCAGGGAAGCCTGCTGGAGAGATATACCCTGGAAACCCGTTGATGACGCCAAAACATCGAGCGTATCTTGCAGATGCCCTGCTGCTGATCGCCTGCGTGATATGGGGCAGCACCTATATCATCACCAAAGGGGCCATCGAGCACCTGACGCCCTTTGCCTTTCTGACCCTTCGATTTGCCGTGGCCTCGGTCATTCTCTGGGGCATCTGTATTCCCCGGTACAAGAGCCTCAACCCAAAACTGCTCAAAGATGGCCTCTTTTTAGGGACCGCGCTCTTTCTCACCTTTGCGTTCCAGACCCTGGGGCTGCAGTACACCCAGGCGTCGGCCGCGGCCTTCATCACCGGGCTCTATGTGGTCATCGTCCCGATCCTCTCCGCACTGATGCTCAAAAACATCCCCCATCCGGCCTCTCTTACGGGCGTTGTTCTGGCCGTTGCGGGTCTGGGGCTGATCACCCTGAAGGGGGAAATCGGGCCCTCCAAAGGCGAATTTTTCGTGCTGCTCTGCTCGGTTGCCTGCTCGGTTCACATCCTGATGACCGATACCTATTCGAGAAAGCACGATATCTACCTGCTGACCGCGGTACAGATGACCGTCATTCTAATCCTTTCAACCATTTTTTCCATCGGGTTCGAACCTTCGATCCTGCCGGCCCGGTTCACCCCGCGGCTGGTCTTCGCTATCCTGCTGACCGGCCTCTTTGCAACTGTCCTGGCCTTTCTGGTCATGATGGCCGTGCAGAAATACACCACCCCCACAAAGGCGTCGATCCTCTACATGATGGAGCCGGTGGCCTCGATCTTCTTTGGATGGCTGCTGGCCGGGGAGCTTCTATCGGCCCGACAGTATATGGGCGCGACCCTTATCATCCTGGCCATGCTGACGGCCGAACTGGGATCGACCCTTCGGTTTAGGATTCTTCCGCGCGTCCGCGGAACCGGGAATTGACCCCCCGGAAAGATTCGATCCGTCGGCCCGACAAGCCGGTTGATTTCCCTCCGCGTTTCCCGTATAATAATCGAAAAATCTTTCGAAATATCGGAAGTTTTTCAATGGGAGAAATCAAAATCGAAAACTGGCGCATATACTCGGAGCAGTTCTCCAATTGGATGAGGGAGCAGGGCCAATGGCTCTTCAGAAGAAAGGCCGCGGACAATTCCGAAGATGAGGAGGTCAATCTCTGGAAAGCCAATTTCGAAAATGCCATTCTTCAGGGGGCGGACTTCGGAAAGGCCGATCTGCAGGAGGCCGATCTGGCCGGCGCGGTGCTGCAGCGGGCCATCCTCTACAAGGCCGATCTCTGGCGTTCCGATCTGCGCGGGGCCATATTGACCGGAGCCGATCTTCGCGGCGCCGACCTTTCCCAGTGCGATCTCACCCGGGCCAATCTGATCGATGCCGATCTCACCGATGCCTATCTTCTCTCTGCGGTTCTGCAGGAGGCGGACCTGGAAAATGCCCGACTGATGCGGGCCGATCTGGAGGAGGCCGATCTGCACCGGGCAAAGATGAAACGCGCGGATCTCAGCGGGGCCAACCTGCAGCGCGCCATTCTGACTGAATCGGATCTGGTGGAGGCCAGACTCCGGAATGCCGATCTCTGGCGATCGGATCTCACGGCCGCAAATCTTACATCCGCAAATCTCGAAGGAGCCGATCTGATGGGGGCAGACCTTATCAATGGAGTCCTCTGGAAGGCGATTCTGAGGGGGGTCGATTTCATGGTGGCGGATCTGAAGAACGCGGTTCTCCGGGAGGCCGATCTCGAGGGGGCCAACCTCACCGGGGCCAGCCTGACCGGCGTCGATCTAAAAGGCGCGACAGGATTGAACATCTGGCAGTTGAGCGAGACCAAGTCCCTCTACGAGGCCCAGCTCGATGGGGAACTGGAGCGGGGGCTCCGCCGGAAACATCCCCATCTCTTTGAAAAGCCGGGCTCGATTCGGGCAAGCCGGACATTTGAAGAGAACGGATAATGAGCCGATTCCAACATAAACCCAATCCTCTGCAGGATGAGGAGATTTTTTATGCAGCGAACCAGAATCGTACACCTGTTGAATGCCGAAAACCCGATGGACCAGGTCCTGATCAAGGGCTGGGTCCGCACACGGCGTGATGCCAAAACCTTCTCCTTTATCGAGGTCAACGACGGCTCCTGCCTGAAGAACATCCAGGTGGTGGCTGATGAGTCCCTTCCCGACTATGAAGAGATCAAAAAGATCACCACCGGATCGGCCGTCTCGGTGACGGGGGCCCACATCCCCTCCCAGGGAAAGGGGCAGAAATGGGAGATCACAGCCGATGAGGTCGAGATCATCAGCCTTGCGCCCGAGACCTTCCCGCTACAGAAGAAGCGCCATACGGACGAATATCTGAGAACCATCGCGCACCTGCGGCCCAGAACCAACAAATACGGCGCGGCCTTCCGCATCCGCTCCGAGCTGGCCTACGCGATCCACAAGTTCTTCCGGGACCAGGGCTTCAAATACATCCACACCCCGATTCTCACCGGCTCCGACTGTGAAGGGGCCGGGGAACTCTTCAGGGTCACGGCACTCGATATTGGGGCGGTTCCCGTAAAGGATGGCGTTCCCGACTATTCTGCCGACTTCTTCGGAAGAGAGGCCAATCTCACCGTATCGGGACAGCTCTCCGCGGAGATGTTCGCGCTGGCTTTAGGTGATGTCTACACCTTCGGCCCCACGTTCCGGGCCGAAAACTCCAACACCCGGCGACATGCGGCCGAGTTCTGGATGGTCGAGCCGGAGATGGCCTTCTGCGACCTTTCCGGCAACATGGATCTGGCCGAGGCGATGATCCGGTATCTTGTGGATCATATCCTGAAAGAGTGCAGCGACGACATCGAATTGTTTGCAAACTTCGTGGACAAGAAGCTGATGGGGACACTCGAAAACATCCGCGATTCCGAATACATCCGCCTGCCCTACCGGGAG
>JAABSP010000095.1 GCA_011390345.1 Desulfobacteraceae bacterium
GGCGATGGAGATCGCGGCCGCGCCCACGATCCCCATGTCCATCAGCGTAAAGACCATGATCATGGCAGTGAAAGCCAGAATGGAAACCCCGATGAATTTGTCCATATCACCCTCCGAATGCCGCCATGAAGAAAATGAAGAAGACGAACAGGATCAGCATAATGATCGCAACATCCAGGAAAGACATCCCGCCGCTTCTGGGGGCCGGTTTCGAATCCGGTGGGGGGCCCGGCGGTCCCATCGGCATCATCGGGTGCATGGGGTTGGCCCCCATCGAGGGAACCAGCCGGACCGGAATCTCAATCTCTCTCTGCGGTTGCTGGCCCGGATACGGCATCGGAAAGACCTGCCCCATTCCCGGGTGCTGCTGCATCGGGTATCCCCCGCCATTCTGATTCTGCTGGTCGCTGCTGATCAGTTCAACCAGTAGCTGCTTTTGGTAAGGTGTCATGATCTACCCCTCCTGTCCGCCGAGTATGGCCTCGGCCATTGTTGCCGCATCTGCGGAAGAAAAATAGTGATGCCGCCTGGAATCGTACCCGATAAATTCATCCCACAGCTTTTTGATGTGGGGATCTTTGGGAATCCAATTACAGAAGGCGTTATAGGTCAACGGCCAATTCGGATCGCTCTTGTTGGTCAGCCAGTAGAGCATCTCCCTTTCATTGTCATAGCAAGAGATCCGCTTTGAGATGTCCCCACACTTGGAGCAGATGTAGACAATATCGCCGTTCGGCAGCTCCCGTCGGCCCGTATGACATCGCCCATCCCAAAAGCCGCATTTCTTCTTTTTGGCGCCGCTCTTGAAGATGTCCAGCCATGTTGCGGTGTTGGTAGTCATCGGATGCCCCCTTTCATCGGCCTGTAGCCTTCCGGCCTTGTCTGGGAGATTGCTTCCAGCGCCAGTCGTATCCTTTCTTCATCTTTGATCCGGTAATTATTCCCTTCATAGTCGGTCATGAAGGCTCTCCGGATCGGTTCGCCGCCGTTTGGATTCCTCATGAAACAAAGGGTAACGGCCTTAATCGCGCCGCTCCGCATTTGCCCGGAATTGGATTCCCTCTGTTCCGTCTGCTGATAAGATCCCCCAGCGGAAAGGGAGTTATAATTGAGCAGCAAATAAGCCAGCAAGCCAGTAGAGCAGATGAAGAGGATCAGAAGCACAATGAAGAGACGGCCATTGCCCCGTTGGTTACTCAGGAGCTTTATCTTTCCTGGCGACGGAAGCTCCTGGTATCGATCCATCGGTATCTGTTCAACATGCGGGTTATCAACCCGATGGAGATCTCCGAATTGATCGCTCACCAGATAGACGACTTCCCTCTCCTTCTGCGGTGCTATGGTCATCTTGCCGGATCTCAGGAGAATGAGGATCATTCCGCCGACTGCCGCGATCAGCACCAGCGCCCCTATGAGAATGTAGGCCATGACATCCGCGCCCCGGCCGGCAAATGTCCGCAGAGATGAAACATGATCTTGATTTGCCTGCATGAGATAACCGGCCATCCGGTCGATCTGCGCCATTGAATCGGCATGGAGCTGTTCAGCCATCATCCGGATCTCTCCGGTATTGTCTGGCGCGGTGATAGTCGGAGAAGGATCTCCGGACGCGATCAGGATCACCACGAACGCGATCCCAATGCAGCCGATAAGTGTGGTCAAGAGCGCCGGATCAGCGCCGCCCCGCTCGTTACGGATCATCGCGGAATGCAGTACTCTGGGGGCCTGAATCAACCTATGACCATTCCCATCTATGAGCATGACCCGGCCATCATCGAGCTGATACATTTCAGCCTGTCCGACCTGTGCCGGGGTCCTGGCATGGCGCGACGGATGCCGAAGCGCAGAGAAGACCGCAAAGAGAAGCGCCCCACAGATCAGGGAGAGGATCGCCAGAACCAGAGCATACAGCCCCCTTTGTTCCTCCTGGTTCTTCTCCATTGTGGCCCGGTGGGAAGCCTCGGACTGCATCATCTCCCAGCGCATGGCCTCGCGCTCCTCCATGGCCATCCGGTTCATCATCTCCATACTGGCAGTCCACTGATCCGTCATCCGTTCGGCCATCCTCCCAGCCTGCTCTCCGGCCGCAGAGACCGCTTCCGGTGTTTCGTTCTTGATCAGGGAAAAATTGACGCGGCCGTCAAGATATGCAGCCGTTCCAACAGCAGCAGTGCCGGCCGCCATCAGAATCAGGGCCGCAATGCCGATGAAACCGCCGTTGTTTTGCAAGAATTTCATGGGGGGTTCCCTCCATTATAATAAGGGGAGGGTTGCAGAGAAGCAGATCAGATGCTATCTTTAAAAGGCTGCAACCCTCGCGGTTGTTGCATTCCAGCCCTTCCCATCGGAGAAGCTCGCCAAAGATTCAACCGGGGGGAAGGGCTTTTTTCTGGATCAATTACCCGTCAATTACTCGATCCGCTCCACGAGAACATCATCCAGGGCATCATCCTCCTTTGCCGCCTCCTCGATCAGCTCCTTATAAAGGTTGCCGACGCCCCCCTCCTCTGTGATCTCATCCACCAGATCCGACACCGTATCAAAGACCTCTGCGGTCTCCGAATCCTCTTCCCCCTGCCAGCAGGTCCGGTCTTTCCGATGGAGTACATACTTTCCGCCCCGGGTGCGATACAGGGCCAGCTCAGTCCATCGCGACTCCTTCTCCCCCTGATGGCTCCGGTTGTCCACACTGGCCAGCTCCACCCCCTCGAATTCGAGATCCTTCTGTCCGTCTCTCCAAAGCTTGAATTTTCCTGTCTCACTCATCGCTGTTCCTTTCCTTTCTGTTTCGGGTTGATCAAACGTGATTTGAACCGTTACGCCTTGAATCTGCCGATCCGGTGGGGGAAATGACAACCGGATCTGAATGGTTGGCCTCCGGGTGAAGAAGGTTTCCCGGGTATGCCAATGGAAGAGCAGTTGATCAGCCATCAGCAGACCCTTCATCCTCAAAGCTGATGTGGATCGTGATCTCCTTTATTCTCCGGCCCTCCGGAACCGGTGGAAGAACCAACTGCAGAACCGGCCCGTTGAATTCGTTCTCACAGATGTTGACGGTCTCGAATGACCCGTTGAAGTGGTTGACCGTCCCGGCCTCATGATCCATGTTCCTGCTCCCTGGATTGGGTTACTGCATCCCGGATCTCATCGATGATGCCCGTCTGCCAGTCCGAATAAAGACCGGTCAGCCGACGCAGACCATCTCTCAGATCGGTTGCCTCATCGCATTTCCCGCCGAAAAGTTCCATATCCGAATCCACGAAATAGAGCAAGCCCCCCAGCGCCCGAATCGCAGACAGCCCCATGTCCAGCTCGTTCAACAGCTCGTTGATGTCGCGCTTGACAGGAGGCTTGCTGTCCCTTGCCTCATTTTTCAATCGTTTACCTCCTTTCATAGTTCACTTGTTAGATGAACAATAACTATCGAATTCCATATATACCATTTATCACATTTATGCCTTATTACCTTTTGGCTTGTCAAGAATATTTTGCAAGAATACAAAAATATGTTATATACTACCCAAATATGGTGAAAAAGGAGGATGAAATGGTCAAGTTCCGCATCAAAGAGTTATTGGCAAAGAAACAGTTCGAGGAAGAGAAAACGATTACCCTCACAGATGTTGCCAAAGAAGCGGGGATCACCCGCAACACATTGTCCCGGATCGCGAACAGTCGGGGGGATTACAACACGACCACGGACAACATCGAAAAGCTCTGCATCTATTTCGACTGTACGCCCAATGAGCTGATGATCATTGTTCCGGATGGTCCGGCAAAGGGTGGGGCATCGAAGACGGCTCCAGGGAAATCGGAAACGGAAAGATAACGAGGATGATGCAAGGGAAGCGGAAAGGAAATTATTTTTGACGAATCCCCCCGGTTTCAGGGGAAACGGCAGATGGGATAGGTTCGGGTTTCGTGGTCGCGTATAGGTTGCGTTTGATGGTACAAATGTGACATCCAAAGAAAAGAGCGGGTTTTGATCTTCAACCTTTTCAGTTGGTTAAAAATCAAACGCCCGCTCTGATAGAATCTCCCCTTCGGCACCACTTAAAAAGTAAAGGCGTAATCTTAACGGGTTACGCCTTTTGTGTTTTTATGATTGCGTATAGGTTGCGTAGCGGTTTTGAAATGAGGCTGGCGCTCCGGTTTGGGTCGGTCGGAATTACAAAAGCTTGTCAATGGGCGTATATTCGAGATCCAAGGCTTCCGCCACCCCTTTGCAGGTGATCTTTCCGTCGATCACATTGGCTCCTTTGCGGATCTCCTGGTTCTCCTGCATCGACTTTTTCCATCCCTTGTCTGCAATCTCCACTGCATAGGGAAGGGTGGAATTTGTCAGCGCCATCGTGGAAGTTTTCGGCACTGCACCGGGCATATTGGCCACGCAGTAATGCACAACACCGTCAACGATATAGGTGGGGTCCGAATGGGTGGTCGGTCTGGAGGTCTCAAAACACCCACCCTGGTCAATGGCCACATCCACCAGCACCGAACCCTTTTTCATGGTGGAAAGCATCTCCTTTGTGACGAGCCGGGGCGCCTTTGCTCCGGGAATGAGTACTGCACCCACCACCAGATCGGCCCTTGTCACCAGATCCCGAATCACCACGGGAGTGGACATGAGGGTAAAGCAGTTGGCCGGCATCACATCGCTCAAATAACGAAGCCGCTCCAGGTTCATATCAAGCACATAGACCTTCGCGCCCAGACCGCAGGCCATTTTGGCCGCGTTGGTTCCCACCACACCGCCGCCAATGACCACCACCATGCCCGGGTCCACACCGGGAACCCCTCCCAGCAGAATTCCGTGGCCCCCTTGGGCCATCTCCAGGTATTTTGCCCCCTGCTGAATCGCCATCCGGCCCGCGACCTGGCTCATGGGAGTGAGCAGGGGAAGGGAGCGATCCGCCTTTTGAACCGTCTCGTAGGCGATGCAGACCGATCTGCTCTTGATCAGCGCCCGGGTCAGCTCTTGGGCCGCGGCCAGATGGAGATAGGTGAAGACGATCTGCCCTTTTCGGATGAGATCATATTCACTGGGCAGCGGTTCTTTGACGTGCATCACCATCTCGGCCCGGTCGTAGATATCCTTTGGAGTGTCACATATTTCAGCACCATGTTCCTGATAATCGGAATCGGAAAAACCGCTGCCGAGACCGGCGCTCTTCTCCACCAGCACCGTGTGTCCTTTCTGACGCATGATTTCGACGCCGGCCGGGGTCATGGAGACCCGGTTCTCCTCCGACTTGATCTCTTTCAAAACTCCGATTATCATGATCTCTCTCCTTCTCCTGGGTTGGTTACGGCATGTTTCGGCATTAATCACATCCTTTATTCTTGAACGAATTCAAAGAGATTGGCAAGGATTTTATTTTCAGGCAGGAACAATAAGAAATAAATATTTCTGGACGAATACCGGAGAATAGAATAAGATTGTTTATCGTGCATGATCGCACGAAAGGGATATACACCTCGGGAAAGGATTGATTTTCAATGGTAAGTATCCATCCAGCACCAGATCAAAAAATGTCCGAGTCTCGGGTTCGTCTGCTGGACAAGCTGCCGACCCATATTCCCGGTCTGGACCTGATCCTCGACGGAGGCATTCCCGAAGATAGGATGACGATCTTGAGCGGCGGCCCCGGGTCCGGAAAGACCATGCTTGCGCTGGAGATCTTTTACCGGAATGCCGCGGCCGGCACACCCGGCCTCATGGTCTGTTTCGAGGAGGGGGGCGAGGCTGTCCGCATCAATGCCCTGACCATGGGATGGGACCTTAATGCTATGGAAGAGGCCGGAAAACTTGCGGTGATCCATCCGGAAATCGACTACAGGGCCATCCGGGGCGGAGAGTTCAGCATCGAAGGGCTCCTGGCCGTGCTGGCCGGCAAGGCCCAAGAGATCGGAGCCCGCTTTATCCTCATCGACGCGCTGGATGTTCTTCTGCGGCTCTTCAACGACCCGGAACGCCAGATGGATGAGTGCTGGAACCTCAACAGATGGCTGAATGCCAACGGCATGACCGCGCTCGTCACCGCCAAGCTGAGCCAGAGCTTTCACAGCGTCGAGAAGTACGATTTTCTCGACTATCTGGCAGACTGCGTCATCTATCTGGACCAGCGGATCGACGGGCAGGTGATGACCCGGAGGCTTCGGGTGGTCAAGTACCGGGGCTCGGGATACAGCAGCAACGAACACCCCTTCATCATCACCAGAGACGGGCTCGTTCTGATGCCTGTCACATCGGCCGCGCTCAACCACAAGCCTTTGGGGCAGGTGATCTCCGCGGGCATGGCAACGCTTGACCGGATCATGGGGGGCGGATACCGGCAGGGCTCCACAGTTCTCATCAGCGGCCCTACGGGCAGCGGCAAAACCACATTCTCCAGCCTCTTCACCCAAGCCGCATGCCGGCGAGGAGAACGGGTTCAGTATGTCAGCTTTGAAGAGTCTCCGGAAACCCTGATCATCGGCATGAAGAGCATGAATATCGACCTTGCCCCCCATGTGGCCGAGCAGAATCTGCGCTTTCTTACGGCCATGCCCGAGGCCATGGGGGTGGAAGAGCATCTCTACCGGATTTTCAGCAGCATGGAAGAATTCAGACCCAGCCACCACATTGTGGATGCGGTCTCTGCCGCCGTCAGGATGGGCTCTGAAAAGGCGGCCTTCAATTTTATGGTACGCCTCATGGACGAGTGCAAGAAAAACGGCATCACCTGCATCTACACCAATCAGACCAGCAGCCGGGCCCCGGTGGATGAGATCAGCGGCGTGGGGATCTCCTCCCTCATCGATACGGCCGTGATCCTCGACTATGACAGGAAGGGGGACATCTTCGGCCGCTCCGTACTGGCGCTGAAATCCCGGGGAGCAAGCCATTCCCACCGGTTCCACCGGTTTCATATAACCGACCAGGGCATCCTGATGGATGAAGACGATGACGGAGCCGGGGGAGATGCCCGATGATTCTCTCCGTGGCCAAGGAATCGAATACCTATGATCATCGAAAGATGATCCTCTTTGTGGCCGGGGAAGGGCTCAACTCCGTAAGGGCCAGGGAGAATCTCCTGCGGGTCTGCGAAGATCGCCTCAAGGGCAGATACGATCTGGAAGTGGTGGATGTGCTGAAAGATTATAAAGCGGCCCTGGCCCATAACATTCTGGTGACACCGGCTCTGTTGGTGACGGAGCCCCCTCCCAAAGTGACCGTATTGGGGGATCTGAGCGACACCAGCAAGCTGTTGAAGGCACTTCAACTCGATTTGACCGCGTAAATAAAAAATAAAAAAAATGCCTTACGGAAGACCGACATACGAGGAGCTGCAGCAGAGGCTTCGGTCCGCAGAGGACATCATCGAAGCCCTTCAGGGGCAGCAGGTGGATGCGATCATCGGAAAGAGTGCGGTTGCGCTTCTGCAGTTGCAGGAGGTGAAAGAGGAGCTGCGCCGCAGTGAGGAGTGGCGCTCACTTGCCATGGAGGCCGGCGGCGTCGGGCTATGGGAGTATAATATGGATGCGGATGAGGTCTGCGGTTCAAAGCGGACCCACCAGCTCTTTGCTATCGATCCTGATCCGGATGCGGCAAAATCGATCCGGCAGGTATGGAAACGCATCCATCCCGAAGACCGGCATATGATCGAAAGCTATGCCGCGCAGGCATTGGAGCCCTCTGAGAATCCGGTTTTCCGGATCGACTTTCGCGTGCAGATTCCTGATGGCCGGGAGGTCTGGCTGGCCACCCGGGGCAAGACCACCTTTGAGGAGACGGACCAGGGGCGAAGGCCCGTGCGGGTCCGAGGCGCGATCATCGATGTCACGGAGCAGAAGCGCTCTGAAAAAGAGTTGATGGAGCTGAACAAGACACTGGAGCGCCGGGTGAAGGAGCGGACCGCTGAGGCCGAACAGCGCACCGCACAGCTCCAGAATCTGGCAAGGGAGCTTTCCAGAACCGAAGAGCAGGAGCACCAGCGCTTTGCCGATATCCTCCATGATGACCTCCAGCAGCTCCTGACAGCACTCCGGTTCCGCTTTGAAATGCTGGCCTCTTCCGCTCCACACAAAAAAAAGGAGTCGGATCAGTTAAAAGCCATCAAAGAGCTGATTGACGAGTCGATCGGAAAGGCTCGGGGCCTCTCACACGAACTGAGTCCTCCGGCGCTGCGGAAAAACGGCCTGATTTCAGCGCTGGACTGGTTGTCCAGGGATGTGAAGGAGAAATACGATCAGGAAGTGACACTCGATGCGGCCGAAGGCATTGATCCTCTCTCTCCCACCTTGCCATTTGTCCTCTACCGATCGGTTCGGGAGCTTCTTTTCAACAGCCATAAACATTCGGGAGCAGGGGCCGCCCTCATCCTGGTCCGGCGGGAGGGGGATGATATCGTGATCCGGGTGTCGGACCAGGGGGAGGGAATAGGCATTTCCGGCCTGGAGGGGCGGCGGGAGAAGTCTGCGGGGCTGGGGCTCTTTGCCATCGAGGAGCGGATCAGGTTTCTGGGCGGGGAAATCGAGATCGACAGCGCACCCGGCAAGGGCTTTTCCGTAACGATGCGGATTCCGGATGAAGTTCCGGTCTATGATTGATATTCTAGCTGTTTCTCTTCAGCATCCCCCAAAATAATACCCTCCATTTTCGCTGCAAATACCCTTTTTTCCCCATACCCTTTATCCTGCAGATGCGATACAGATAAGAAGTGAAGTATTTGTACATCAGGAAAGAATCCGCAAAACAGTTTGGGGGAGTATGAGATATTTGAAGTATGGCCTGTATGGATTGTTGGCGATTTTCCTGTTACTGCTCGTCTGGGGGCTGGTCGAGCCGTATGTTATCGAAGTGGAAGAGGAGCGGGCCGAAATTTATGATCTGCCCCGGGCCTGGGAAGGGCAACGGGTGGGTCTGCTGTCTGATTTGCAGATCGGGATGTGGATGGACAATATCCCAACGGTCCGCCGGAGTGTGGCCCGTCTGATTAAAATCCGTCCGGCCCTGGTTATGATCGCGGGGGATTTTGTCTACGGCCGCAGTGAAGAGCCACACAAAGACCTGAAAAAGGTCATTGCATCGATTCGGCCCCTGCCGGAGGCCGGGATTCCCACCTATGCCGTTTTCGGCAATCACGATTATCGGATGGATAAACCGAAGGCCCTTTTCAATCTTGAATCGGCATCGCAGATCCGGAAAGCCTTGGAAGAGATTGGGATACAGGTTCTGCAGAACAAAGCTGTACCCCTCCCCGCACCGCCGGGAGCCTCATCTGAAACCGACCCTGTCAAAGACGAGGCATTGTATCTGGTGGGAGTGGATGCTCGATGGCCTGGTCTGGACAACGCGCAAGATGCCCTGGCCCATGTCCCGGGTTCCAGCCCTCGGCTGGTGATGATGCACAACCCCAATTCATTCCCCTTCTTTCCGCGGAATACAGCCCCGCTGGCAGTGGCAGGACACAATCACGGGGGGCAGATTCGTATCCCTTTTATGCCGACATTGTCCTATATGAGGATCGTCAAGCGAGAGGAGGTTCATGGGGACGGCTGGATCAAAGATTTCGGAGCCCCCGGCAACCATCTGTATGTCAATCGAGGCATCGGCTTCAGCGTAATTCCCATCCGGATCAACTGCCGCCCGGAAATCACGATCTTTACCCTGAGCCGATCGGTTCTAAAAAAGGCATCAACGGTTCAATGATGGTCTGAAACCCTGATCCGGACTGCGGCAACCCGCGCCGCCGGCATCGGCCGCCTGTTGGCTTTGCGCGGGGCCGCCCTGGCATGGGAAAAGAAGACCGTAGCCGCGCCGCCTGAACGGGTCCTATCAGCACAATTTTGGCGCCTACGGAAAAAAGGATCACCCGGGGCCTAAAAAGCCCCTACTCCTCCTCATAACCCTCATCTTTTCTGTCCCCCCGCCGATTCGGCTCCCATGAGGACCGGCTGAAATTCTGCCGGTCCGGCTCGATGTTGACGGGCTGATTGAAGATCGCCTGCAGCAGATTCTGACATGCCCGGATCTCCATCAGATCAAAGGGGATGTCATGATGCAGGAACTTCTCACACCCGCGGCAGTCGAGATCGACGTTTTCATGCGCGGCCGTGCTGAGACATGCTGAATAGTGGAGACAGAAAGGTTTTCGCTTGCCGAAGCTCCTGGGCTTGAACCGGGTCATTCTCTGTCGTTTGGTGGTCGTCAGTCTCATCTGAATTATGGCCTGTATCTTTGCCCTTGCCGGCTTCATGCCGAAAGGGTGAATGATATTAGTAAGCCATATTCCAAAAGGCAAGCTTTTTTATTTCATCTAACAAAATTTTAACCGAATTGATCGGATTATCCCTGTCCTGTCAAGATCTCCCCGATCTTCTGCAGCAGCTTCTTTGTGGAAAAGGGCTTTTCCAGAAAATGGATGCCCTCCATCAGCACCCCCTGACGGGTGATGATGTTCTCGGTATAGCCGGACATATAGAGCACCCGGGCTTCGGGATGGTACTGCACGATCTTCTGGTAGAGGGCCGGGCCGTTCATCCCGGGCATGATCACATCGGTCAGCACCAGATGGACTTTTCCGCTGTGTTCCCTGGCCAGGGCAATGGCATGATCCACATTCCGGGTCTCCAGCACCTGATACCCTTTACCGGACAGGATGTTGCAGACCAGCCGTTTGACCCCGGGATCATCTTCTACCACCATCACGGTCGCGGAACCGGGGAGAACCGGAATCGATGTGCTGTTTTCGCCAAATGACAGATCCGCATCGGCCGTATGGGGAAGATAGATCTTGAAGATGCTTCCATGCCCCGGCTCGCTGTAGACCCAGATATTTCCGCCGTGCTGCTTGACGATTCCGAATACCGTTGAAAGCCCCAGACCGGTCCCCTTGGACTTCTCCTTGGTGCTGAAGAAGGGCTCGAAGATCTGATGGAGAGTCTCGGAATCCATCCCGGTCCCATTGTCCCTTACCGCGATCATCCCGTATGTGCCGGGATTCACATCGGGCCTTTGGGCCGCATATGCCCGATCCAGCTCCACAATGCCGGTCTCGATCGAGAGTTCCCCGCCATCGGGCATCGCGTCTCTGGCATTGACCGCAAGGTTCATCAGCACCTGCTCCAACTGCGACATATCGGCCTTGACCCGCACCTCATTTGTGGAGATGTTCAGCTTCAGCTCTATATCCTCGCCGATGAGCCGGTGCATCATCTTTGCAAACCCGGAGACGGCCGTGTTGACATCGATGATCCGGACATCGAGCACCTGGCGCCGGCTGAAGGCGAGCAACTGCCGGGTCAGTTTCTGAGCCCGCACCCCCGCGTTATAGATCTCCTGGAGCGAAGTCCGGTCCGGATGATCCGGCTTCATCTCCTCCAGCATCATATCTCCATACCCCAATATGACGGAGAGCAGGTTGTTGAAATCATGGGCCACCCCGCCGGCCAGCCGGCCCACCGCATCCATCTTCTGAGCGTGAAAGAGCTGCTCCTCAAGGTTCCGCTGATTCTCCTCAGCTCTTTTCCGTTCGGTGATGTCGTGAAAGAACTCGATTTTGGAGACGGTTCCGTCATCATTGTAAAGGGGGATATCGTAAAGATCATACATCCGATCGTTTGCGGGGTTGTACCACTCCCATTCCACCCGCTCCCCCTGCAGCACCTTGGGATTGGGACACCAGTTGCAGGGAGCCGGGATGTCATGGAGGTATTCGTGGCACTTCCGTCCCTCAACAAGGCCAAACTCCTCCTTAAGCCGAGGGTTGACATATTCGATCTTATAATCGGCATTGACGATGTAGATCCCATTGGGAAAGGCATCCAGAATCTGTTTGAACCGCTTCCGCTCACAGGTCAGGGTCCTTTCGGCCATGAGCCGGTCTGTGACATCGAAGACAAGGGAATAGAGAAGATCTTCACCTTCAACCCGAATGGTTCCGGAATAGATCTCGACATCTCTCACGGAGCCGTCGGCCAGACAATGCTTGAAGAAAAAATGGTTCCGCTCGTCCCTGGCGGCCCGCTCCATTTCGGCCTTGATTTCGTTCATCGAAAGGGTGTTGATGTCGGCAATCCCCTTTTGGATCATCTCCTCCCGGGGCCAACCGTAGTAACGGCAGGCCGCGGCATTGGCATCCCGGATGGCCCCGCTCTCCAGATCGATCAGCAGTATGACCGCATTGTTGCTTTCAAAAAGGCTTCGGTACCGGGATTCGCTCTCGGTCAATGCTTCCACCGATTTTCTCCGCTCCTGCTGAAGAGCCAGCAGACGCCCCAGCAGAACCGTTCCGACCGGATAGATGAGCATCACCGGAATCGTGATACCGGAGAGTACTTTAACTGCAATGGGCCAGGGCAGAAAGAGCATCAGCAGAAGCATGACAACGTGGACCACGATCCCGAGCAGGTAGAGTTCCAGCAGCAGAAAATGGCTTGGATTTCTCTGGCTCCGCACCCGCCGCCAGAGGATTCCGATTCCCGCTGAAGTTGCAATCACTCCGATGCCGACCCATGTGCCCGCGCCGCCCCCCAGAAATCTGTAGAGTGCGGCAATAATGGCGGCAATGACAGCGGGAATCGTGCCGAAAAAGAGTCCGGTCATGCTGAGGAGAACAGATCGGGTGTCGAAGACGACACCAGGGGAGAAATGGAGAGGGTTGGTCATGACAGCGATGGCGATGAGACCGATGATCATCCCGTTGATTGCCTGGGCCGCGAACCGGTTGGGCCCGGGCCGGATGGGGATCAGGTCGTAAAGAACCGCCAGAACCAGGAGAAGCGCGGCATTGTGGACAAGGGGGACTATTATCTGCGTATCCATTTGTTATTTCCGCCGTAATTCAGCGCCGATTCAGCCGCCTAAATAGTATTTAACATCTTGTTTTAATATAGGTAAATGCGTTTTAACCGCTGCCCATACGACTTCAAATTCGATGATATCATACCCGTGTGCGATAATGTTTCTGAAACCGATAATTCTTCTGTAATCCTTTATATTTTCTATAAATTCAGAATCAATTGCTTTGATTCTATTCAGGGCTTCACCAATGATTTCAAATTTCCTTTCCACAGCCGCCTGAAGTAATTTGTTGCTCCTGAACTGAGAAAATTCAATACCTTCTACAAAATTCTCAATATCATTTGCTGCTTCATGGATATCAAAAAGTAATTTTTTGATTTCATGCCTCATAAATAATTCTCTTGGTTCGATTGACGGATTCCTGGAAATAAGGGTTTTTGAACTCTTTTTCAAATACAAGTTCGACGGGTCTATTGAAAATAACTTCCAATTTCTCCTTCAGCCCGAAATATCGATCGAAATAATTGTACGTTTCTGATTGATCAAATTTTACCAATATATCGATATCGCTTTCAGGACCAAATGTATCGGTATTGATGGAACCGAAACTGAGCAAACGCTGAACACCAAAAGATTTACATACTCTTTTCAGGTCGGCTTCCATATAGGGAATATCATATTTATTTAAATTTTCCAAAAAAATGTTCTTCATCTGATTTGCTCCGTTTTCTGTAAGCGATATATATCAAAAGAACAATCATCTGTAAACCTTTATGGCGGCGGAAAGGGCATAGGATCAAAATCGATTTTTGCCTAAACCGTCTCCTCCAGGTCTTTGAGGTACTCCTCTGAACGATCCAGATAGAAGGCCAGCGCCTTCATGAAGTTTGCGCCGAGGATGCCGTTGACCAGCAGCAGGCTGATCTCCTGGTGGCGTCGGAGAACAGATTGGGTCTTTGTGAAGATCTTTCGCTCCTCGTCCGACATTCCCTGCATCAACTGGCGCAGCGCACTGCGGGAACGGGGCTGATACATCCAGAAATAGAGCATGTCCAAAGCATTGATCATGATGATCTTCTCCAAGTCAAAAGCCTCGGCATTGCGAGTATCCCGGATCTTTGCCGGGGAATTGAGCATAGCAGGAACATCTCTTTCCGGAAAGAGCATTTCCAGTTCCGCATAGATATCAAAGAGCAGCCGACTTTTGCTTTGATAATCCCGCAGCCGCCGCCGGATATTGGCGTACCGGTCCGCGGCCCCTTCGATGATCCCGGCCACACAGTCGGACGCGAGCTTGGAGATGACCGCGGCCCATTTCTGAAGTGCGGACTCGACCCCGACAACTCCCGCGGCTCCCAGCAGAAGGCCGATCATGGAGTTGAAGAAAACCGCGATGGGAATGGATAGGATGCTTCTGAAGAAATTGCCGTAGATCGCGCCCCTGGGCAGTCCCCGGAAGATGTTGTGGCCCGAGATGTAGATGCCGTTGGCCAGTGCCATCCACGCGTAGAGCTGAATCGGCGCGGTCATGGTATCGATTCCAAAACCCTGGTCCAGCACCCAGGTCTTGACCACCAGATCGAGCAGAGGAACCGAAAAGCCGGTATAGAGCAGGGAATCGGTCAGCCGCTCCCAGGAGACATAATCATTCCAGCGCAGCAGCGGAGAGCGACGCAGCCCCCCTCCCCCCAGCACCGACTGGACGATGTTTCGAAAACCGGTGATGGCAAACCAGATCGGCGCACCCAGCCAGGCCAGCACCCACCAGTCATATTTGAAAAAAAAGGTGGCAAAGGCCGGAACAAAACCGAAAAAGACCTTGAGACCGTTACGCAGATCGGTTCTCAGGTACTTGAATGAGAGGCAGCTCTTTCGGGGTCCGTTCAACCCTTTTTTGGCCTCGGCCTTGTCTCCATGATGGCGAACCCCGCCGAGGGTGACGATGTTGCCGGGGCTTTCCATATGGATGGAATCCTCATGCACCAGCCAGTCCTCCTGCTCGGTGCGGCAGATCCGTCCCAGCAGGGGGAGGCTTTCCGTGATCCGGCAGAAGCCGGGCCCCAGCGGATGAGTCCTGTCATGGGGAATATGGGTGATCCGCCGGTTGACGGAAAGGCGCATGGGAATCATCAGACGGATATCGTCGGCCCATCGGAAAAGCGCCAGCCTTGCCGGTTTCGGCAGGGTCTCCACCACCACCAAACCCATGCCGTGGAACCGGACCGACCGGCCCGTGGAGTCGGAGCCGATGCGCGCTTTTAAGGGCTTGAGTTTGTACTGGGTCTTGAACTGGCCGATATCGTGCAGAATCCCCTGTAGCTTTTCGATCCTGCCCCCATCGGAAGCCCTCTTTTCATTCTCTTTCAGCCCCTCGATGATCTCCTGGATGATTCGCTTGATCGCAATGGTGTTGCCGCTGTTCAGTGCCCGCTGGAGCGCGTCGATGTACTCGAGATGCCCGGTCTTTCCGTTGATATAATCTTTCAGATTGAAGATCTCCAGACGGGTGATCGCGCCTTCGCAGTCATACAGGATCTCCAGCACATCGGCCGCATCGAGGTTGCTAAGATTTAGCGTGATCCGAAAAGTGGAGCGGAGGCAGGAAAGCTCTTCTGCCAGCTCCCGGGGAGTGAGGCGGAGAAGATCCGGAAGGTCCGGGGAATCCATGAAAAGGGAGGGGTCCGGAAGATCAGGATTGGCAGAAGGGCTCAGATATCGGGAGAGGATCTCATCCGGGTCCAAATTCGGGTCCAAATCCTCGATCTTTGTCCGAAGCAGATCCGGCTCATCCTGCTGCCCCCTCTCTGCCTCAGCCGCTGAAGCGGAATCGGGCCGGTTCTCATCAATGGCCTGCATCATTTGGCGATGGATAAAGCGGCTCAGATGCACCAGAGAAGCCTGGCCCGTTCCCACGAATCGCTTGAATGCGGATCGATCGAGCCGGGGAAGAGGAATGGCGCAAGTCGCTTCGATCTCGGGCCGATGAACATCGTTGAAACGGTCCAGCACCGCCATCACCCCCCGCTCCCGGTAAGCCGATACCTCCCGGGCCCGGATCATGAAATCGGCCAGCCGCGGCTCTGCCAGAAAGCAGAGAAAATCCTGGGAATCGACAAACCCTCTGGGAACCCAGATCAACTGGACATATTTCCCACGGAACTGAGCCGCGAATTCTATACCGATCCGGACATCGATCCCCATGATCCGAGCGGCCTCCAGCAGCTCCATGGCCGATACAGGATGGATATGGTTGTAGTAGATCACCCGGAGACGGCGAATCCCCTTGATCCAGGCATCCATGATCAAGTGTGTCCCGGATTTCCGACCCTTGGTGGCTGCATCATGGACATGGTCGTCAAATGCGATCTGGTTCCACTCCTCAGGCATCTCCAGGAGGTGATAACGCCGGAGAAACTTCCGGATCAGCCGGGGCTTTCCGGACGTGGCTATCCGAAATTCCCGGGCCAGCTTCAGGCGCCGGATTTCATCCCCGGAGACCCGAACAAGCTCCTTCATGATCTCGATGAGGACCCGGGCGGTATTTTTGGGCATGGAGCCTTCGGCAACGGTCAGCACCTCCTCCCGCAGGGACTGAAGCGCCACCAGCCGGTTGTCAACCTTGTCGGTCTCCAGGGAATCGAGGAGAAAGACCACGGCATACGCGATCCTCAAACCCCTCGATTCGGTCATCTCCCGGATGCCCCGGGGATGAAAAAAGGGGTAGAAGGTCTTGTTGACATCGCCGGGCGCGTCGCCGCTGGCGCGAACCTCATCGACGATCCTGAGAAGAACATGATCCCGGCGGTCAAAGAACCAGCCGGATGAGTAGCTGTCAGAAGAAGGGATCGTTTCTTCCCCTAATTCCAGAATTCAAAGAAATGATGCACCGGCCCGTGGCCTCTGCCTAGCCGATATTCGGCTCCTTTACCAATGGCCTGAAGAATGTACCGTTTCGCGCCCACACCGGCCTCCTCCAGCGGCAAGCCTTTTGCAAGAAACGCGGCCAGCGCCGATGAGAGGGTACATCCGGTTCCGTGGGTGTTTTTGGTGTCGATCCTCGATCCCTCCAGCGGAATAAAGCGGTCTGTCGAAGGAATGTATAGAAGATCGTTGGACTCCGATTCCCGCAGATGGCCCCCCTTCAACAGGACACTTTTGGGCCCCAGATCGGCCAGATCCCTCGCTGCCCGGGCCATCTCCTCATACTGCTCTATATTTCGCTCCAGCAGCACGGCCGCCTCGGGCAGATTCGGGGTGATCACATCGGCCATGGGAATCAGCCGGGATTTGATGGCCGCGATGGCATCCTCCTGCAGCAGCTTATCGCCGCTCTGAGCCACCATCACCGGATCGAGTACGATCTGCTTTGCCCGGTACTCCAGCAGTTTATCGGCAACGATGTTGACGATATCCGCGGAAAAGAGCATCCCGATCTTGACCGCGTCGGCCCCCATATCATTGAAGATCGCATCGATCTGTGCCCCCACCATCTCCCGCGGAACCCCGTGGATAGCGGTGACGCCCTGGGTATTCTGCGCGGTAAGCGCCGTGATCGCGGACATCCCGAAACAGCCCAGCGCTGAAAATGTCTTGAGATCGGCCTGAATCCCGGCGCCGCCGCCGCTGTCCGATCCCGCAATGGTCAATACCTTATGATACTGTTTACTCATTCCCTCTCTACTATTCTTCCTGATGAAAGTGGTCCCAGCCCGAGGCCCGGATGGTTTCAATCCTGCCATCGGCCCTGATGATCTCCATTCTTTTGGTATCTGTGATCTCCCCCAGCGCATAGAGGGGGTGTTTGAACCTCTTCCGATAATCGAGCGCGACCTTATCTGCCCTTTCCGGAGAGACCGTGCATAAAAGAGTGTAGTCCTCCCCCCCCGAAATTGCGCAGGAGAGCGGATCGAACTTGTAGCCGCTACAGAAGGCGTACAGATTTCCGGAGATAGGGATCTTCTCCGCATGAATGCGGACCCCGACCCCGCTCTCCTCCATGATGTGGCCCAGATCCGATGTGAGGCCGTCACTGGTGTCGATCGCGGCATGAACCCCCGGCTGCTGTGCCAAAAATCTTCCCTCTCGCAGGTAGGCTTTGGGGCGGTTGTGCGCGTTGACAAGCGCCTGCATCTTCTCATCCTCGTACTCGATGCTGTTGACGATCAGGTAGAGGCCGGCCCGGCTGTCGCCCAGAAAACCGGTGGAAAAGATCAGATCTCCGGGTTGTGCGCCCCTTCGATAGAGGATCTCCCCCTCTTTTGCCGATCCTGTCACAAGGAGATTGATGATAAGATCTTTCTTTGATCCGGTCGTATCCCCGCCCAGCAGATTGACCTCGTGCTCGGCCGCAAGAACTCTCATGCCGTCGTAGAAGTCTTCTATATAATCGATTCCGCAATCATCAGGAATTCCTATGCTGATGAAAGCCTCCCGAGCTGTTCCTCCCATAGCGGCAATGTCACTCAGGTTCACCGCAAGGGATTTATGGCCAAGATCCCTTCCCGAGATCCGATCCCGCAGAAAATGGATTCGCTCCACCAGCAGATCCGTAGTGGCCAGAATCACCTCGCCAGGATCGATCCGGAATACGGCCGCATCATCGCCGATGGCCTTGATCACCCCGCTCTTCCGGATGAGACCTCCCCGGGTAATCCTTTTGATCAACCCAAACTCTCCGATTTCTTTCAAGCTCATGGAATCATCGAAAACTTTCTCCTCACTTGAGGAAGAGGCCGTTAATGAAAGGGAGATTTCAAAGAAGGGAGATTTCAAAAAAAGAAGTCCCCTGATTTCCCAACACCCTCCGTTAATATGGAATAAATGCCTTTGATGTCAAGAAGAATCCAATAGACTTCCTCTTGTCAACCCGGCAAAATTGGCCTATCATACCCTTAAAACGGCAACCAAAGCCCGAAAACGGCAACCAAAGCCGGCTCTTTCACCCGCTGCCACAGGAAAAAAAAGAAAGATGAAAACCCCTGACAAACATCTCCTTGAAATCCCGAGCCTGATCCTTCTGCTCTCCCTGGCGCTCCTCATTTTCCCG